>JAEYZI010000034.1 GCA_023428065.1 Actinomycetes bacterium | reverse complement strand
CGGCGGTGCACCTCAGGCTCCGCGTGCGGCGCCGGGCTCGGCGCACTCGCAGCGGTCGGGCGACCAGCTCGCGCGCGCGAGCGCGGCATCCCCCATGGGGTTGACACCCGGCCCCGCCGCGAGCGCGTGCGCCGCGAGGGCGTGCAGGCACTTGACCCGGTCGGGCATCCCGCCCGCCGAGAACCCGGCGATCTCCGGCACGACCTCGATGCTCTCGCGGTCGGCGAGGTAGGAGGCGTGCGCAGCGCGATACGCCTCCGCGACCTCGCCATCGAGCGTCGCGGCGAGCTCGGGCATGACGCCGGTCGCCTCGAGGGTCGAGAGGGCCGCCGTCGCCGCGGGATGCGAGAGGTAGTAGAGCGTGGGGAACGGCGTGCCGTCGGGCAGGCGAGGACTCGTCGCGACGACCGTCGGGTTGCCGCACACGCAGCGCGCCGCGATTCCGATGACGCCGCGCGCGGGGCGGCCGAGCTGGCGCGACACGACCTCCACCTCGGCGGCGGTAGGCGGCGGGAAGGGCGGGCGCGTCATCCGGCGCTCCCCTGCGGGCTGTCGAGCTGCTCGGGAGTCGCGTCGGTGAGCCCCGCCGCGTAGACCGAGGAGAGCAGCGCGCTCATCCAGTCGACGCGCGTCGTCTGGATGCTGTCGCTGATGGGCTGCTCGTCGGGCGCCACGGGTGCGTCGCGGTCATCGAGCAGCAGATAGGCGGTGTCGCCGGGGTAGACGTAGTAGAGGCGGTCGCGGGCCTGCGCCTCGATGTAGGCGGGGTCGCTCCATCGCGCCACCTCGGCGTCGATCTCGTCGAGCTCCTGCTGCGCCCGCTCGACCTCGGCCTCGAGCTGCGCGATCTGCTGGCGCTGCTCCACGAGAGTCTTGAGCTGCGGTGCGAGCACGACGAGCGCGGCGACGATGAGCGCGAGCACCGTGAGCGCGAAGCCCGAGAGGCGGAAGTTCCGCAGCCACGCCGCGGCGCGCGGCGGATCCGCCATCGCGACGGCGACGCGCTCGGTCCGGGGTCGTGGGCTCACCCACCCAGGCTACGCGCCCGGGTCGGGGGCTCCTCCCGCGGCACGCGCGTCCGTCACCCGGCCAGCCGCATCGGCACCCTGTGCGCGCTCGTCCTCGTCGTGCGTGCCCTCCTCTGCGCGCTCCGCCGCGCTGCGACGATCCCAATCCGGTCGGCGCAGGGCGTAGAAGATGAGCGGAGGTGCACCCAGCACGACGATGACCGCGCCCACGATCCACGGATACGCCCCGGCGGGGAAGGCGCTGAATCCCTGCGGCGGCACGAAGGCGAGCACGAACGCCGCCAGGCAGCCGAGGAACCCGATACCCGCCACCAACCACATGGCCGGCACCCGGTAGGCGCGCTTCACGTCGGGCGCCGTCTTGCGCAGCCGGATCGCCGCGGCGAACATCAGCAGGTACATGATCAGGTAGAGCGCCGCGGCCATGTCCACGAGCGCCACGAAGGCGCTCGACACGTTCGGCACGATCACGAAGATCGCGGCGAGGATCGTGACGATCGTGCCCTGCAGCATGAGGATGCCCGACTGCACGCCCTCCTTGTTGCGGCGCTGGAGGGCGGGAGGCAGCAGACCGGTCTCGGCCGCCGCCAGCAGGCCCTTCGAGGGACCCGCGATCCAGGTGACCACCGAGGCGAGCGCTCCCGCCGCGATGAGCGCGGAGATCACCGCGGTCGCCCACGGCATGTCCCACTTCGAGAAGAACTCGTCGAAGGCGAGCATGATGCCGTCCGTGAGCCCGAGCTGCTTTTCGGGGACGGCGATCGAGATCGCGAGCGTCGGCAGGATGAAGATGAGCAGGATGAGCACCGAGGCCAGGAACACCGACCGCGGCCAGTCCCGCCCCGGGTTGCGCATCTCGTTGACGTGCACCGCGTTGACCTCCATGCCCGCGTAGGCGAGCACGTTCGACACGATGAGCACGATCGAGGCGATTCCGGTGAACGGCGGGATGATCGCCGAGGCCTCGAGCGAGGTCTGCGACTTCTCCCCCGTGCCGAGCCAGATCGCTCCGAGCACGATGAGCAGGATCGCCGGGAAGAGGGTGCCGATGATGCCGCCCCACGACCCGAGCTTCGCGAAGAGGTTGCCGCCCCGCAGCGTGACGAGGGTGGAGGCCCAGTAGAGCACGAGGATGATCACGGCCGTGAAGTACCCCGACGAGGCGAGCGACGGGTCCAGCACGGTGAACGCGATCGCCGCCGCGATGAAGGCGAGCTGCGTCGGGTACCAGACGACGTTCTGGATCCACTGCAGCCAGACCGCGAGGAAGCCCCACCGGTTGCCGAAGGCCGAGCGCACCCACACGTAGACGCCGCCCTTCCAGCCCGTCGCGAGCTCCGCCGCCACGAGCGCCGTCGGGATGAGGAAGAGCACGGCCGGGATGAGGTAGAGCGTCACGCTGCCCAGGCCGTAGACGGCCATCGCCGGGAGGGACCGCAGGCTGGCGACGACGACGACTGTCAGCATCGCCAGCTGCAGCACCCCGAGCGCGGGACCCGCGGTGCCCGTTCGGGCGAGCGGATGGTTCTTGGGGTCGCGTCCCTTCGCCGCGGACGCGGTCGGGGTCGCCGACCGCCCGTCCGCGGCGGAGCTCGCGGGCACGGATGCGTTCCGATCGCTCATCGCTCTCGCCCCCTCAGTGGTGGAATCCGGAGCGCTGCCCCATGTCGGGCATGGGCGTCTCGAGCTTGTCGAGGTACTCGGTCTGCGTGCGGATGTCGGCGAGGAGCTCCTCGGCGAGATCCATGCTGAGCCCGTAGCGCACGACGATGCGCTGCACCGTGAGATCCGTCAGGTCATCCGGCATGGGGTACGCCGGCACGAGCCAGCCCTTCATCCGCAGCCTGTCCTGCAGGTCGTAGAGCGACCAGTTGCGCTCCCCGGCCTTGAGGCGCCACGCGAAGACCGGGATGTCGCTGCCGTCGTTCCACAGTTCGAACGGTCCGATCTCGGCGATGCCCTTCGCGAGGTACTGCGCGACCTCCTGCGACCCGCGCTGCACCGCCTCGTACCCCTGCCGCCCGAGGCGCAGGAAGAGGTAGTACTGCAGCAGCACCTGGGCGCCGGGCCGCGAGAAGTTGAGGGCGAAGGTCGGCATGGTGCCCCCGAGGTAGCTCACCTGGAACACGAGGTCCTCGGGCAGGAGCGACGCCTCGCGCCACACGACCCAGCCGAGGCCCGGGTAGACGAGCCCGTACTTGTGACCCGAGGTGCTGATCGAGGAGACCCGCGGAAGCCGGAAGTCCCACTCCAGGTCGGGCTGCAGGAACGGCGCGATCATCGCGCCCGACGCCCCGTCGACGTGGATGGGGATGTCGAGACCGGTCGACTCCTGGATGCGGTCGAGCGCCTCCGCGATCTTCGCCACCGGCTCGTACATGCCCGTGTAGGTGACGCCCATGATCGCGACGACGCCGATCGTGTTCTCGTCGATGTACTTCTCGAGCTCGAAGCCGTCGAGGGTCTTGTGCTCCTCGCTGATGGGCACGAGGCGCGCCTCGACGTCGAAGTAGTTGCAGAACTTCTCCCAGCACACCTGCACGGCGCTCGACATCACGAGGTTCGGCTTCTCCGTGCTCTTGCCGGCTTCGCGGCGAGCGTGCTGCCAGCGCCGCTTGAGCGCGAGCCCGCCGAGCATGCACGCCTCGGAGGATCCGATGGTCGAGGTCCCGATGCTCTGCTCGCGGTCCGGGGAGTTCCACAGCCCCGCGAGCATCCGCCAGCAGATGTCCTCGATCGCCGCGGTACGCGGGTACTCGTCCTTGTCGATCATGTTCTTGTCGTACGCCTCGGCGTACAGCTTCGACGCCTCGTCGTCCATCCACGTGCCGACGAACGTCGCGAGATTGAGTCGCGCGTTGCCGTCGAGCATCATCTCGTCGTGGACGATCTGATACGCCGTCTGCGGGAGCGCTTCATGCTCCGGCAGGGCGTGGGGGTGACGGTTGATGGTCGCTTCAAGCGGTCGATCGAACAGCGGAGTCGCTGCATCCGGTCGCGTATCCGTTTTCATCGGATTTTCCTAACCCGGGTTGCAATCGCGACGCTACGCCCGACCTCCGGATACCGCAATCCCCGGGGAATTCGGTCCCCGGGGATTGCGGAAGAGGGCGCGGATGTGCTCCCGGATCAGGCGCGGAACGCCGAACGACCCGCGTAGACCGCGGCGTCGCCGAGCTCCTCCTCGATGCGCAGCAGCTGGTTGTACTTGGCGACGCGCTCCGAGCGGGCGGGCGCGCCGGTCTTGATCTGACCGGCATCCGTCGCGACCGCGAGGTCGGCGATCGTGGTGTCCTCGGTCTCGCCCGAGCGGTGCGAGAGGATCGCCGTGTACCCGTGGCGCTGGGCCTTCGCGACGGCGTCGAGCGTCTCGGTGAGCGTGCCGATCTGGTTGACCTTGACGAGGATCGAGTTGCCGGCGCCGCGGTCGAGGCCGGTCTGCAGACGCGCCGGGTTCGTCACGAACAGGTCGTCGCCGACGAGCTGCACCTTGCTGCCGAGGCGGGCCGTGAGCTCGACCCAGGCGTCCCAGTCGTCCTCAGCGAGCGGGTCCTCGATCGTGAGGATCGGGTAGTCGGCGATGAGCTTCGCGTAGTAGTCGATCATCTGCTCGGCGTTGAGGTCCTGGCCCTCGTAGCGGTAGACGCCGTTCTCGAAGAACTCGGTCGAGGCGACGTCGAGGCCGAGGGCGATCTCGTCGCCCACGCGGAAGCCGGCCTTCTCGACGGCGCCCGTGATGAAGTCGAGCGCCTCGCGCGCGGTCGCGAGGTCGGGCGCGAAGCCGCCCTCGTCGCCGAGGCCCGTCGCGTAGCCGTTCGCCTTGAGCTCCGACTTGAGGGCGTGGTACACCTCGGCACCCCAGCGGAGCGCCTCGCGGAAGGTGGGCGCGCCGACCGGGAGCATCATGATCTCCTGCGCGTCGAGGCCGTTGTCGGCGTGCGCACCGCCGTTGATGATGTTCATGAGCGGCACGGGGAGGATGTGCGCGTTGGGTCCGCCGATGTAGCGGAAGAGCGGGAGGTCGGCCGAGTCGGCGGCCGCCTTGGCGACGGCGAGCGAGACGCCGAGGATGGCGTTGGCGCCGAGACGCGACTTGTTCTCGGTGCCGTCGGCCGCGATGAGCTCGGCGTCGACGAGACGCTGGTCGGAGGCCTCGAAGCCCTCGATGGCGGGGCCAAGCACGTCGAGGACGCCCTCGACGGCCTTCTCGACGCCCTTGCCCAGGTAACGGCCCTTGTCGCCGTCGCGGAGCTCGTAGGCCTCGAACGCGCCCGTGGACGCGCCGGAGGGGACGGCGGCACGGCTGACGGTGCCGTCTTCGAGGAGCACCTCGACCTCGACGGTCGGGTTGCCTCGGGAGTCGAGGATCTCGCGGGCGCCGACGGCCTCGATTGCAGACACGGTGAACTCCTTCAGGGGGTGTGGTGTGGCGGGCGGAGGGCCCACCGCGATCCTACCGACCCCGTGCCGCGGCGGTCGCGATCGCTCAGCTCAGGGCGCGGAGCTCGAGCTCGTCGACGGATGCGGGGGCGTCGGCGCCGAGGAACGCGAAGCTCGTGAAGCCCTGCTCGGCGAGGCTCTCGAGCTGCAGCTTGGTGTTCTTCGCGCGCTTGACGAGCCGGGCGCGGTCGCCGCGGTCCACGAGCGCCGTCTGGAGTGCGAGCAGGGTGCCGAGGGGCGCATCCGCGTCGTGCACGAGCGCGATGGCGGCCTCTCCGGATGCCGCGGGCGGCTCGACGAGGTCGACGAGGCGCTCGAAGCCGAGCGAGAAGCCGGACGCGGGCACCTCGGTGCCGAGGAATCGACCGATCATGCCGTCGTAGCGGCCACCGCCGCCGAGCGAGTACGGCACGCTCGGGTGGACGAGCTCGAAGATGGGGCCCGTGTAGTACCCCATGCCGCGTACGAGGAACGGGTCGAAGGCGAGGGGGGCGCTCTCCTCGCCGCGCGCGGCCGCGACGGCGTCGCCGATCGCGACGAGCCCCGCGACGACCTCGTCGTCGGCGCCCTCGGGGAGCGCCCGGCGGATGGCGCGCTCGCCGAACGGGAGGCTCTCGTCGCCCTGCGCGCGCTCGAGGAACGCGCGGAAGGCCTCGACGGCTGCGGGCGGTGCGCCGCGCTCGCCGAGTTCGGCGACGACGCCCGCGGGGCCGAGCTTGTCGAGCTTGTCGATCGTGATGAGCACGTCGTCGTGGCTGCTGGGCGGGAACCCGAAGCCCTCGAGCATGCCGACGAGCAGACGTCGATCGTTGACGCGGATGGTCGCATCCCGCAGCCCGAGCGCGTCGACCGTCGCGAGGGAGGCGACGAGCAGCTCCGCCTCGGCCTGGATGCCGGGCTCGCCGATGATGTCGATGTCGCACTGCACGAACTGGCGGTAACGGCCCTTCTGCGGCCGCTCGGCGCGCCACACGGGCGCCACCTGGATGGCGCGGAACACCGCGGGCAGCTCCGCCCGATGCGTCGCGTAGAAGCGCGCGAGGGGCACCGTGAGGTCGAAGCGCAGTCCGAGGTCGACGAGGTCGAGCGGCTGCTCGGCGGAGCGCAGGTCCTCGCGGGTGAGTCCGCGCTTCTGCACGCCGAACGCGAGCTTCTCGTTGTCGCCGCCGAGGCCCGCGTGCAGGCGGTCGGAGTCCTCCATGACGGGGGTCTCGATCTCGTCGAAGCCGTGCGCGCGGTAGGACTCCGTGATGGTGCGGAGGATGCGCTGACGGCGCGCCTTCTCCGCGGGGAGGAAGTCCCGCATCCCGCGGGGAGGGTTCACCTGCGTTGCCACCCGTCGATTGTGTCAGGTGCCGCGGCCGCGTCCGCCCGGGGGATGCTCGCCGTCATCCCCGCGGCTGACGCGACCCCCGTCGCCGACGCCCTAGGGTCGCAGCATGACGAGCACCGAGGCGCTGCCCCAGCCGCATCCGAGTCCCGCCCCCGCCGACATCGAGGTTTCGGATGTCGCACGGTCGTTCGGCGACGTGCACGCCGTGCGTTCCGTGACCTTCACCGCCCGCGCGGGCGAGGTGACGGGCCTCGTCGGCCCGAACGGCTCGGGCAAGACGACGCTCCTGCTCATGCTCGCGACGCTCCTCGTCCCCGACCGCGGCACCATCCGGATCGGCGGGCTCGATCCCGTGGCGCAGCCCGCCGCCGTGCGCGCCCGGCTCGGCTGGATGCCCGACGTGCTCGGATCCTGGCCGAACCTCACGGTGCGCCGCAGCCTCGAGCTCACGGCGCGGCTCTTCGATATCCCCCGCCCCGCGGCCGCCGCGCGAGCAGCCGAGCTCGTCTCGCTCGTCGACCTCGACGAGCTCGCGGACCGCCCCACGCGCGTGCTCTCGCGGGGCCAGAAGCAGCGTCTGAGCCTGGCCCGGGCGCTCGTGCACGATCCCGCGGTGCTCCTGCTCGACGAGCCCGCATCCGGCCTCGATCCGGGGGCGCGGATCGCACTGCGCGTGCTGCTGCGGCGCCTCGCGGCGGAGGGTCGCACGGTCGTCGTCTCGAGCCACGTGCTCGCGGAGCTCGACGAGCTCGCCGACCGCGCGGTGTTCCTCAAGGCGGGTTCGACCGTGAGCGCGGATCGCGTGCAGGCCGCGCGCGCGGCCGAGCGCGGCTGGCGCGTGCGCGCCGTCGACGGCACGGACCTGCGCCGCGCCCTCGTCGCTGCGGGCGTCGATGAGAACCGCATCGTGGCCGAGCCGCAGGGGCTCGTCGTGCCGCTCGCGGGCGAGGATCGCGCCGCCGAGCTGCTCGCGGCGCTCGTGGGCGCCGGTGTCCGCGTCGTCTCGTTCGCCCCCGCGGTCGGCGACCTCGAGCACACCTTCCTCGATCTGAGCTCCGACGGGGAGGGGGCACGATGAGCGGGCTCGGACGGATGTGGACGGTCGCGTCGATCGAGCTGCAGCAGCGGATCCGCGGCGCGGCCTGGTACGTGCTGCTGATCGTCTTCGTGGCCGTCGTGCTCGTCGTGACGATCTTCACGACGCTCGCGACCGCCACGAGCGACGCCCCCGGCGCGGTGCTGTACTCGATCATCGTCTACTTCGTGCTGCTGCTCGGCACGCTCGTGACCCCCGCGTTGAGCGGCAACGCGATCAACGGCGACCGCGACAACGGCACGCTCGCGACGACGCAGGTGACGCTCGTCACGACGTCCGAGCTCGTGATCGGCAAGCTCCTCGCGGCCTGGATCACGGCGCTCGGCTTCCTCGTCGCGGCACTCCCGTTCCTCGTCTTCGCGCTCGTGCTCGGCGGCGCATCCGTCGACACCGCGATCGTGTCGATCCTCGTGCTCGCGGTCGAGCTCGGCGTCGTCGCGGCGGTCGGCGTGGGGGTCTCGGGTCTCATCCGTCGTCCCCTGTTCTCGGTCGTCGCGACCTACCTCGTGGTCGCGCTCCTCTCGGTCGGCACGCTCATCGCCTTCACGCTCGGCGGGGCGGTGAACCAGCAGACGATCACCGTGACGAACGAGACGATCGACTGGGAGGCCTCCTCCGAGGAGATCGACCCGGCGACGGGGCTGCCCGTCGACATCGTGTGCACGCCCATGGAGTACACGTACACGGCGCCGCGCTTCGACACGGTGTGGTGGACGCTCGCCGCGAACCCGTACGTGCTGCTCGCCGACGCGGCCCCCACGCACTTCGACCGCTACGGCAACCCCGACGACCTGTTCGGCACGCTCAAGTACGGCGTACGCCAGGCGCAGCTGCCGCCCGCGCTCACCGCGTCGTGGTCGGAGTGCGAGGATCCGGGCGGCTACGTCTCGCAGAGCGCGCGGGAGGTCATCGAGAGCACGGTGCCGAGCTGGGCCGTCGGTCTCGGGATCCACGCGGCGCTCGCGATCGCGCTCCTCGTCGGGGCCGTCGCGCGCACCCGCGCGCCGGCGCGCCGACTCGCGGCGGGCAGCCGGATCGCCTGACGCGCGGTCGGCTGACGCGACAGCTCAGGTCGCCGAGGGCGCGGGCGCATCCGCGTCCTCGGCGAGACGCGTGTCCGCATCCGGCAGCGGCTCGGGCGCGGGTCGCGCGGCGGAGGGCTCGAGTCGCACGAGCACGATCCCCGCGAGGATGAGCGCGGCGCCGAGCAGGCCGAGCGGGGCGATCGCCTCGCCGAGCACGATCCAGCCGATGATCCCGGCGAAGATCACCTCGCCGAGCCCGAGGAACGAGGCGACGCGCGTGCCGAGGAGCGTGATCGCGGTGATGCCCGCGACGTACGCGAACGCCGTCGAGACGACGCCGACGGTCACGAGCGGAACCCACCACCCGGTGCGCATGCCGAAGAAGTCCACCTCGGCGAAGGTCGCGTGCATGGGCAGGACGCCGACGAGCCCCGCGAGCCCGAGCGCGAGGGCGCCCAGCACGAAGCCCGACCACGCGAGCGTGACGGGCGGCACCGCAGCGGGGAGCCGCTCGCCCACGACGTAGTAGAAGGCGACGCCGATCATCGCGACGGCTGCGAGCACGATCCCGACCGGATCGAGCGCGACCGTGCCGACCGGGCCGATGACGAGCACGAGACCGCCCACCGCGAGGGCGGCGCCGACGAGCACGAGGCGGTGCGGCATACGTCGGGTGCGCCCCCACGCGAGCAGCAGCAGGGCGACGGGCGCGAGGTACTCGATGAGGAGCGCGATGCTCACGGGGATGCGCTCGATCGAGGCGTAGAACGCAAGCTGCACGCCCGCGACCGCGAGCACGGCATAGGCGAGCACGATGCGCCACGCGCGCAGGATCGGACGCACGTCGAAGCGCACGGCGGCGAGCGCCGGGATCGCGAGCACGACGGCCGCGACGAGCAGGCGGCCGAAGACGGCGGCACCCGGGCTCCACCCCTCCGCGAAGAGGGGCTTCACGATCGTGCCGCCTGCGCCGAAGGCGAGGCCTGCGGCGAGGCCCATCGCGATGCCGAGGGCTCCCCGCCCAGCGGAGGCGGTACCGCGATGCATGGATGCTCCCGTCAGTGTCATGGGCTAAGTTGGCTTCAGTCGTGACAGTAGCGCTCGCCGCGGTCAGGAGTCAAATGCTTTTCACCCATGACACCGAACTGAATCTCACGTTCCTCCAGGCGCTGCTCGACACCGTCGCGGAGGCCTCCGAGAGCGGCACCGACGAACTCTCGACGACCGACGATCTGGCGCGACTGCTCTCCCGCTGGACCTTCACGGGACGCATCGACCGCGACGAGCGCGAGCTCGCGCAGGTGCGCGAGATGCGCGAGAGCGTGCGGGGCATCTGGGGCGAAGACCAGGACGCCGTCGTCGACTGGGTCAACGAGACCCTCGCCGACGCGCACGCGGTCCCCCGACTCGTCGACCACGACGGGCTCGGGTGGCACATCCACGCGATCGACAACGACGCGCCGCTCGCCCAGCGCCTGCTCGTCGAGGCCGCGATGGCGTTCATCGACGTCGTGCGCGCCGAACGCCTCGACCGCCTGCGCCATTGCGAGGCCGACGACTGCGTCGGCGTCTTCGTCGACTTCTCGAAGAACGGCTCGAAGCGCTTCTGCTCCGCCCGCTGCGGCAACCGGATGGCGGTGCGCGCCTACCGCGCGCGCGCCGGATCCTGAGGCGGCTCCTCGGCCTTCCGGATGTCGTCCTGCAGGCGCCGGAGCGCGTCGCGCAGGGCGCGCTCCGGGTCGAGCCCCGCCGCGCGGGCCGCGACGACCGTCGCGAGCAGCTCGTCGCCGAGCTCCTCCTCGCTCGCCGCGACGGGATCCGCGGCACGCGGCGCGAGTCCCACCTTCTCCGCGCGCCCCACGAGCTTCGCCGCGAGAGCGAGCGCGGGCATGCCCTGCGGGATGCCGTCGAGCACGCTCTCGCGCCCCGGCTTCTCGACGCGCTTGAGCTCGTCCCACCTCGCCATGACGTCATCCGGGGTGTCGGCGACCGCGTCGCCGAAGACGTGCGGGTGCCGACCGACCATCTTCGCGGTCATGTGGGCCGCGACGTCCTCGAGCGTGAAGCGCCCCTCCTCGGCCGCGATGTCGGAGTGGAAGATCACCTGGTACAGCACGTCGCCGAGCTCCTCGACGAGCTCCGCGTCGTCACCCGCCTCGATCGCGTCGACGAGCTCGTAGGTCTCCTCGACGAGATACTGCACGAGGGAGGCGTGCGTCTGATCGCGGTCCCAGGCGCATCCCCCGGGCGCGCGCAGGTGCTCGAGCACGGCGATGAGCTCCTCGACCTTCGGATGCGGCGTGGTCGGCACGACGGGAGGCTCGCTCATGCGCCCCAGACTGCCAGACTCGTGCCGTGAAGATCCTGCGCAGCATCCTCGGCGTCGTGGTCGCCGTCGCGCTCGCCGCCGTCATCTCGGTCGGCATCGAGCGGGGTGTGCGCGACGCGCTCGCGCCCGAGCCTCCCGGGGTCTCGAGCGCGTCGCCCGGGCCCGCGCAACCGCCCGTGCCCGGCGCGTCGGTCGAGCTCGAGACACCCGCCGTTCCCGCGGACGCGGGCGAGGCGTGGGTCGAGTACGTGCACGACGGCGACACGCTCTTCCTCACCGACGGACGCAAGGTGCGCCTGCTCGGCATCGACACGCCCGAGATCGGCGAGCACGCCGAGTGCTGGGGCGACGTCGCGACCCAGCGCCTCCGCTCCGTGCTGCCCGAGGGTACGCACGTGCGCACCGTCGCCGACGTGCGCCCCCTCGACAAGTACGGCCGGTCGCTGCTGTTCCTGTTCACGGACGACGGCGCGCTCGTGAACCTCGACCTCGTGCGCGAGGGCTACGCGGAGACCGTCGTGCTCGAGCCCAACGTGCTGTGGGCTGCCGAGTTCGAGGCCGCCGAGGACACTGCCCAGGCCGCCGGCCTCGGCATCTGGACCGCCTGCTGAGGTCTCAGCCGACCTGGGCAACCGGACCCGTGGGCGGCGCGGGATCGGTCGCCCCGGATGCGGCTGCGGCCGGCGCGGGGCGGTCCCGGGGCATCGAGAGCGCCGCCGCCAGCAGCAGCACCGCGACGACCGCGGTGCCTGCGAACACGGCCGTCGACGCCGCGACGATCGTCGCCGGGTCGGACTCGTCCCCGCCGCGAGCGGCGATGACGCCGTTCGCGACGGCCCCGAGCACGGCCGCACCGACCGCCTGCCCGATCGCCCGCGCGAACATGTTGGCGCCCGTGACGACGCCGCGCTCGTCCCACCCGACGCTCGCCTGCGCCGCGACGAGCGTCGGCACCGCCGCGAAGCCGAAACCGAGTCCGATGACGAACGCGACGATCGCGACCCCCCACATCGACGGGAACGGACCGAGCAGTGCGAGCGCGACCGTGCCGAGCACGATGATCGCGGCACCGAGGATCGAGGTGGCCCGGAAGCCGATCCGCAGGTAGAGGCGACCCGACAGCGACGCCGCGATGGGCCATCCGATCAGGAGGGTCGTGAGCGCGAGGCCCGCGACGAGCGGGCTCATGCCGAGCCCGATCTGCAGGTAGGTGGGCACGAACGCCGTGAGCCCGATGAGTGCCGCACCCACCCCGAGCCCCACGACGTTGGTCGAGCGCAGGAGGGGTCGGCTCAGCACCCACAGCGGCAGCACGGGCTCCGCAGCGCGGCGCTCGACGAGCGCGAACGCCACGAGGAGCGCGAGCCCGGCACCGAAGACGGAGAACGACGCGGGGCTCGCCCACGCCCACGAGTTGCCGCCCTCGAGCACCCCGAGCAGCAGGAGGCTGAGCGCCGCGGTCAGCAGCACGGCGCCCGCGACGTCGATGCGATGGCGGGTGCGCGTGAGGGTCTCGTGGTAGCCGCGCGCGATGAGCCAGAACGCGAGGGCGCACAGCGGGATGTTGATGAGGAAGATGCCGCGCCAGAGGTCGGCCATCGCGAACAGACCCCCGAGCGCGGGTCCGGCGACCGCCGCGATCGCCCACACGCTCGCGACGTAGCCCTGCGTGCGCGCGCGCTCCTCGACCGTGTAGATGTCGCCGATGATCGTGATCGTGATGGGCAGGATGGCGCCCGCGCCGATCCCCTGCAGCGCGCGGAACGCGATGAGACTCGGCATGTTCCACGCGAACGCGCACAGCACCGAGGCGAGCAGGAAGACGCCCAGCCCGAAGAGGATGATGCGCTTGCGCCCGATCGTGTCGGCGAGCTTCGCGTAGACCGGCACCGTGACCGACTGGGTCAGCAGGTACACCGAGAACAGCCACGGGAACTGCGCGAACCCCCCGATGTCGCCGACGATCGAGGTGACCGCCGTCGAGACGACCGTCGCGTCGATCGCCACGACGCCCGTGGCCACCATGATCGCGAGGAGGATCGGTCCGCGCTCGGACCGCAGCCCGACATCGTTCTTCGTCATCGTGGGTGTTCAAGGCGCGCGCGGCATCCGGCATTCCCGACCCGGCAGAATGACACGGTGGACCCGCAGCTGCTCGCCCTCCTGCTGGTCGTCGTGGCGTTGCTCGCGTGGCGGGCCGTCACGCGCGAACGGCGCGAGTACGCCCGGTTCCGGCGGATGCGCGCGACGGCGCGTCGGCAGAAGGTCATGCGGCGCTGGCTCGTGGAGTCGGTGCTCGTCTTCGGCGGACTCTCGGCCGCGGTGCTGCTCGCGACGTGGGATCTCGTGCCTGAGGCGCTGCACGACGCACAGGCATGGGCGCCGATCGCGGCATCCCGCGACTTCTTCCTCGACACGGGCCTCGGGCGCGGCATCGCGATCGGGGCGGGCGTCGCGCTCGCGGTCGGGCTCGTGCTGCCCGTGCTGCTGCTGCGCGACGCGACGATCGACGACGTGCCGAAGCTCGGCGACGTGGGGGCGCTCCTCCCCCGCACGCGCAGCGAGCTTCCCTACGGCGCGGGTCTCGCGCTCTCGGCGGGCGTCTTCGAGGAGACGATGTTCCGACTCGCGATGCCCGCGCTGCTGTTCGGCGTCGTGGGCGACGGACCCCTCGCCTTCGCGCTCGCGACCGTGCTCTTCGGCGCCCTGCACCTGTACCAGAAGTGGGTCGGCGTGCTCGCGGCGACCCTGCTGGGCGTGGTGTTCGCCTTCCTCTACCTGGTATCGGGCTCGATCGTGCTGCCGATCATCGTTCACGCCCTCATCGACCTGCGCTCGCTCGTGCTGCTCCCGCTCGTGCTCGGCAAGGTGTGGAACAAGACCTGATCAGCCGACGGGACGGTCGTCCGCGTGCCGCGCGAGATGGCGCGCGTAGCGCTCGGTGAGCTGCACCATGAGGTCGGGGGTCGAGCGGTCGAGACCGAACACGTAGCCGGGGAAGTCGAGCCCCTGCTGGATCTCCCAGATCTCCTCGTGCCGGTCGGGGCTCAGGATGCGCGGCGGGTCGCCCACCGCGACCCACGCGATCGGCACGGTCGAGCCCTCGGGGAGCGCCGTGCGCAGGTGCACGACGGCGTTGATGCGCACCTCGCTGCGGGCGCCGATGCGCGCGCCGTTGAAGACGCGTGAACCGGTCGCGAGGAAGACCTCGTCGCCGATCGTCGCGCCCGAGACGGATGCCATGGGCCCGACGAGCACGTGGTCGCCGATGTGCAGCGGGTCGGTCGAGCTCGCCCGCAGGAGCGCGTTCTCCATGACGATGCTCGACGCGCCGATCGTGATGGGACCCCCCTCGGCGCTGATGACGGCGCCGTGCAGCACCTGGCATCCGGGGCCGATCGTGACGTCGCCCGACACGACGGCGGTCGGCGCGATGACCGCGCTCGGATCGACGCGCGGGCTGTGGCCGAGGTGCTCGTACAGCATGGGGTCAGGCTAGCCCCGCGCGGGCGCGCCGTCAGGAGGCCGCGACCGCCCCGCTGGCCGTCAGGAGCTGCCCCACCCACGCGATGAGCTCGGCATCCGACACGCCCTCGGGCATCGGCACGTTGACCGCGTGCTGGGCCGCGAAGAACTTGACCCCCGGGTACATGCGCGTGAGCCGCACCTGGATCGAGTCCGGGGGGTCGAGCGGCGCGAGCCGCATCCGTCCGCCCATCGCGACGACCTCGGCGAGGCCCGCCTTCTGCGCCTGCCGCCGCAGCCGCGACACGGCGACGAGCTGCTGCACGGCCTCGGGGGGCTCGCCGTAGCGATCCGTGAGCTCCTCGACGACGCGGTCGAGCGCGTCGTCGGGCGAGAGCGGCGCGGACGCCGTCGAGAGCTTCTGGTAGGCCTCGAGCCGCAGGCGCTCGGACTCGATGTAGTCCTCGGGGATGCGCGCGTCGACCGGCAGCTCGAGCCGCAGCTCGGTCTGGCCCTCGGCGACGTCGCCGCGGAACGCCGACACGGCCTCCCCGATCATGCGCAGATACAGGTCGAAGCCGACGCCCGCGATGTGCCCCGACTGCTCGCCGCCGAGCAGGTTGCCCGCACCGCGGATCTCGAGGTCCTTGAGCGCGATCTGCATGCCTCCGCCGAGCTCGTTGTTGGCCGCGATCGTCTCGAGGCGATCCTGGGCGGTCTCGGTGAGCGGCTTCTCGGCGTCGTAGAGGAAGTAGGCGTAGGCGCGTTCGCGTCCGCGGCCGACGCGCCCGCGGATCTGGTGCAGCTGGCTCAGACCGTACTTGTCGGCCTGGTCGATGATGAGGGTGTTCGCGTTGGCGATGTCGATGCCGGTCTCGATGATCGTCGTCGTCACGAGCACGTCGAACCTGCGCTCCCAGAAGTCGACGATCACCTGCTCGAGCTGGTGCTCCGTGAGCTTGCCATGCGCGACGGCGATGCGCGCCTCCGGCACGAGCTCGGCGAGCTCGGCGGCGACGCGGTTGATCGACGAGACGCGGTTGTGCACGAAGAACACCTGCCCCTCGCGTAGCAGCTCGCGGCGGATCGCGGCCGTGATCTGCTTGTCGCTGCGGGGCCCCACGTAGGTGAGGATCGGGTGCCGGTCCTCGGGCGGCGTCGCGAGGGTCGACATCTCGCGGATGCCGGTGACCGCCATCTCGAGCGTGCGCGGGATGGGCGTCGCGCTCATCGCGAGGATGTCCACGTTGGTCTTGAGCTTCTTGAGCTGATCCTTGTGCTCGACGCCGAAGCGCTGCTCCTCGTCGATGATGACGAGGCCGAGGTCTTTGAAGCGCACGGCATCCGAGAGGATGCGGTGGGTGCCGATGACGACGTCGACCTCACCGCGCTCGAGGCCGTCGATGGTCTCCTTCGACTCCTTCTCGGTCTGGAATCGGCTGAGGGCGCGCAGGTGCACGGGGAAGCCCGCGAAGCGCTCCTGGAAGGTCTCCATGTGCTGCTTGACGAGCAGGGTCGTCGGAACGAGCACGGCCACCTGCTTGCCGTCCTGCACGGCCTTGAACGCGGCGCGCACGGCGATCTCGGTCTTGCCGTAACCGACGTCACCCGAGATGAGGCGGTCCATCGGGATGGGCCGCTCCATGTCGGCCTTCACCTCGTCGATCGTCTGCAGCTGGTCGGGCGTCTCGGCGTACGGGAACGCCTCTTCGAGCTCGCGCTGCCACGGGGTGTCGGGGCTGAAGGCGAAGCCCGGGCTCGCCATGCGGGCGCTGTAGAGCTTGACGAGCTCGACGGCGATGTCGCGCACCGCCTTGCGCGCCTTGCCCTTCGCGGCGGCCCAATCCGATCCGCCCATCTTCGAGAGGGCCGGGTTCTCGCCGCCGACGTAGCGGGAGAGCTGATCGAGCTGATCGGTGGGCACATAGAGGCGGTCGCCCGGCTGGCCGCGCTTCGACGGCGCGTACTCGAGCACGAGGTACTCGCGCGTGACCTTCTCGTGCTGGGTGCCGAGGGGGCCACGCGAGACGCGCCCGCCTCCCGCGACCTCGCGCGTCACGAGCTCGACGAAGCGGCCGATGCCGTGCGTCTCGTGCACGACGGCGTCGCCGGGCTTGAGCTGCAGCGGGTCGACGACGTTGCGTCGCCTGCTCGCGAGCCGCTTCGGCTGGCGCGAGTCGATGCCCGCGGCGCGCCCGTAGAACTCGGCCTCCGAGAGCAGGGCGAAGCGCGCGTCGTCCTGCTCGAAGCCCGCCTCGACGGATGCCGTCACGAGGTAGGCGACGCCGGGCTCCGGATCCTCGGGCACCGACTCGACGATGCGTGCGGCGACCTCGCGCTCGGCGAGCACCTGCGCCGCGCGCTCGACGAGGCCGGGGCCGGCCGCGGCGACCGCGACCGACCACTCGCCGCGCACGAGCGCGGCGACGTGACCCACGGCGCCCTCGGCGGTTCCCGCGAAGCTCGGGATCGCGCGCCCGTCGAGGCGCGTCACATCCTCGTCGTCGGTGTCGAACGGGCTCACCGTCCACCAGGTGCGCGGGCGCGCCTCCGCGCGAAGACCCGACACCGTGAGGAAGTCGCCCGTGTCGAGGCTCGCCTGCAGGTCGATCGGCGCGGCACCGCCCGCGGTCGCGGCGCTCCACGCCGCCTCGAGGAACTCGCGGTTCGTCTCGGAGAGGCTGAGGGCGCGCGTCGCGACGCGCTCGGGCGAGAGCACGACGACGGCCGCGTCGTCGGGCAGGTAGTCGGTGAGCGGCACGAGTCGGCCGACGAGCGCGGGCGTCAGCGATTCCATGCCCTCGACGGGGATGCCCTCGGCGATCTTCGCGAGCATGGGGCCGATCGCCTCGTACTCGTGCTGGAGCTCGGACGCCCGGCCGCGCACGGCATCCGTGATGAGCAGCTCGCGCGCGGGGCCGAGCTCGACGGGGCCGAGCTCGCCCGGGAGCGAGCGCTGGTCGGCGACCGAGAATCCGCGCAGCTGCTCGAGCTCGTCGCCGAAGAAGTCGGCGCGTACGGGATGCTCGGCGTCGGGCGGGAAGACGTCGAGGATGCCGCCGCGCACCGCGAACTCGCCGCGGCGCGTGACGAGGTCGACGCGCGCGTAGGCGAGCTCGGCGAGGCGGATCGCGAGGGCGTCGAGCGCGTAGCCGCGCCCGCCCTGGCGGAGCACGACGGTGTCGAGCGCGTCGAGGCCGGGGGCGAGCGGCTGCAGCGCGGCGCGCACCGAGGCGACGAGCACGAGCGGGCGCTCGCGCGGGCCGTCCTGCCAGCGGCGCACCTCGCGGAGGCTGCGCAGCCGCCGTCCGACGGTCTCGGCCGAGGGGCTCAGCCGCTCGTGCGGGAGGGTCTCCCACGCGGGGAAGGGCAGCACGAGGGCGTCGGGCGCCCACGTCGCGAACGACGCGGCCACGGCCTCCGCCTCACGGCTCGTCGCCGTGATCGTGAGGAGCGCCTGACCGCGGCCCGCGGCCTCGGCTCGGCGCGCGAGGAGCCCGGCGAGGAGCGGAACACGCAGGCCTTCGACGGCGGAGAAGTCGGCATCCGACCGGGCCTCGGCGAGCGCGTCGCGGAAGGTATGGGCGCGCGCGAGCACCGGAATCAATGACGCGAGTCCCACTGAATCGAGTCTACGCCCCACCCTCTCCCCTCCCCTCCCGCTCCCGCCCCCGCCCCCGCCCCCGCCCCCGCGTCGCGTCGCAACGTCGAAAATGCAGGACCCCGGGTCGAAAATGCAGGAGTTCTGAGACCGGGTGCCTGAATTGCCGGGGTTGGGCGTAGCCGGCAGTTCGGCCACTCCTGCATTTTCGACGTTGCGACGGGGCGGGCGGGAGGGGTGGGGGTGGGGCGGGGGATGCGGCGGGGGCGCGCGTCAGGGACGGGGGGCGTGCCAGCGCTGCTGGGCGGCGAGGAGGCCTTCGCGCACGAGGTCCTCGGTGGCGTCGGCGGCATCCGAGAGGAGCGACGGAAGCGCCTCGCGCTCGGTCTTCGAGAACGGCGAGAGCACGTAGTCGGCCGGGTCCTGACGGCCGGGCGGGCGGCCGATGCCGATGCGCACGCGCGCGAAGTCGGGCGTGCCGAGGGCGGACTGGATGTCGCGCAGGCCGTTGTGGCCCCCGTGGCCGCCGCCCGACTTGAGGCGCACGGTGTCGAACGGGATGTCGAGCTCGTCGTGCAGCACGACGAGCCGATCGGGCCCGAGGCCGAAGAACTTCGCGGCCGACGAGACGGGCCCGCCCGAGAGGTTCATGTAGGAGTTGGGCTTCACGAGCACGAGCTTCGGGAGCCCCGGGCCCAGCCGCCCCTCGGCGAGCCGGGTGTTCGTCTTGTGACGGGAGAAGCGCGCGCCGATACGCTCGGCGAGCACGTCGAGCGCCATCTGACCCACGTTGTGGCGATGAGCGGCGTAGCCGGGCCCGGGATTCCCGAGCCCGGCTACGAGCCAGACGTCATCCGCCATGAGCGGGAGGTCGATCCGTGTTACTCGGCGGCCTCGGCGGCGGCGGCCTCCTCGGCCGGAGCCTCGGCAGCGGCCTCCTCGGCACCCTCGGCACCCTCGGCCGCCTCGCCGAGGTCGACCTTCGCGGGCAGGGTGATCGCCACGACGAGGGTCTCGGGGTCGGACACGAGGGTCGCGCCCGCGGGCAGCTCGAGGTCGGCGGCCGTGATGTGCGTGCCCTCCTCGGCGCCGTCGACGTTCACGACGATGCGCTCGGGGATGTGGGTGGCCTCGGCCTCGATCGTGACGGTCGCCGCGTCGAGCGCGACGATCGTGCCCGAGAACGACTCGCCCTCGACGTGCACGGGCACGTCGACGGTGACCTTCTCGCCCTTGCGCACGACGATGAGGTCGACGTGCTCGATGATCTGGCGCACCGGGTCCTTCTGCACGTCCTTCACGAGGGCGAGCTGGCTCTTGCCGGCGATGTCGAGGTCGAGCACGGCGTTGGCCTTGCGCAGGATGAGGCTGACCTCGTGACCCGGCAGGGTCACGTGCTGCGGCTCGGTGCCGTGGCCGTAGATGACGGCGGGGATCTTGCCGGCGGCGCGGATCTTGCGGGCCGCGCCCTTGCCGAACTGGTCGCGGACCTCCGCGACGAGCTTGTTGTCGTCGGACATGGTGACTCCTCAGGGTGGGGCTGGGCCCCGTCGTGGATGTGGTTTCAACTCGAACGCGCAACAGCGTGAGGAAAGACTCTGGGCCTGCCCACCGCGTCGATCACGGATGCCGTCCGCTTGCGCGGGCCGGCATCCCTCGCCGAAGTTCCCCGACAGCCTACCAGGGGTGACTCAGTAGAACTCGCGGGTGTCGACGACGTTGAGGAGCGGCTCGCCGTCGAGGAAGCGCCGCGCGTTCTCGGCGAAGAGCTCGGCGATGAGCCGCGGCTCGTGGGGGCTGATCGCGGCCGTGTGCGGCGCGAGGAGCACGTTCGGCAGCTCCCACAGCGGGCTGTCCTCGGGCAGCGGCTCGACGGCGGTGACGTCGAGTACCGCGAGACCCACGCGGCCGTCCTGCAGCGCCGCGACGAGGGCGGGCTCGTCGACGGTCGTCCCCCGGCCGACGTTGACGACGGTCGCCCCGGGCTTGATCGCCGCGAGCACCTCCGCGGAGAGCATGCCGCGCGTGGCATCCGTCCCGGGGAGCGCGAGCACGATCGCGTCGGCCTCGGATGCGGCCTCCGCGAACCGCTCGACGGGCACGATGCGCTCGACCTCGGCGTCGACCTCGCGCCGATGCACCCCGATGACCCGGCATCCGTGCGCCGCGAGCTTCGAGGCGGTGAGCCGCCCGATCGCACCGAGCCCCACGACGAGCACGGTCGTCTCGCCGAGCAGGTGCAGGGGCTCGCGCGGACCCCACTGCTTGGCGCGCTGCATGCCGAGGAGCCACGGCAGGCGCTTCGCCCCCGCGAGCACGCCGAACACGGCGAACTCCGCGAGGGGCACGGCGTGCACGCCGGCCGAGGTCGTGAAGACGACGCGCTCGAGGTCGGCGTCGGAGAGCCTCGCGGCGCGCACCTGCTGGCCGCCGCCCGCGGGGATCGTGTGCACCCACCGCAGCCTCGGGTTGGCGGCGACGGTGCGGCCGAGCGCGCGTCCCGACTGGTCGGGCACCCCGAAGAGCACGTCCGCCGAGTCGAGGAGCTCCTCGTAGCGGGCCTGCTCCTCGGGCGTGCGCCGCTTGGGGCCGACCATCCAATCGATCTCCGGGTCGGAGAGCAGCTCCGGCTCCCACACGACCTCGAGGCGGTCGTCGCGCGCGATGAGGGCGACGAGCTCGGCGGAGAGCGGTGTGGCGATCACGACGCGCAGGCGGCTCATGCGGACTCCAAGGCTCGCGCGGCGGCATCCGCGACGTGCTGCGGTTCGTCGGATACGTCGAGCACGAGCACGCGCTCGTCCTCACCCGGCCGCTCGAGCGTCGCGAGCTGCGAGTCGAGCAGCGAGGGGGGCATGAAGTGCGCGGGATCGCTCACCGTGCGCGCACGCATGCGCTCCGCGAGCAGCGCGCGCGACCCGTCGAGCAGCACGAACCGCGCATCCGGTGCCGCCGCCCGCAGTCGATCGCGGTAGACCCGGCGCAGCGCCGAGCACGCCACGACGACGGGCGCGTGCGCGAGCCTCGCCCCCACGGCGTCGAGCCACGGCCACCGGTCGGCGTCGTCGAGCGGGATGCCGGCGGCCATCTTGGCGACGTTCGCGGGCGGATGCAGGTCGTCGCCGTCGACGAACGCCACCCCGAGGCGCTCGGCGAGCAACGCGCCGACCGTCGACTTACCCGAGCCCGAGACGCCCATCACGACGACGGATGCGGACGGAGCACTCACGCGCTCAGACTAGCCGCGCGCCCGCGGCGCCCGGTCGCCTCCCCCGCGGCGGTATACGCGAACCGATAGCCTGGAGGCACTCTCCCCCCACCACATCGGAAGGTCTCACGCGTGTCCGGAACCGAAGCCCAGGCCAACATCGGAGTCGTCGGACTGGCGGTGATGGGCTCCAACCTCGCCCGCAACCTCGCCAGCCGCGAGGGCAACACGGTCGCGATCTTCAACCGCAGCTTCGAGAAGACCGAGACGCTCGTCGCCGAGCACCCGGAGGCGGGCTTCATCCCGGCCCGCAGCTACGAGGAGTTCGCCGCGACGCTCGCGAAGCCGCGCACCGCCATCATCATGGTCAAGGCCGGCGCCGGCACCGACGCCGTCATCGACGAGCTCGTGAGGGTGTTCGAGCCGGGCGACATCATCGTCGACGGCGGCAACGCGCTCTTCACCGACACCATCCGGCGCGAGAAGGCCGTGCGCGAGACGGGCATCAACTTCGTCGGCGCGGGCATCTCCGGCGGCGAGGAGGGCGCGCTCAACGGCCCCTCGATCATGCCGGGCGGCTCCGACGAGTCGTGGGTGACCCTCGGCCCCATCCTCAAGTCGATCGCCGCGGTCGCCGAGGGCGAGCCGTGCGTGACGCACGTGGGGCACGACGGCGCGGGTCACTTCGTCAAGATGATCCACAACGGCATCGAGTACGCCGACATGCAGCTCATCGCCGAGGCCTACGACCTCATCCGCCGCGGCACGGGGAAGACCCCCGCCGAGATCGCCGAGATCTTCGCCGAGTGGAACCGCGGCGAGCTCGAGAGCTACCTCATCGAGATCACCGCGGAGGTGCTGCGCCAGACGGATGCCGCCACGGGCGAGCCGCTCGTCGACGTGATCCTCGACCAGGCGGGTGCGAAGGGCACCGGCGCCTGGACGGTGCAGACGGCGCTCGACCTCGGCGTGCCCGTATCGGGCATCGCGGAGGCCGTCTTCGCCCGCTCGCTCTCGTCGAAGCCCGCCCAGCGCGCCGCGGCATCCGCCCTCCCGGGCCCCGACGGCACCCTCGACATCGCCGACCCCGACGCCTTCGTCGAGGACGTGCGCCAGGCGCTGTACGCGTCGAAGATCATCGCCTACTCGCAGGGCTTCGACGCGATCGTCGCGGGCGCCGAGCAGTACGGCTGGGACATCAAGAAGGGCGACATCGCCGCCATCTGGCGCGGCGGCTGCATCATCCGCGCGCAGTTCCTCAACCGCATCACCGAGGCCTACGCGGCCGACCCGGGCCTCGTCGCGCTCGTGACGGCGCCGTACTTCGCGGATGCCATGGCGCGCACCCAGGAGGCCTGGCGGCGCGTCGTCGTCGCGGCCGCGACGGCCGGCATCCCGGCGCCCGCGTTCGCGTCGTCGCTCGCCTACTACGACGGTCTGCGCGCCGACCGCCTGCCGGCGGCGCTCGTGCAGGGGCAGCGCGACTTCTTCGGCGCCCACACCTACAAGCGCGTCGACCGCGACGGCACCTTCCACACGCTGTGGTCGGGCGACCGCAGCGAGATCGAGGCCGTCGACACGCACTGAGGCACGGCCGCGGCACGGCCGCCCGTCACCAGATGGGGTTGTCGCTCCCGAAGGGGCGCGGCGCGCGCTCCCACGCGATCCGCACGCCCGGCACCTCGAGCGGCGGCGTGAGCACGCGCACGGGACCCCACCCGGTCTGCAGCAGCTCGCCGTCGGCCGGCTCGTCGACGGCGAACCGCGCGGCGCGTGGGAGGCCTCGCGCGTCCTCGAGCAGAAGCGCCGTGCGCGCGAGCGAGAGGCGTGCGGACGATCCGAGGCCGTCGCGGAGCCTGTCGCGCAGGCCCACGAGCGCGGCCGCCGCCATGAGGTAGCCGGTCGCCTGGTCGAGGGCCTGCACGGGCAGCGGCACGGGGCGGTCGGCGGCCGCCGCGCGCATGCCGGCCTCCGCGATCCCCGCCGACATCTGCACGAGGCTGTCGAAACCTCGCCGCCCCGCCCACGGGCCCGTGAATCCGTACGCGTCGAGAGAGACGTCCACGATCCCCGGGCGGGTCGCCCGACGCACCTCCGCGCCGAGCCCGAGCCGCTCGAGCGCGTCCGCCCGATAGCCGTGCACGACGACGTCCGCCTCGCCGAGGAGCCTGCGCAGCTGGGCGAGGCCGGCCGGGTCGCGCGCATCGAGGCGGGTCGTGCGCTTGCCGAGCGTCATCTCGGGCGCGAGCGCGGGCTCGTCCCAGCCCGGGGGGTCCACGCGCAGCACCTGGGCGCCGAGCCCCGCGAGCACGCGCGTCGACACGGGCCCCGCGAGCACGCGCGTGAGGTCGAGCACGCGGAGACCGTCGAGCGGGCGCTCGGGCGTCGGCCTCCAGGCGGATGCCGCGCCGCCGGCATCCGTGCGCTCGCGCGCGACGAGCGGCTCGGACGCCACGGCGACGCCCTGCGGATGCGCCCGCCACTCCTCGGGGCGTCGCATGGTCGCGGCGCACCCGCCCTCCGCGACGACGGCGGCCTCGAGCTCGTCGGCGCGCCAGGCGGCGACCGCCCGCGCCACGGCGTCGCGATCCGCCTCGACGCCGAGCACGCGGAGCGCGGCCGTGCGGTGATGCGGTGCGTTCGTGTGGAGGCGGATCCAGCCGTCGGCCGCCTCGTAGTCGCCCGCGACGGGATCCCACGGCGAGGGCGCGACCCAGCCGACCGGGCGCACGCCGGCGCGGAACCAGGCATCGGCGCGCTCGCGCCGGACGGTCGCGACGGCACCCGGCACCCCGCCCTCGGCGAGCAGCGCCGTCAGGGCGGAGCCGACCGCGGCGACCGACGCGGCGGCGAGATCCGACACGGGGTAGGGCGACTCGAGCGTCGCCGTGCCCGTGATGTTGACCGCGGCGACATCGACGCCGAGCGACTCGCTCATCCGCGCCCGCAGTCGCGCGTCCGCCGTGCCCGCCATGAGCCGACGCTACGCTGCGACGCGCGCCCGTCGGTAGTGCCGCACCGGGCTCGGTGGTCTCCCGCGCCCCGCGACCGCGGATGCGAGACTGGAGGGATGGCGAACGACGACGACACCCCGCCCGAGCTCGCGTTCGCCGAGCCGGGCGAGGGCGGCTCGCTGCGCGGCCCGCGGATGCGGCGCGTCGCGCGCGTCGTCGTCGTGCTCGCGATCGTCTCGCTCGTGCTGCCCGGGGTGCTCATCGGGCTCTCCACGGCGGCGCGCACGGCGGAGCTCGCCTGTCGGATCGTCGCATCGACGGATGCGCCGGGCTCGGCCCCCGAGGCGCGCTTCGAGTGGTCGGGTCACGAGGGCCCGGGCTGGTACTGCTACGCGACCGACTTCGGCGGCCGCGAGGTGCAGCTGCGCTTCCTCGGGTTCATCCCCGAGGTGCGCGTCGCGACCCCCGGCACCCCCGGCGTGCCCGTCTGAGGCGGCCCTCAGGCGGAGACGGGCGCGGACGCGCGGTAGACGAGCTCGACCGCGTCGGCGATCGCCGCATCGATGTTGCGGGGGCTCACGGCGTCGCCGACGGCCACGATCCGCCCCGAGCCCATACCGACCCCCGGCACCGCCGTCATGCCCCGCGGGTGCACGGCCGCGCGCGGCTCGAGCGCGACGATCGCGTCGAGGCCGCCGATGCGGGACCGCTCCCCCGTGAGGCCGTCGACGAGCTCGAGGCTCCCGTCGCCGAGCCCCGCGACACGCGTCGCGGTGCGGCGCCGGAAACCCGGATGCGCCGCGAGGCGCTCGAGCAGCAGGGGTCGGTCGTAGCCCGCCCCCACGTGCGGGAAGACAGTCTCGCTCGGGGTCACGAGCTCGAGCTCCTCGACGACCGCGAGGAGGGAGAGCACGACCCCCGAGGCGTACGCGGTGCCGTCGGCGTCGACGACCGCGATCCTCCGGCCGAGCGAGGCGGCGTCGGCGAGCGCCGAGAAGGCGTCGACGGTGCCCGCTGCGGGGAAGCCCGCGAGGTAGGCGCCGCCGAGGTGGAGCGAGGTCGTCGCCGGGGCGGTCGCGCCCGTCGCGATCACGACGCCGTCCGCGTCGAGCCCCTCGATGCCGGCGGCGTCGAGCTCGACGCCCAGCTCGACCTCGACGCCCAGCCGGACGAGGTCGCGTGCGAGGTCCTCGACGAGCAGGTCGACGCTCTCACGCCCGGGCACGCGGCGGGCGAGCGCGAGCTGGCCGCCGAGTCGCGCATCCCGCTCGACGAGCCGCACGACGTGGCCGAGCTCGGCGAGCTCGACGGCCGCGCGCATCCCGGCCGGCCCTCCGCCCACGACGACCCACCGCTCGGGCGCGTCGACGCGCGGGAGCGCCGGGCGCTCCTCCTCGCGACCGGCGCGCGGGTTGACGGTGCACGACACGGGCAGCCCCCGGCTGCCGCGACCGAGGCAGCCCTGGTTGAGCCGGATGCAGTGGCGGATCTGGTCGGTGCGCCCCGTGCGGAGCTTGTGCGCGAGCTCGGGGTCGGCGATCTGGGCACGCGTGAGCGCGACCATGTCGGCGACGCCCGAGCGCAGCACCTCCTCGGCCTCCTCGACCGCGAGCGCGGCGCCGACGCCGAACACCGCGACGTCGGGGTTGGCGGCCTTCATCTCCGCCGTCGCGTCGCGCAGCCACGCGACGGGCATGGGCGAGGAGGGGAAGACGTAGTGCACGTTGTGGTATCCGCCCGCGGCGAGGTCGAGGAAGTCGATCCGCGTCTCGGCGCGCAGGGCGGCGACGACCTCGCGCAGCGCCGCCGCGTCGAGCCCCTCGGGGTGGAACTCGTCGGCGACGATGCGGATGCCGACCGTCGCATCCGCTCCCACGCGCTCGCGCACGGCGCGCAGCACCTCGCGCGGGAAGCGCGTGCGCCCCTCGAGGTCTCCCCCGTAGGCGTCGGTGCGGGCGTTGTAGAGCGGCGAGAGGAACTGGTGCAGCAGGTAGCCGTGCGCCATGTGGATCTCGACGCCGTCGAAGCCCGCCTCGAGCGCGAGCTCGGCCGAGTGCGCCCAGCCCTCGACGAAGGAACGGATGTCGGCCTCGTCGGCCTCCTTCGTCGCGATGCCCGTGGACGGCGAGAGGATGCGCGAGGGCGCGAACACCGGGCGGGGGCCGTCGGGACCGTCGGCCTGCGCCTGCGCACCGTGGTGGTTGAGCTGCACCATGACGCGCGCTCCCGCGTCGTGGATCGCGTCGGTGAAGCGGCGATTGGCCGCGACGCTCTCCCGGCGCCAGGCGTCCTCGAAGTTGCGGATCGAGCCCGACGGGTGCACGAAGTGGTTTCCGGCGATGAAGAGACCGCATCCGCCCTCGGCTCGCCGCACGTAGTAGGCGATCTCCCGCTCGGACTCGGCGCGGTCGGAGTACTGCTTCGAATGCGCCGTCTGCATGATGCGGTTCGGCACGACGGTGGTGCCGATGCGGAGCGGTTCGAAGAGGAGGGAGCCCCCGCTCACGCCGCGCCGTCGAACATGGACGTGACGGAGCCGTCGTCGAACACCTCGTGGATCGCGCGCGCGATGAGCGGAGCGATCGGCAGCACCGTGAGGCGGTCCCAGCGCTTCTCGTCGGCGAGGGGCAGCGTGTCGGTCACCACGACGTGGTCGATGAACTCGGACTGCAGGATCTCGGTCGCGGGGTCGGAGAACACGGCGTGCGTCGCCCCGACGATGACGCTCGTCGCGCCGTGCGCCTTGAGCGCCTCCGCCGCCTTGACGATCGTGCGGCCCGTGTCGATGAGGTCGTCGACGATGAGGCACGTGCGCCCCGCGACGTCGCCCACGATCTCGTGCACGCTCACCTGGTTCGGCACGAGCGGGTCGCGTCGCTTGTGGATGATCGCGAGCGGAGCGCCGAGCTTGTCCGACCAGATGTCGGCGACGCGCACGCGGCCCATGTCGGGGCTCACGACCGTGAGGTCGGATGCGTCGAGGCCGCGGAAGTGCTCGAGCAGCACGGGCATCGCGAAGAGGTGGTCGACGGGTCCGTCGAAGAAGCCCTGGATCTGGGCGGCGTGCAGGTCGACGCTCATGATGCGGTCGGCGCCCGCGGCCTTGAAGAGGTCGGCGACGAGGCGGGCCGAGATCGGCTCGCGGCCGCGTCCCTTCTTGTCCTGGCGGGCGTAGGGATAGAAGGGCGCCACCACGGTGATGCGCTTCGCGCTCGCGCGCTTCGCGGCGTCGACCATGATGAGCTGCTCCATGAGCCACTCGTTGATGGGCGCCGTGTGCGACTGGATGACGAAGACGTCGGTGCCGCGGATCGACTCGCCGAATCGCGCGTAGATCTCGCCGTTCGCGAAGGTGCGCGTGTCGGTCTCGACGAGCTCCGTGCCGAGCTCGGCCGCGATGTCCTCGGCGAGCTGTGGATGCGCGCGCCCCGAGACGATGACGAGCCGCTTCTCTCCGCTGATCTTGATGCCGGACACTGTCCTCGCTACCCGCTCTCCTGGCTCCGACTCGGCATCTCGAGTCTAGTGCCCCGCTGCTGGGCGTTCGGCTGCCTCACATCCCGCCGCGCCGGTCGGCCCGTATCCTGAAACGGCCGATCCGACCGACCAGGAGCCCGACCCGATGACCGTGCCGCGACCGACCGAGAGCAGCGACGCCCCCCGCCAGTACAAGCCCCAGACCCCGTGGGTGAGCGCCGTCGGATACTTCATCTTCTTCAGCCGCTGGCTGCAGGCCCCGCTGTACGTGGGGCTCGTCATCGCACAGGCGATCTACGTCGTCGTCTTCATGGTCGAGCTGTGGCACCTCGGCGAGGAGGTCATCGGCCACTGGCCGCACATCGAGGAGGCCACGATCATGCTCGGCGTGCTCGGTCTCATCGACGTCGTCATGATCGCCAACCTGCTCATCATGGTCATCATCGGCGGCTACGAGACGTTCGTCTCGCGCATCAAGGTCGACGGCCACCCCGACCAGCCGGAGTGGCTGAGCCACGTCAACGCCAACGTGCTCAAGGTCAAGCTCGCGATGGCGATCATCGGCATCTCGTCGATCCACCTGCTCAAGACCTTCATCGAGGTCGGCGACCTCGGCGATCCGAAGGCGGACGACGTCACCGGCGAGACCTACACGTGGGACGGCGTCTTCTGGCAGGTCATGATCCACGTGACCTTCATCGCCTCGGCGATCGCCCTCGCCCTCATCGACCGCTGGTCCGTCAAGATGCAGATCCTCGCCCACACCGCGGGCGCGAAGGAGAGCGGCGCGCAGCCGCTCGAGCCGAGCCTCCACTGAGTCGGCGGCCCGCGCGCCTCAACTCGCGAGCGGCTCGATGAGTCCGGGGTCGCTCGGGTCGACGGTGCGCGAGTTGTTGACGCGACGGTCGACCTCGTAGCTCGTGAGGGTCGAGGCCACCTCGGCCGAGACCGCGTCGAGCATGCCGAGCATGCGCTCGCGGTCGGCGTCGCTCGTGAGCTTCGCGGGCGATAGCCACTCCTCGTAGGCGTCGCGCGTGAGGAAGGCCG
This sequence comes from Actinomycetes bacterium, assembly GCA_023428065.1. Classification (GTDB taxonomy): domain Bacteria; phylum Actinomycetota; class Actinomycetes; order Actinomycetales; family Microbacteriaceae; genus Homoserinibacter. Next base: position 45,082 of record JAEYZI010000034.1, on the reverse strand, counting down.
GCATCCGGTCGTGCACCTCGCCGGATGCGTCGCGCGCCTCGCGCGTGACGATCGCGCACGACACGACCCACTCGTCGTCGACCTTGCGCGCCGTCGCGAGACCCGCGGCGGCGAGGATGCGGCTCTCGCCGTGGATGAAGTGCGGCTGCTTGGAGCCCGCCTCGCCCGTCCACTCGTAGTACCCGCGCATCGGCACGATGCAGCGGTTGCCCGCGAACGCCGACTTCCACAGGCCGTTCGTCGCGATCGTCTCGATGCGGGCGTTGAACTGCGGGCGCGACTTCGCGGTGAGGAACGGCGGATGGAAGTCCCACGCGGCGGGCTCGATCGTGCGCACGAGCTCGCCCGAGCCCGCGGCGCGCTCGCGCACGATGGGCACGATTTCGGTGGGCGCGATCGAGTACTGGGGGCGCCAGTCGCGGAAGTCGTTGCCCGCGGCGACGAACTCCTCGATCAGCTCGTTGGTCTCGGCGTCGTTCGCGAATCGTCCGCACATGGCGACATCATCCCGCGAGCCTCGGACAGCCGCCGGGCTCAGCCGTTGGCGGCCTCGTACGCCTCGACGATCTCGGCCTTGATGCGGCCGCGGTCGCCGACGGTGTAGCCGTTGCCCTGTGCCCACGCGCGGATGGCGGCGAGCCGCTCGGCGTCGCCGCGGGGTGCGCGACTGCGCGGGCGGGATGCGGCCGCGCGAGCGGTCCCGCCGACGCGTCGGGCGGCGGAGATGTACGGCGAGAGCGCGTCGGCGAGCGCGCGCGCGTTCTCGGCGGAGAGGTCGATCTCGTACTCGACGCCGTCGAGCGCGAAGCGCGTGCTGCGGGATCCCGCGGGCAGCTCGGTGCCGTCGAGGTCGTCGGTGAGGATCGTGATCGTCTTCTTCGCCATGTCGCGAGTGTACGGGCACCGCGTCAGGTGCCGGGAAAGCGAGAAGCCCGGTCCGATGGACCGGGCTTCTCGTGTTGGTGACCCCAGCGGGATTCGAACCCGCGTTACCGCCGTGAGAGGGCGGCGTACTAGGCCGCTATACGATGGGGCCGTTTCGCGACAACTTGACGATTATGCCACAGGCTTCGGGCCCCGACCAAAACGGCCGGGTGGCGGTCAGGCGAGCACCCGCAGGGCCCGCGGCTCCACCTCGAGCTCGACGGGGAGGGGCGCGATCCGCTCGCCGTCGGCGTAGCTCACGAGCGGGGCATCCGCCTCGATGCGGATCCGCTTCGCACGCCGCATCATCACCGCGGGGAGTGTCGTGTGCGCCCCCTCGAACACCCGCGGGAAGAGCCGCAGGAACGCGAGGCGCGACAGCGGCTTCACGATCATGACGTCGAGCAGACCGTCGTCGAGCTCGGCGTCGGGGGCGATGCGCATGCCCCCGCCGAGCGAGACGTTGTTGCCCACCGACACCATGAGCGCGTCGAGCTCGAGGCGCTCATCGTCGAGCTCCACGCGGTAGCGGAACGGACGCATCCGCACGAGCTCGGCGAACAGGGCGAGGATGTAGCGGCTCGGTCCCTTGGGGTGCCGCATGAGGTTCGCGCGCTCGTTGACGATCGCGTCGAAGCCGGCGGAGAAGGAGCCCGCGACCCGCCGCTCCTGCCGGACGCCGTCCTCGTCCGTCCAGCGCACGCGCACGGCGTCGATCTGCCGCGGCGGCGCCTCGAGGGCGGACGCGAGGAAGCGGATGGCCGCCTCGGTGTCGTCGTGCGGGATGCCGAGCCCGCGCGCCATGTCGTTACCCGTGCCGGAGGGCACGATGCCGAGCGGCACGCGCGTGCCCGCGACGAGGTTGACCCCGAGGTTGACCATGCCGTCGCCGCCGACGACGACGAGCGCGTCGGGACGCGTGCGCACGGCCGCGCGCGCGGAGTCGAGGAGCGAGTCGAAGTCGGGTTCGGTGAGGGAGGTCACCTCGTGGCCCATCGCCCGCAGCGTCTGCACGACGGCCGGGCCGACGTCGCGGCTCGCCCCGAAGGACGCCGCGGGATTGATGGCGACGACCACCCGCGCAGGCCTCGTCGTCATGCGCACCATCATGGCATCGGATGACGCCCCCTCCGGACCACGGCGGGCGGCTGCCCGGCGCCGGGGCCTCAGGCGGGGAAGGCGATCTGCTGGAGCAGATCGGCGAGGCGCGCGCGATCGTCGGCGGAGAGGCCCGCGTGGAGTTCGCGCTCCGCGTCGCGCACGGCGACGCGGGCCCGCGCGAAGAGCTCCTCCCCGTCGCTCGTCGCGACGACGACGTTGGCCCGGCGGTCGACGGGGTCGGGCTCGCGCACGACGAGCCCGCGGCGCTGCAGCTCGTCGACGAGCGCGACGACCTGGCTCGGGTCGAGGCGCAGGAACTCCGCGAGCTCGCGCTGCGAGGGGCGCCCCTCGCCCGCCGCGAGCGCGAGCACCGAGTAGGAGCGCACGCGCAGGCCGAGGTCGACGAGCGCGGCGTTGCCGGCCGCGAGGGAGAGGGCGTTGGCCCGCGCCAGCAGGAAGCTGAGGTCGTCGTCGAGCGGCGACGCTGCGCGGTGGGCCATGCGCACGATGCTAGCAAAAAGTGCCAACGGCAATAATTGACTTCTTCAATCGAATCGGGCTGTAATAGGACGCACGAGACAAGGGAGTTGCGGATGTCACTCGACGGCAAGGTCGCGATCGTCACGGGGTCGGGTCGCGGACTCGGGCTCGCCTACGCCCAGGAGCTCGCGCGACAGGGCGCATCCGTCATCGTGAACGACGTCGACGAGACGATCGCGGCGGAGGCCGTCGCCTCCATCACGGCCGAGGGCGGCATCGCGAGCGCCGTCGTGGCGCCCGTCGGTCCCACGTCGACCGCGACGCAGCTCGTGGAGGCCGCCGTCGAGCGCTACGGGCGGCTCGACATCCTCGTCACCAACGCGGGCGTGCTGCGCGACACCGTGCTGTGGAAGATGAGCGACGACGACTTCGACACCGTCATCGACGTGCACCTGCGGGGCACCTTCACGTGCGTGCGCGCCGCCGTGCAGCACATGCGCGAGGCGGGCGAAGGAGGCCGCATCGTGTGCATCGGCTCCCCCACCGGTCAGCGCGGCAACTTCGGACAGACCAACTACGCCGCCGCGAAGGCCGGCATCGTCGGCATGGTGCGCACGTGGGCGCTCGAGCTCGCGCGCGCCGGCATCACGGCCAACGCCGTCATCCCGGTCGCCGCGACCGCCATGACCGCGACCGTGCCCTACTTCGCCGCCGCCGTCGAGGCGGACGCGGCCGGCGAGCCCATGCCCGCGTTCTTCCGCCACGACCTCGGCTTCGGCACCTCCGACGACGTCGCGGGCCTCGTGGCCTTCCTCGCCTCGGATGCGGCGGCCGGCGTGACGGGGCAGGCGATCGGCATCGGCGGCGACCGCATGCAGCTGTGGTCGCATCCGCAGCCCACCGTCACGGCGTACCGCGAGGGCGGATGGACGGCCGACGCGATCGCCGCGGCGTTCGACGACGAGTTCGGGCCCTCGCTCGAGACGGTCGGCGAGAGCTTCCCGCCCCTCCCCGACGAGCTGACGCGCGCATCCGACCCGTCATGACGCGCTACGAACCGGCGATCGACGTCGCGGCGCTCACCGCGATCGACATGCACGTGCACGTCGAGGTCGACGCGCACGGCCACTCCTCGCTGCCCGCCGACCTCACCGAGGCCGCCTCGCGCTACTTCAGCACCGACGGCCCGCGGCCCGACCTCGACTCGATCGCCGACTACTACCGCGAGCGCTCCATGGCGGCCGTCGTATTCACGGTCGACGCGCGCACGCATCTCGGGCATCCGCCGCTCTCGAGCGCCGAGATCGCCGAGGGCGCGGCGCGCCACAACGACGTGCTCATCCCGTTCGGCTCCGTCGACCCGCTGCGCGGCGCGTCCGCGATCGACGACGCGCGACGGCTCATCGAGGACCACGGCGTGCGGGGCTTCAAGTTCCACCCCACCGTGCAGGGCTTCGACCCGAGCGACCCCGTGCACTCCCCGCTCTACGAGGTGCTGAGCGACGCGGGCGTCGTCGCCCTCTTCCACACGGGCCAGACGGGCATCGGCGCGGGGCTGCCCGGCGGCCGCGGGCTCACCCTCGGACTTTCGAACCCCATGCTGCTCGACACCGCCGCGGCTCGATTCCCCGAGCTGCAGATCGTCATGGCGCACCCCTCGGTGCCCTGGCAGGACGAGGCGCTCGCCGTCGCGACCCACAAGCCCAACACGTGGATCGACCTCTCCGGATGGAGCCCCAAGTACTTCGGCGCCGAGCTCGTGCGCTACGCCAACTCGATCCTCTCCTCGCGCGTGCTGTTCGGCTCCGACTTCCCCCTGCTGACGCCCGACCGGTGGCTGCGCGACGTCGAGCAGACCGCCCTCAAGCCCGCGGTCATGCCGGGCATCCTGCGCGACAACGCCGTGCGGCTGCTGGGGCTCGGAGGCTGACGATGCCCGCCGCGCCCGCGCCCCTCGGCCTCGACCCGTATGGGTTCGCCGCGGCGCACCTGAGCGCGCCCGCGCTCGCGTGCCTCGAGCGACTGCAGCACGTGCTCGACACCGAGCTGCGGCCCCTCCTCCCCGAGGCGTGGGAGCAGGCCGAGATGCCGCCTGCCGTGCGGCCCGCGCTCGCACGGCTCCGGCTCATGGATCCCCCGGGGCTCACGCCCGAGGAGGCCGGATCGAGTCTCTTCTCCGGCTTCCGCACCTACCTGCTCGCGCGCACCGACGTCTCGCTCGCGACCGCCTACAACGGTCAGTCCGGGCTCTTCCGCACGGCCGTCGCGGTCGGAGGCTCCCCGGAGCAGGTGCGCGAGCTCGACCCGCGCATCCGGTCGTTCGAGCTCGCGGGCGCGTTCGCCCTCACGGAGCCCGACCACGGCTCGGACATCGCCGGCGGGCTCGCCACGACGGCGCGCCGCGACGGCGAGGGGTGGGTGCTCGACGGCGCCAAGCGCTGGATCGGCGGCGCCGACGCGGCCGACGTCATCGTGGTCTTCGCGCGCGACACCGAGGACGGCGCGGTGCGCGCCTTCCTCGTCGACCGGCACGCCCCGGGGCTCGAGGTGCACGTCATGCGCGGCAAGGTCGCGCTGCGGCCCGTGCAGAACGCCGAGCTCGCCCTCACGGGGGTGCGCGTACCCGAGTCGGCGCGATTGCAGCGCGTGGACGGATGGGGCGACGTCGCCCGGATCCTCGCTGCGACCCGCTCGGATGTCGCGTGGATCGCCACGGGGCTGCAGGCCGGGGCCCTCGACGCCGCGCTGCGCTACGCGGGCGCGCGCGAGCAGTTCGACCGGCCGATCGGGGCGTTCGCGCTCGTGCAGGAGAAGCTCGCGCGCATGCTCGGCAACCTCACGGCGTCGCTCGGCATGGTCGTGCAGCTCTCGCTGCGCCAGGACGCCGGGCACGTCGCAGACGAGGAGTCGGCGCTCGCGAAGATGTGGACGGCCCTGCGCGCACGGGAGACGGCGGCGCTCGCGCGCGAGATCCTCGGCGGCAACGGCCTCCTGCTCGAGCACGACGCCGCGCGGTTCTTCGCCGACGCGGAGGCCGTGTACTCCTACGAGGGCACGCACGAGATCACCTCGCTCATCGTCGGCCGCGCCCTCACGGGCCACTCGGCCTTCACCTCACCCCGCCCGAACAGAAAGGCATCATGATGACGTTCACCGTCGACTACGCGGATGCGGCGAATCTCGCCGGAACCGATCTCGGCACGACCGAGTGGTTCGAGATCACCCAGGACCGGATCGGCCTCTTCGCCGACGCGACGGACGACCACCAGTGGATCCACGTCGACCCCGAGCGCGCGAAGGACGGCCCGTTCGGCGCGCCCGTCGCACACGGCTTCCTCACGCTCTCGCTCACCGTGAAGTTCTGGTCGGAGCTCTTCGACGTCACGGGCGTCTCCACGCGTGTCAACTACGGCCTCGACAAGGTGCGCTTCGTGAGCCCCGTCAAGGTCGGCGCGCGCGTGCGGATGGCCGCGACGATCGCCGAGGTCACGGAGGTGCCCGGTGGGTACCAGTTCACCGTCGACCAGACGATCGAGATCGAGGACGCCCCGAAGCCCGCCGTCGTCGCGCGCGGGCTCTACCGCTTCTACGCCTGAGCGGCTCCCCCTTCCCCACCCACCACGCTTCACCGCCTCGACGGAGAGGACGCTGATGTTCGACAACGGTCTCGGCGCCTGGATGGCCAAGCGCCGCCTCAAGTCGCCCGACAAGGTCGCGCTCATCCACGGCGACGGCGAGACGACGAGCTATCGCGAGCTCGCCGACGGCGCCGATCGGGTGTCGTCGCTGCTGCGCCGTCTCGGCGTCGGCCCCGGCGATCGCGTGGCGATGGCCGCGGAGAACTCGCCCGAGTTCCTGCAGGTGCTGTTCGGCGCGGTGCAGCTCGGCGCCGTCTTCGTGCCTGTCAACACGCGCCTCGCGCCCCCCGAGGTCGCGCACGTCATCCACGACTCGGGGGCGCACGTCGTGATCCACGACCCGGCGCTCGCCGAGCGCGTGGAGGCCGGGCTGCGCGGGGCCGCGGTCGAGCACGTCATCGTCACGGGTGAGGGCGAGCCGGGACGCCCCGGACTCTCCGCCCTGCTGCGCACCGCGGGCGGCGGGCACACGCAGGTCGAGCTGACGCTCGACGCGCCCGCCGCGATCCTCTACACCTCGGGCACGACGGGTCGCGCGAAGGGCGCCGTGCTGAGCCACCGCAACCTGACCTTCGTCGCCCTCAACTGCCTCGTCGACTACGACGTCGTCTCGACGGACGTCGCCCTCATGATCTCGCCCCTCTTCCACGCCGCCTCCCTCGGCATGGGCGCCCTGCCCGTGCTGCTCAAGGGCGCGACGATCGTGCTGGAGCGCGGTTTCGAGCCGGGCCGCGCGCTCGAGCTCATCGAGCGGCACGGCGTCACGATGCTGAGCGGCGTCCCGACGACCTATCAGCTCATGGCCGACCACCCCGCGTGGGCGACCACCGAGCTGTCGAGCCTCCGCAAGCTCACGTGCGGCGGGTCCGCCGTGCCGACGCGCATCCTCAACGCCTACGAGGAGCGGGGGCTCTCGTTCTCGCAGGGCTACGGGATGACGGAGACCTCGCCCGGCGCGACGTCGCTGCCCCCCAGCATGACGCGCGCCAAGCAGGGCAGCGTGGGCCTCCCGCACTTCTTCACCGAGGTGCGCATCGCCGACGAGCACGGCGCGATGGTGCCGCGCGGCACGATCGGCGAGGTCGAGGTCTTCGGCCCCAACGTCTTCACGGGCTACCACGGCCTGCCCGACGAGACGGCGGCCGCGTTCACGGCCGACGGCTGGTACCGCTCGGGCGACCTCGGCTACCTCGACCCCGACGGCTACCTCTTCATCGCCGACCGACTCAAGGACATGATCATCTCGGGCGGGGAGAACATCTACCCGGCCGAGGTCGAGAACCTCATCAGCGACCTCCCCGGCGTCACGGGCGTCGCCGTCATCGGCGTGCCCGACGAGCAGTGGGGCGAGGTGCCCTGGGCCGTGCTCACGGTCACGCCCGGCACGACGATCAGCACGGAGGAGGTGCGGGCGCACCTCGACGGCCGGCTCGCGCGCTTCAAGCTGCCGAAGAACGTCGTGATCGTCGACGAGCTGCCGCGCACGGCGTCCGGGAAGGTGCGCAAGGCCGAGCTGCGGGCGCGCTTCGGAAAGCCGACCGGCTGAGCGGAGATGGGGCGGTCGGCGCCGCGCTCAGGCGCCGACGGCGGCGGGCCGCGCGGAGTCGGCGCCCACGAGGCGTGCGAACGCCTCGGCAGCGGGGCCGTCGAGCTCGTCGTGGCGCGCGCGGTGCACGGCGAACGAACGGTCCGCGGGCCAGTCCGCGTCCATGAACTCGCGCGGCAGGCGCGGGTCGGCGCGCAGCAGCGCGAGCCAGTCGGCGACGAGCATGGTGCGGGCCGAGATCGGGTTGGGGCTGCCGTCGGTCGCCCCGGCCCTCCCCCACGTGTCGATGAAGGCGAGGTGGGCGCTGCGGATGGCCTCGATGTCCCAGGCGGCGCGCACCGCCTCCGCCATCGAGAAGCCGGGGAGCTCGCGCGCCCGGAAGGCCGTGAGGGCGCCCGCCGGCAGGTCGTCGCGCAGGGGGTCGAGCACGGCCGCCATGTCGACGTCGCCCGGGGCGAGCCAGAGGCCGTCGCGCAGCGGCGCGAAACCCGCCCAGGTGAGCGCGGCACGCAGGCGGTGACGCAGCGTGCGCTGCCCCTCGGGGAGGGTGAAGGTCACGAGCGTCCACCCCTCGCCGTGCGCCGCGAAGGGGTTGCTGCCGTGCACGCGCTGGCCGCCCTCGCGCAGGACGGCCTCGGCCTCCGGGGTGAGCTCGAACTCGATCTCGCGTCCGCGGCGGCGGCGGCGCAGGAGGCCCCGCGCGCTCATGCGGTCGAGGGTCGAGCGGGCGGCGGGCGCCGCGACGCCCGCACCCTCCATGACGTCGAGGATGACGCTCGCGCGCACGGGGTCGCTGTGGCGGTCGAGCACGAACTCGCCGAGGAACGACAGCAGGAGCTGCTTGGGTGCGCGACTCCTCATGGGTGTCCTTCCTTCCGGGTGCGGGCGCCGCTCAAGCGGCGGGCCGCACGGCCTCGCCGCGCTTCGCGCGCTGGATCTGCTCGTAGACGTGCGTGCGCAGCTCCGTGAATCGCGGCATGGCCCGGGTGGTGATCTGATCGCGCTCGGCGGGGAGGTCGATCGCGAGATCCTCCTGCACCCACGTCGGCGACTTCGACAGCACGATGACGCGCTCGCCGAGGTACACGGACTCGTCGATGTCGTGCGTCACGAACAGGAGCGACATCCCGCGCTCGCGGTGAAGCTGACGCACGAGGTCCTCGAGGTCGGCGCGCGTCTGCGCGTCGACCGCCGCGAACGGCTCGTCCATGATGAGCACCTCGGGCTGGTAGGCGACGGCGCGGGCGATCGCGACGCGCTGCTGCATGCCGCCGGAGAGCTGCCACGGGTAGCTGCCGCCCGCGTGGTCGAGGCCGACCGCGCGCAGGGCGTCGTCGACGAGCGTCGCGCGTTCGGTCTTCGAGAGCTCCTTGTGCTTGAGCGGCAACTCGATGTTGCCGCGCACCGTGAGCCACGGATAGAGGCTGCGCCCGTACTCCTGGAAGACGACCGCCATATTCGGCGGCGGGCTCTTCACGGCGAGCCCGTCGAGCTCGATGCGCCCGGACGTGGGGGCGAGCAGCCCCGCGATGCACTTGAGCAGGGTCGTCTTGCCGCAGCCGGAGGGGCCGACGATGCAGACGAGCTCGCCGCGCTCCATCGAGAAGCTGATGTCGCCGATGGCCTCGACGGAGCCCGTCGAGGACTCGTAGACCTTCTTGAGGTTCTCGACCTCGAGCAACGTGTCACGCACGTTCGACCTCCTTGATTCCGTGATACCAGGCGAGCACGCGCCGCTCGACGATCCCGAAGATCGTGGCGAGCAGCACGCCGACGAGGCCGAGCAGCAGGATGCCGCTCCACATCTCGGCGATGAGGTAGTTCGTCTGGAAGTAGGTGATGCGGTAGCCGAGCCCCGAGGAGTTGTTGAACATCTCGGAGATGACCATGAGGATGAGCGCGACCGAGAGGCACTGGCGCACCCCCGTCATGATGCGCGGGCTCGCGGCCGGGAGCACGAGGAAGCGGATGCGCTCGGCGCGCGTGAGCGCGTAGGAGCGCGCCGTCTCGGTCATGACCGAGTCGGTCGAGCGCACGCCCTCGATCGTGTTGAGGAGCACGGGCCAGACCGCCCCCGCGACGATCACGATGACGCGCGTCGCGTCGCCGGGTCCGAGCACGAGCATGAGGATCGGCACGAGCACGGGCGGCGGCACGGCGCGGAAGAACTCGAGGGTCGGCTCGAGCAGCTCCCGCAGCCAGCGGACGAGGCCGATGACGGTACCGGCGGCGATGCCGACGACGATCGACAGGACGATGCCGACCGCGAGACGCGCGAGGCTCGGCAGCACGTCCTCGACGAATGCGGGTCCGACCCAGGTGTCGACGAAGGCGCGCAGGATGCGCACGGGATCGGGGAAGAACTTCTGCGGCGCGATGGTGCCCCAGATCCCCCACACGAGGAGCAGGATCGCGGGGAACCCGACCGCGAACCACACGCTCTCGAGGGCGCGGCGTGCGGCGCCTCGGCGCGCGCCGCGCGCGGTCGTCGTGTCGGCGCTCACAGAACGTCCTCCCCGCGGATCGATTGGTGCCAGGACAGCACGCGGCGCTCGATGAGCCGGAACGCGAGGTTCACGACGAGGCCGAGGAGGCCCGCGACGACGACGTAGACGTAGACCGTCTGCACGTCGCCCGCGCTGCGCGCGAAGACGATGACGCGACCGATGCCGGGCACCGCGATGAGGAGCTCGGCCGTCACGGTGAGGATGAGCGCGACGGCGGCGGCGAGCCGCACCCCCGTCATGATGTACGGCAGGGCGGTCGGCAGCACGAGGTTGCGGAACCGCGACGCGCGGCTGAGGCCGAAGCTGCGCGCCGTGTCGCGCGCGACCGTGTCGACGTCCGCGACGCCGTAGAGCACCTGCACGAACACCTGCCAGAAGCTCGCGTAGACGACGATGAGCAGGGCCGCGGGCACCTGGAAGCCGAACATGAGGATCGCGAGCGGGATGAGCGCGACCGAGGGGATGGGCCGCAGGAACTCGACGGTCGTGCGCGTGAAGCGCCGCGCGGCGGGCACGAGCCCGATGGCCGTGCCGAGCGCGACCGCGGACACCGTCGCGATGAGGAGGCCGAGCCCCCACGTCGTCATCGTGCGGCCGACGTTGCGCCAGAACTCGAGATCCGTGAGCTCGGTGCCGAGCTGGGCGAGCACCGCGGATGCGGGCGGGAGGTCGCGCGCGTCGACGATCCCGAGCGCCGGGATGAGCTGCCAGGTGAGGAGGAAGCCGAGGAGCCCGGCGACGCCGAGCACGAGCTTGCGCAGTCCCCGCGCCTGACGGCGTGGACGACGCGTGGCCGTGGCGGGTGCGGAGGTCATTCGTGTCTCTCGAGTCGGGGCGGACGGCACGACGAGGGTGCGGGGTGCCCACGAGCGTGGAGCACCCCGCACACGCGTGTCTACTGCAGGGCGAGGAGCTTCGAGAAGTCGGGCTTCTGGTCGAGCACCCCGAACTCCACCGCGAGGTCGGCGAGCGCCTCGAGGTTGTCCTCGTCGATCTCCGCCGTGAACACGGGCAGCGTGATCCCCGCGGCCGCGGCCTCCGGGATGCCCATGTTCTTCACGATCGCCGCACGCACGGCGTCCGGGTTGTCCTGGGCCCAGTCGAGGGCCTCGGCCATCGCCGCCGCGTAGTCCGCCACGAGGTCGGGCTCCTCGTCGATGAGCTTCTGCGTCGTGATGTTGGTGAGGAGCGAGAGGCCCGGGATCGTGGCCTGGTAGGGGTGCACGACGATGAGTCCGTCACCGTTCGCGACCATCGACATGAAGGGGTCCGGCACCCACGCGGCGTCGATGTTGCCCGCCTCGAGCTGCGCCTGCGCGTCGGGGAACGCCACCTCGACGAACTCGATCGTCGAGGGGTCGCCACCCGCGTCCTTCACGGCCTTCATGATCGTGACGTCGCCGGCGGCTCCGAGCGAGTTGACCGAGACGCGCTTGCCCGCGAGGTCGGCCGGGCCCGTGATGCCGGAGGACTTGAGCGCCACGACGGCGTTGACGTCCTTCTCGGCGTCAGTGCCGAGCGAGCTCGCGTAGTTGCTGATGATGGGCGCGCCGAGGTCGGCGATCGCGGCGCGGAACGGGCCGAACGGCTGGCCGATCGCGAACTCGATGTCGCCGTTGAGCAGACCCGGGATGGCCTGGGCGCCGCCCTGCGCGGGGACGACCTCGATCTCGAGGCCGTGGTCGGCGAAGATGCCCTCGTCCATGGCGGCCCACAGGGCCCCCGTCTCGGCGATGGGCAGGGCGGCGACGCGCACCGTGCGCAGCTCGCCGGCCTCGGACGGGGCGCTGCTGGGGTCGGGGGCTGCGGAGTCGGTGCAGGCGGTCAGCACGAGTGCTGCGGCGGCGCCGAGGGTGACCGCGGTCAGGGCTTTCTTCATCGAACATGCCTCTCGTTGTCGGGATGATCAGACTTCAGCGCGGTGACGCGTCGAGCACCCACGGCGGAGAGGACGGTCGCCTCGAGCCCCATGGTCGGCACATCACTGTGTTGACAAGGTCATGGTCTGGCACGGTCTGCGGATTGTCAAGACTTTCGTGACGCTCGTCACGAGATCCTTGAATAAATCCGCCTGCCTATGGACATTCCCTATCTCCATAGGTATCTTTCCGGCTACGCACACCGACGTGCCCCGACGGGCGAGAGGACCCGACCGCAGATGCAGACGCCCGCGACCGCCGCATCCGGCACCGCCCGGCTCCTCGACGACTTCTCGCTCGAGATGACGGGCAAGGACCTCGCGGGCCTGTCCGAGGCCGCACCGCTGCTGCCCGCGGGCACGCGCATCAACGTGACCTTCCTCGGCAACGAGGATCTCGGGATGCGCGTCGCGGCCGCCGCCGCCGTGCGCAACCGGGGCTTCGTGCCCGTCCCCCACATCTCGGCGCGCCGCCTCACCTCGCGCGCCGAGCTCGAGGAGTTCCTCGGCCGGCTGCGTCGCGTCGACGCCCACGAACGCGTCTTCGCCGTGGGCGGCGACCCCGCCGTGCCCGAGGGGCCGTACGCGGCGTCGCTCGACGTCATCCGCAGCGGCATCCTGCGCGACGCGGGCGTGCGCGAGGTGAGCATCGCGGGCTACCCCGAGGGCCACCCCGACATCCCCGACGACGTGCTGTGGCGCGCACTCGAGGACAAGGCCGCCGCGCTCGACGAGCAGGAGCTCGGCGCGGTCATCCTCACCCAGTTCGGCTTCGACGTCGACCCCGTGCTCGCGTGGATCGCCGAGGTGCGACGGCGCGGGATCACCGCCCCGATCCGCGTGGGCGTTCCGGGGCCCGCCGGCGTCAAACGGCTGCTCGCCTTCGCGAGCCGCTTCGGCATCGGCGCGAACGCCCTCATCGTGCGCAAGTACGGCTTCTCGCTCGCGAACCTCATGGGCACCGCGGGGCCGGACGCCTTCGTCGCGGAGCTCGCCGAGCGTCTCACGAGCGTGCCCGAGGCGGGCGCCGTTGGCCTGCACTTCTACACCTTCGGCGGCCTGCCCGCGACGGCGGCGTGGGCCCGGACCCACCTCGGCACCGACGCGGACGCGGACGAGCCGCACGACACGTGAGCCCGCGCGGGCCCGGAACAAGAGAGAGGGAGAACATGACCGCACGCAACCTCCAGGAGGTGCTCGACGAGTCGGGGGACGCCGTCGAGCTGCTGCGCAACTCGCAGATCGGCTCGTACATCTACCCCGTCGTCCCCGCCGACTTCCAGAACTGGATCAAGGAGCAGACGGCGTGGCGTGAGACCTCGGTGCTCTACGACCAGTCCCACCACATGGACAACCTGTTCATCTCGGGCTCCGACGCGATCAAGCTCATCTCGGACACCGCGGTCAACTCGACCGCCGTCTTCCCGGTCGACCGGGCCAAGCAGTACGTGCCGACCACGGCATCCGGTCACGTCGTGGGCGACGGCATCCTCTTCCACGAGGCGGAGGACCGCTACGTGTACGTGGGCCGCTCGCCCGCCGCCAACTGGCTCATGTTCCACGGCGAGACGGGCGGCTACACGAACCTCGACATCGAGGTCGACCGCCGCTCCCCCTCGCGCCCGTACGGCCACCCCGTGTCGCGCCGCTACTACCGCTTCCAGATCCAGGGGCCGACCGCGTGGGCAGTCATCGAGAAGCTCAACGGCGCGCCGCTCGAGCAGCTCAAGTTCTTCAACATGTCGACCATGACGATCGACGGCACGACCGTGCGGACCCTGCGGCACGGGATGGCGGGAGCCCCCGGCCTCGAGATCTGGGGCCCCTACGCCGACCACGATCGCATCCGCGACGCGATCGTCGAGGCGGGTGCCGAGTTCGGCCTCGTCCCGGTCGGATCGCGCGCCTACCCCTCCAACACGCTCGAGTCGGGCTGGATACCCTCGCCGCTCCCGGCGATCTACACGGGCGAGGAGGAGCGCGCCTACCGCGAGTGGCTTCCCGCCGACGGCTACGAGGCCACCGGCACGCTCGCGGGCTCGTTCGTGTCGCGCGACATCGAGGACTACTACCTGACGCCTTGGGAGCTCGGCTACGGGTCGTTCGTGAAGTTCGACCACGACTTCATCGGACGCGACGCGCTCGAGAAGGTCGACCCCGCGACCCAGCGCCGCAAGGTGACGCTCGCGTGGAACGGCGACGACGTCACGACGATCATCGGCTCGCTCTTCTCCCTCGACGGGCCCCGCTACAAGTACTTCGACCTCCCGCTCGCCAACTACGGCTCGGCCAACTACGACTCCGTCGTCGACGCCGACGGGACGGTCGTGGGCTTCTCGATGTTCACGGGCTACAGCGCGAACGAGCGCCGCGCCCTCTCGCTCGCGACGATCGACCCCGACGTGCCCGAGGGCACCGAGCTGCGCGTCGTCTGGGGCGAGCCCGACGGCGGAAGCCGCAAGGCCGCCGTCGAGCCCCACGAGCAGTTCTCGGCGCGCGCCGTCGTGAGCCCCGTGCCGTACTCGACGGTGGCGCGCGTGGACTACCACGGAGGCTGGCGCACGGGATACCGCGGGGCGTGATCCGGCGCCGGGCGGGCGGCACGTGCGCCGTCCCGCCCGGCGTGTGCCGTTAGCCTGATCGACGGGAAGGGGACGCGCCATGAGCCTGCGCTACGCGCTCCTCGCGATCCTGCGCGTGGGCCCGCTCTCGGGCTACGACCTCGCGAAGCAGTTCGCGCAGTCCGTCGGCCACGTGTGGCATGCCCCCGACTCCCAGATCTACCCCGAGCTGCGCAAGATGGAGGCCGACGGCCTCGTCGAGGGCGAGGATCAGGCGCGCGGAGAGCGTGGGCACCGCCGCCTGTACCACGTCACGCCCGCGGGCGACCGCGCCTTCCTCGACTGGATGTCGTCGCCGCTCGACTACCAGCGCGTGCGGGACCCCGCGCACCTGCGTGCCGCCTACCTGGAGTCGGCCGAGCCCGAGGCCGCCCGCGCCTTCCTCGTCGCGCACCGCGCCCAGTGGCGCTCCGAGCTCGAGCAGTGGGAGGGCGAGCTCATGCGGATCGAGACCCTCACCAACCCCATGCTGCGGCGGCGGCTCGCGGTGACGGCCGAGGAGGACCGCGAGCGCACCGTCGCGTTCAAGCACTTCGCCTACGAGGGCCTCGTGGCCCGCGCCCGCGCGGAGATCGCCTGGGCGGACGCGGGCCTCGAGCTGCTCGACCGGCTCACCTCGGGTGGGGTCAGCGGCGGAAACGGAGACGGCGCAGCAGCTGCGCGTTCGCCGCGACCACGACGGTCGACACGCTCATGAGCACCGCGGCGAGCCACGGCGGCATGAGCACGCCGACGCCCGCGAGCACGCCCGCGGCGAGCGGGATGCCGACCGCGTTGTAGCCGGCCGCCCACCACAGGTTCTGCAGCATCTTGCGGTAGCTCGCACGGCTGAGCGTGATCGTGTCGGCGACACCGCGCGGATCCGAGGAGGCGAGCACGACTCCCGCCGACTCGATCGCGACATCCGTACCCGCGCCGATCGCGATGCCCAGGTCGGCCGTCGCGAGCGCGGGGGCGTCGTTGATGCCGTCGCCGACCATCGCGACGCGCGCCGCGCCGCCGCGTCGGAGCGCCGCGACCTCGCCGGCCTTCTGATCGGGTAGCACCTCGGCGCGCACCTCGTCGATGCCGAGCTCGGCCGCGACGTGCTCGGCGACGAGGTGCGAGTCGCCCGTGAGCATCGCGACGCGTACACCCCGCCGGTGGAGCTCCGCGACGGCCTCCGCCGACTCGGGGCGCACGCGGTCGGACACCGCGAAGACCGCGAGCACGCGCTCGGAGCCCTCGGCGCTCTCGACGAGCGCCACCGTGGTCACGCCCTCCCCGCCCGCCGCGCGCGCGGCGAGCACGAGCGCGGGGTCGAGCAGGATGCCGTGCTCGGTCACGTAGCGGGAGCTCGCGACGGCGAGCGGTCGCCCGTCGACGGTCGCGACGGCGCCGCGTCCCGCGAGCGCCCGGAAGCCGGTCGCCCGGGGGATGAGCACCCCCCGCTCGCGCGCGGCATCGACGAGCGCACGACCGATGGGGTGCTCGCTGCGCGCCTCGACGGCGGCCGCGAGGGCGAGCGCGTCGTCCTCGTCCACGCCCTCGACGACCGTGACGGCGGCGAGCGCCTGCCGACCCTCGGTGAGGGTGCCGGTCTTGTCGAAGAGCACGACGTCGACATCCTTCGCCTCCTCGAGCGCGGCACGGCTGCGGATCAGGATGCCGCGCCGCGCGCCGATCGCCGTGGAGAGCTGGGCGACGAGCGGGATCGCGAGGCCGAGCGCGTGCGGGCACGCGATCACGAGCACGGCGACGACGCGCTCGAGCACGAACGCCGGCTCGTCGGGTCGCAGAAGGCTCCACACGAGGAGGGTCACGAGGGCGGCACCGAGCGCGACGTAGAAGAGCAGCGCCGCGGCGCGATCCGCGAGGAGCTGCGCGGGCGAGCGACTCGCCTGCGCGTCCGCGACGAGTCTCATGATGCCCGCGAGCGTCGTGTCGCCGCCCGTGCGGGCCACCTCGATCGTGAGCGAGCCCGACGCGATCGAGCCCGCGACGACGGCGTCGCCCTCGGTCTTCTCGACGGGGGCCGACTCCCCCGTGAGGAGCGACTCGTCGACCTCCGCCGACCCCTCGACGACCGTGCCGTCGGCGGGGATCGCCGCGCCGGGGCGCACGAGCACGCGATCGCCTACCGCGAGCGCGGCGCGCGGGATCGCGACCGGTTCGCCGTCGCGCAGCACCTCGGCCTCGTCGGGCAGGAGCTTCGCGAGCGCGCCGAGCGCATTCTGCGCGCTCGAGACCGCCGACATCTCGATCCAGTGACCGAGCAGCATGATCGTGACGAGCGTCGCGAGCTCCCACCAGAAGTCCATGCCGGGCAGTCCGAGCATGACGGCGAGCGAGTACGCGGTCGAGACGACGATCGCGAGCGAGATGAGCGTCATCATGCCGGGGCTCTTGGCGCGCAGCTCCTGCCAGGCGCCCTGCAGGAAGATGCGCCCGCCGATCGCGACGATCGCCGCCCCGAAGAGGGCGGGGATCCACTCGCTGCCGGGGAACCGCGGCCCCGTGAGGCCGAGGATCTCCTGCAGCCCCGGTGAGAACACGAGGGTCGGGATCGTGAGCGCGAGGCTGATCCAGAACAGTCGGCGGAAACGATCCGGATCGTGGTGGCTGTGGTCGTGCGCACCGTGGGCCGCGTGGTCGTGCGCGGCGTGGTCGTGCACCTCGTGATCCGGGACCGCGTGGTCGTGCGCGGCGTGATCGTGCACCTCGTGATCGTGCACGGCGTGATCGTGGTGCTCGTGGCCGTGGTGCTCGTGGCCGCTCATCATGCGCTCCGGTTCTGCTGCAGCTCGAACACCGCGAGCAGTTCCGCGACGGCCTGGTCGCGCGTCTCGCCGCCCTCGTCGAACATGTGCGACACGTGGGTGCGCAGGTGGTTCTCGACGAGCAGCTTGTTGAGGCTGCCGAGCGACTTCTGGATGGCGAGGGTCTGCGTGATGATGTCGACGCAGTACGCCTCGTCCTCGATCATCTTCTCCACGCCCCGCAACTGCCCCTGGAGGATGCGGACGCGGTGCAGCGCGCGCTTCTTGATGTCGTCGATCATGCCGCCAGGATATACCCCCCTGGGGTATCTGTCACAAGTACGCCGGGATGCTCCCGATGCGCACGTGGTTGCCGAACGGGTCGCGGATCGCGAAGTCGCGCCCATAGCCCTGATCGGTCGGCTCCTGAGTGATGTCGACGCCCGCGGCCTGGAGCCGCTCGAAGTCGGCGTCGACGTCGTCCGACAGGAACGCGAGCCATCCGCCTCCCGCGCCCTTCGTCACGAGCTCGCGCACCTGCTCCTCCGTCGCGGGATCATGGGCCGGCGCCCCGGGGCGCTCGAGCAGGATGTCGTGCTTCTCGCCCGGCACGCGCACCGTGAGCCAGCGCATCGGCCCGAACATCATGTCGGCGCTCACCTCGAGGCCCAGCAGTCCGACGTAGAAGTCGAGGGCCTCGTCCTGGTCGAGCACGAAGACGGACGAGAGATTGTTGGACGTGATCACGGTTCCTCCTGTGGTGGTCGGTCGCTCTCACGCTAGGAGTCGGGCGACGACCGCGCTTCTCCGAAAGTGCCCGGTCTGCCCCAGCGCATGACGAACCCCCCGGAATGCGGCAGCGCATCCGTGCGCGTGCGCGAGCGGTAGACGCTCGGCGCACAGCCGACGATCGAGGTGAACGTGCGCCCGAAGGTGCCGAGGCTCTCGAACCCGACGGCGCGGCAGATCTCGGTGACCGGGGCATCCGTCGTGCGCAGCAGGAACATCGCGCGCTCGACGCGTCGACGCTGCAGGTAGCGGTGGGGCGTCTCGCCGAACACGCGGCGGAACTCGCGGTTGAAGTGCGCGGGCGACATGATCGCGATCCGGGCGAGCGCCGGCACATCGAGCGGCTCGGCGTAGTGCCGATCCATGGCGTCGCGCGCGCGCAGAAGCCGCCGGTTGACCTGCTCCGCGTCGCGCGACACTCAGTCCCCGAACACCTCGTGCAGGATCCGCACCTGCTCGCCCTCCGTCAGCGCGCCCCCGCCCTCGTGCCCGTTGAAGGGGAAAACCTCGATGCGCTTCGGCCCCGCGTACGCGTTGAACGCGCCGAACACCGTCGACGGCTTGCAGATCTCGTCCATGAGCGCGACCGTGAACCACGCGGGCGCGGTCGCGCGGCGAGCGAAGTTCACGCCGTCGAAGTAGGCGAGCGTCTCGAGCACCGCGGACGCCCGCGTGCGGTGCTGCGCGAGGTAGCGCACGAGCTCGTGGTACGGGTCGGTGTCGTGGATCGTCACCGCGCGCGGGAAGTCGCACAGGAAGGGCACCTGGGGCAGCGCCGCGACGAGACCCTCGACGAGCCCGGCCACGGCGAGCGTGATGCCCCCGCCCTGACTGCCGCCCGCCACGGCGATGCGCGCGGGGTCGACGACGTCGAGGGTGCGGGCCGCGTCGACCGCGCGCACGGCGTCCGTGAACAGGCGCCGGTAGTAGTAGGTCTCGCGACTGTCGATGCCCCGTGTCATGACGCCCGGGATCTGCGGCCCCGTCTCGCCCGAGTCGGGCGTCGCCCCGACCGACCAGCCCGAGCCCTGCCCGCGCGTGTCGACGTGCAGGTGGGCGAAGCCCGCCGACGCGTAGAGCAGGTTCTCGGTCGGCAGCCCGCGACCGCCGCCGTAGCCCTGGTACTGCACGACGGTCGGGAGGGGGCCGGATGCGCCGCGCGGCACGCGCAGCCACGCGCGGATCGGCTGGCCCGCGAACCCGGGGAACGTCACGTCGTAGACGTCGAGCGTCCGCAGGCCCGCATCCACAGGTTCGAGCACCGCACCGGCCGGCGCCGCGGCGCGGGCCTCGGCGAGCGTCGCATCCCAGAACGCGTCGAAATCGGCGGGATCGGTCTGGGCGCTGCGGTAGGCGCGCAGCTCGGCCTCGGGCAGGTCGACGAACATGCAATCCCTCCTCGGATCGTCATCACCTTAGCCAGGGCGCGGGAATAGAGTCGGGATCATGAACGTCACGAAGTACGAGCACGCGGCCATGGTCGTCAGCAAGGGCACGGACCGGCTCGTAATCGACCCCGGCTCCTTCCTCGCGACGCTCCCCGACACCTCGGGCGTCGTCGGCATCGTGATCACGCACGAGCACGCCGACCACCTCTCCGCCGACCGCGTGAAGGAGCTCGTCGAGGCGAATCCGGACGCGCGCGTGCTCGGCCCGCAGGGCGTCGCGGATGCCGCAGCCGCATCCGGCATCGACGTCGAGGTCGTGCGCGCGGGCGACGAGGTCGAGGTGGGCCCGTTCACCCTGCGCTTCTTCGGCGAGAAGCACAACGTCATCCACTCCTCGATCCCGGTGATCGACAACGTGGGCGTGCTCGTCGACGACGAGTTCTACTACCCCGGCGACTCGTACACCGAGCCCGGCGTCGAGGTCGACCTGCTCGCGGCCCCCCTCGGCGCCCCCTGGCTCAAGATCGGCGAGGCGATGGACTTCGTGCTCGCCGTGAAGCCCCTGCGCGCGTTCCCCGTGCACGACATGACCCTCTCGGTCGCGGGCAAGAAGCTCCACAACGACCGCCTGCAGTGGGCCACCGAGCAGGGCGGCGGCACCTACACGGTGCTCGAGCCGGGCCAGTCGATCGACCTCTGAGGCCGCGGCACGCCGACGCGCGACGGCCCCCGCGCGGGGACCGTCGCGCGCGCGGCGTCAGCCGACCGCGACGTGGCGGTCGTCGCCCCAGATCGAGCTGACCCGCAGGAGCGAACCGGGGATCTGATCGATCGCGACCTCGAACACGAGCGAGAGCTCGGTCGACTCACCGGTCGCGAGCTCATCGGCCTCGTAGATCGAGCCCGGGTACATCGCGTAGCTGAGGTCGTAGACCGACCCGCCCGCGTCGACGAACTCGGGCAGCAGCATGTAGGGCACGTCGCTCGTGGGCCCGAGATAGGTCACCGTCATGGGGACGATGACGTACCGGTTGCCCGGCTCCGGCTCGGCGTTGAAGTCCGCCGCCGCGAGCACCTCCGCGTTCGCGTCGAGGTTCGGCGTGCCGACGACGATCTGCCACTCCTCGGTGCCCGCGTAGTCGGCGAAGATCACGGCTTCTCCGATCGCGGCCGGGTTGTCGATGCCGCCGTGCGCGTTCGGGTCGTCCCCTCCGCTGGATCCGCCGCCATCCGGGTCGACGATGATCGGGTCGTCCGACCCGAAGTCGTCGATCGTGTTGGAGAAGGACGTGACGAACAGCAGCATGCCGATGCTGATGAGCGAGGTGAGCAGGAGCGCGACGCCCGAGACCGCGGTGCCCGCGATCGCGAGGCCCTTGCCGATGTTCTTGGCGACGAGTCCCGCGATGCCGAGGGCGACGCCCACGAGCGCGAGCAGCACGAAGAAGAACCCGACGTAGGGGATCCAGCCGACCGAGATGCCGAACAGGAACGCGACCCCGCCGAGGATGAGCGAGACGAGTCCCATGACGTTGAGGCGCGACGGCGCCGCGGACGGCGCCGCGTACGCGGGCGCCACGCCGTAGCCGGGAGCGCCCGGAGTGGGAGCGGCGGAAGCGGGAGCAGCCGGGACGCCCTGCGGCGCGGAGCCGATACGGGGAGCGGCGTAGGGGTTCGCCGGCGCGGCGGCGTAGGGGTTCGCGGCGGGTGCCGCGGTCGTCGCGAGGACCACGGGGGGCACGGGTGCCGCGGATACCGAGCTCGGCACGGTCGTCGCGGGCGGCGCGTAGGGGTTCACGGGCGGCACGCCGGCAGACGTCGCGGGCGGGACGGGCGGGACGGACGGCACGTCGGCGGACGGCGCGGGCGGAATCGGCGGGATCTGGTCGTCGCCGGCGTCGCCCGGCTGCTGCGAATCGGACATGGGCACGAGTCTGCCGTGTCGCGCATCGCCGGGGCGCCGGGCCACGCGGGGAGGGCTCCCCATCCGCCGCGAAACCTCGACGCCGCGGCAACCGAATCGAGTCGTTCTCCTCATTGCGTCGCTTCCCGCCCGGGTGGTGGCCTGATGCAGCCGCTCATCGCGGCGTCACGGACAAGGAGACGACGCCATGTCAGACCAGAAGCAAGCTGTACGCACCCCGCACCACGAGACGCCGACGCTCGGCAGCCCCGACCTCCCGCCGGAGGGGCTCCAGACGGCCGAAGGCGACCCCGCCAGTCTCACCATGAGAGGCCCGCAGAACCCGGTCCTCGCGGAGCAGTTCCCGAACGCGTTGCGCGCGCCGGGCACCGACATCTCCACACAGCCGTTCTTCTGGTCCTCGTTCAACATCTCCCCCCGGCGCGTGCAGAGGGGCGGGTGGGCGCGGGAGCTGACGCAGCAGGACTTCGCGATCTCGACCGAGATCGCCGGGGTCAACATGTACCTCGAGCCGGGCGGCATCCGTGAGTTGCACTGGCACCAGACGGCCGAGTGGGCCCTGATGACGCAAGGGTCATGCCGCATCACGACCCTCAGCCGCGCGGGGCTGCCGTCGGTCGAGGACGTCTTCGCGGGCGACCTCTGGTTCTTCCCCGCGGGACTTCCGCACTCGCTCCAGGGGCTCGGCCCAGACGGAGCGGAGTTCGTCCTGGCATTCGACGATGGCGAGCAATCCGAGTCGAACACGCTTCTCCTGACGGACTGGTTCGCCCATACCCCGCCCGATGTCCTCGCGAAGAACTTCGGCGTCGCGCAGGACGTGTTCAAGGACATCCCGCTCCACAACCTCTGGATCTTCCCCGGTGACGTGCCCGGCGACCTCGAGAGCGATCAGCTCGCGGCTCGCGTGCAGTGGGGCGACGACCAGCCGGTGATCTTCCGGCTGTCGCAGACGGAGCCGGTCCATCAGAACAGCGGCGGCAAGATCCAGATCGCGGACAGCACCAACTTCCCGGCGTCGACGACGGTGGCGGCCGCCCTCACGACGATCGAGCCCGGCTCGATGCGGGAGCTGCACTGGCACCCGAACGCGGACGAGTGGCAGTACTACCTCCAGGGTTCCGCCCGCATGACGGTGTTCAACACCGGACCGCACGCGAACACGATGGACTTCAAGGCGGGCGACGTGGGCGTCGTCGGTCGCAACTTCGGCCACTACATCGAGAACACCGGCGACGACGTCCTCATCTACATCGAGACCTTCCGGGCGCCGAGGTACGAAGAGGTCTCGCTCGCGAACTGGCTCGCGCATCTGCCTCCCCAGCTGGTGTCCGCGCACCTGAACATCCCGCAAGACGTGCTCGCGACCTTCCCCCGCTCCACGCAGGGGATCGTCCCGCTGCGCACGGCATAGAGGGGCCGACTAGGGGGTCGGATTGTTCTGGCCCGGGTCGACAGCCCCCCGGGCCAGAACGTCTGCCACGGCCAATGCCGCGAGGAGCGCGCACGCGGCGAAGAGGGCGACCGCGGGACCGATGAGGGACAGGAGGAAGCCGATGGCGCCGCCCGCTGAGAAGCCGGCCAGCACCAGCAGGTACGCCGCCGCGGGTCGAAGGTGATGCTCCCCGTCGGGAGCGACGCGGGAGATCAGCGCGCGCCCCAGAAGACTTCCCACCGACTGGAGGACGAAGGTCACCGCGACGTTGCCGTACAGCATCCCCGTCTCGCGGTGGAACGCGTTTCCCTGCGCACCTGCGACGAAGCTGATCAGCATCGCCACGACCATCGCCGACCCGCCCCACAGGAGAAACACTCCAGCCGCGGCCAGCAGCAGCAGGATCTCGGCAGCCAGCACCCATGCCGAGTAACTCCTCCTCGCGCGCTGGAAGAGCCCGATGGCGATGGCGCACAGGCACGCTCCCAGCGTGAAGGCGACGATGGACAGGGCGACTCCCAGCAACCGTGACCAGTCCCCTTCCGCGAAGGAGTACCCGAGCACGATGAGGTTGCCGGATTGGACGGTTGCGAACGAGCCGGCGTTGCCGAACGTCCACGCGTTCAACAGTCCGCTGACACCGGCGAGGGACAGGGCGGTCGTCGCCCGCTCCATGACGGGAAAGGTCGTCGGCATTTTGGGGCCTCCAAGTGGCTACAGCAGCGGAAGGATGGCGATCGTCGCGGGCACGGTGACGAGCGACAGCAACGTCGAATAGAAGAGCGTCCGGCCGGCCGAAGCGGGGTCGGCTCCGTGAGCGAGCCCCAGCAGCACACCGAAGAACCCACTGGGCACTGCGAGGAGCAGCACGGTCTCCTTCGCCATGTCGCCCGTCATTCCCACGAGCAGCACGAACCCGACGGCGAGCAGCGGGCGGCCGATGTTGGCGATGACGGAGTCGATCGCCGCACTCCACGTCAGCCCGAGCGGCTGCGCTGACAGGACCAGGCCGGTGACGATGAGCGCGAGCCCTGACGTGATCCCCCCGACCTCCCCGAGGGTCTTCACGGCGAGCTCCGGGAAGGGGATGCCGGCCAGACTCCACATCACGCCGAGGAATGGAGCGATCACCACGGGGGTCAGCAGCGCTTTTCCGAACGTCTTCAGGCGCGCGCGAACCACATGCGTCGTGGGGCGAGGGCGGCTGCTGCCCTCGAGAATCGCGATGGTGACCGGAGAGATGGTGAGGCCGCCGACGGCGAGCGAAACGGCGACCGCAAGTGCGCCCGTCGGGCCGAGCGTGGCATCCGCGAGCGGAAACCCGATGGCGGCGGTGTTCGGGAACGCGACCGTCAGAGCCGGAACGGCCGCGGACGCGGCGAAGACCTGAGCGCGCCGATGGAGGAGGTAGACCGAGGCGAAGACGACCGCCATGACGGCCGCGACGGCGCCCGCCACGGCGAGGTGGGAGATCACGTCATCGCGGTCGGCGCCGGCGAGGATGGCGAACAGCGCTATCGGGAGCGCGATCGTCATCACGATCGTGTTGAGCGCACCGATGCGCGTGTTGTCGACGAGGTGCGCCTTGCCGGCCGCAAAGCCGACGCCGAGCGCGAAGAAGGCCGGCAACAGCCCTTCAGCGATGTTCACCGCGCGCTCAGTCGCGGATGAGGGCGAGCGTGTCCGAACCGAACCGCTCCGGCACGATCTGCGGCATGGTCGTTCCCTTCGCGTCGAGAACCTGGTGCCTCGACTCTGGGCGACCGAGGACGCCGCCGCATGGGTCAAGCGACTCGATGTGCGCGACGAGGATCGAAGTCGAGTCGCTCCCGACACGTCCGGAGTCATTCAACTCAGGAGATCCACCCGCCGGACTGCGACTCTCGGGGCACTGCCCCCCGGTCGATCGCTCCGGAGGGGTCTCGACTCGGAAAGGGAGGCCGACCATGCGTTACGTGACCACGGAAGACGGCGCGGAGATCTACTTCAAGGACTGGGGCCCCCGGGACGCTCAGCCCATCGTGTTCCACCACGGCTGGCCCCTGTCCTCAGACGACTGGGACGCACAGATGCTCTTCTTCCTCGAGGCGGGCTACCGAGTGGTCGCCAACGATCGCCGTGGCCACGGCCGGTCTTCGCAGATCGGCACCGGTCATGACATGGACCACTATGCGAGCGACGTCGACGCGGTCGTCGAGCACCTCGACCTGCGTGACGCGATCCACATCGGCCACTCCACCGGCGGCGGGCAGGTGGCTCGCTACGTCGCCCGGTACGGTCAACCCCAGGACCGCGTCGCGAAGGCCATCCTCGTCGCCGCCATCCCTCCTCTCATGGTGCGGACGGAGACGAACCCCGAGGGAACCCCGATCTCGGTCTTCGACGATTTCCGCAGCTCGCTGGCGGCCAACCGCGCCGAGTTCTACCAGGCCGTGGCCTCCGGACCGTTCTACGGGTTCAACCGGCCAGGCGCCACCGTTTCGGAACCCATCGTCGCCAACTGGTGTCGCCAGGGCATGATGGGCAGCGCGCTTGCGCACTACGAAGGCATCAAGGCGTTCTCCGAGACCGACCAGACCGAGGATCTGAGAGCCATCTCCGTCCCCGTCCTCGTCGCCCAGGGCGACGACGACCAGGTCGTGCCGTATCAGGACGCGGCGCTCAAGCAGCACGAGCTCCTCAGCAACTCCACCCTCAAGATCTATGAGGGGTACCCGCACGGCATGCTCACGACGCACGCCGACATCCTCAACCCCGATCTCCTGGACTTCATCCGCGGGTAGGCACATCCGAGAGCGGACGCGACCCGCCCTCCGACACCGACGACTCCGATCCAGCCGGATCAGAGGGAGGCCGACATGCCGAGCATGCTTCGCTACGCGGTGATGACCGAGCGCCGCGAGGGCCTGGTCCGGGACCTGCCAGACGGTCACGAAGGCCAGCGTTGGGTGGCGAACGCGGCCGTCCTCATCGAGGGCGACGTGGATGCGGTGCTCGTGGACACGTTCGCCACGATCGAGCAGAACCAGCGCCTGATCGACTGGATCCGTCATCGCGGCAAGAACCTCGCGGCGGTGTATCTCACCCACGGTCACGGAGACCATGCTTTCGGCGTCGGTCAGTTGCGGTCGGCGTTCCCGGGTGCTCGATTTCTGGCCACTCCGGGGACGATCGCGCAACTCGCGGAGCAGGCCGGCCCCCCGCTCTACGAGGGTTTCTGGCAGAAGCTCTTTCCCGGCCAGATCCCCCCGGTGCTGTTCCCGGATGCGCTCGAGACGGCCTCGATCCTCATCGAGGATCACGAGGCCCGGGTGATCGAGACGGGCCACACCGACGGTCCGGACTCCACGGTCCTCTGGGTGCCGGATGCGGGCCTCATCGCCGGCGGCGACGTGGTCTACAACCGCACCTACCCCTACCTGGCGGAGTCGACTCCGCACAGCAGAGCATCGTGGATCGAGACACTGACGCGACTCAAGACCCTCGAGCCGCGGTACGTCGTCAGCGCGCACAAAGACCCCCGCCTCGGAGACTCGCCATCGGACATCGACGCCACCATCGGATACCTGGAATCCGTCGCCGCGGTCGAGCGGGCCTCGACCGACGCCCTCGACTTCTACCGGCAGATGCTCGCCAGATACCCCGACTGGATCAACATCGGTTCGCTGTGGGGCGCGGCGAAGACCATCTGGCCCCAGCCGAAGGACAGCATGTGAGACCGCACGACCGCGTCATGGCGGCTCACCACGGCGGCGGTGTCCGGGACGCGAGGACGTCGCTCAGCGCGGCCCTGCTCGTCACACCCATCTTGGGGAACGCCCGGTAGAGGTGGCCGCTGACGGTGCGGGGGGAGAGGAAGAGCTTGGCACCGATCTCCTTGTTGCTCAGCCCGTGGGCGGCCAGCTCGACGATGGCGCGCTCCTGTGCCGTGAGTGCAGACAGGTCACCGCCGGCACGGTTGGCGGGATCTCGAGCGGCGCGCAGGTTCTGACGTGCGCGCTCGGCCCACGCGGTCGCGCCGAGTCTCTCGAACGCCGCGAGCCCCTGGTGCAGCACATCGCGAGCCCGCAGCGTCTCGGCATTGCGACGCAGCCACTCCCCGTAGGCAAGCCGGACACGAGCCAGGTCGAAGGGCCACGCCTCCGCATCCGGCGCGGTGACGGCCGCTTCGAACAGGGATGCGGCGTCGGTGCCCTCGGCGACGAGAGCGCGCGCGCCGAGCGTCATCATGGCCATCCGGGGCGACACGGACGGCAGATCGGCGGCGACCATCGCCGCCGCGTGCGCGCGCGCGGCATCCGGCCGTCCGGTGCGCACGGCGGACTCGACCAGGTCGAATGCCACCCACATCGCGTGGGGCGCGTGCGGGAGGAGGGTCCCCGCCGGGCTGAGTCCCTCGGCGTACCGGAACGCGGACTCCCAGTCGCCTTGCGCGACCGCGGCGAGCGTCCGCGGGTGGTTGCCGGCCCGTTCCGCACCGTGGGCGTGGCGTTCCGACGTGACATCCGTCAGCTCCCTCGCCCATCGGAATGCCTCCTCCGGCATGCCCTGGACGGCTTCGACGAGCGCGCGGTGGTAGAGGAAGTTCCCGGCGACGAGGGAGTATCCGTGTTCGCGGGACAGGACGAGGCCCTCGTTCGCGAGATGCTGCTGCTCGCGCCACCGGCCGGCACCGAAATCGTCGGTGCACAGGTAGGCGTAGCCGTCCAGCGCACACCGGATGCCGCCGCCGCCACGAGCCGCGGCGATGACTCGCCAGGCACTGTCACGACCCTCGCCCACCAGGTCCAGATGCCCGGCCGCCACGGCCAGCCGCATGGCACCGACATCGTCGCGCGTCGCCGCCCGGTTGCGGATGAGCTGCGCGAGGCGTCCCCGGACCGTCGCCGCACTCCCGGCGACGTCGGCGAGAGCGACGGCGGTGATGGAGACGGGCTCGGGCACGTCGCCTCCGAACCTCGAGATCGCTCGGTGCACGGTCCGCCAGTACCGGGCGTCTCCCGCCCAGTGACACACCAGCACAAGCACGGTGAGGGCATCCACGAGCTCGCCGTCGGTGGACGACCATGCCGGGTCGTGGGCCTCGAGAGCGTCCTCGAGAAGCCGGTAGGCCCGATCGATGCCACCGGCACCGTTCATCGAGATGGAGGCCGCCGCGGCAGCGGCGTGGAGCGAACCTCGCTCCCCCGCCGACCCGATTCCCGCGTCGGCGAGAAGGCGCGCCGCATACGACAGCTCCCCGGCGATTTCCGTTCCACGGAATGCGGCCTCCGCGAGCCGGCGTCGCTCCTCGGTCGGATTCGGACTGAGACGCGCCGCCCGCACGAGGGCACCCACCGCGGCCCCCGGATCACGGTGTTCGAGCGACCTCTGCGCGACGCCCTCGAGCATGGTCGCGACCTGCGGATCGGGTCCGCTCGCGGCATCGGCGAGATGCCAGGCGCGGCGATCGGGGTCGTCGACGGCATCGGCGATCGCGAGATGTGCTTCACGCCGCTCGCTCGCCGTGGCCGCCTGCACGACGGCGCTGCGGATGAGCGGATGCGGGAACGTGACCGCCATCGCCGTGGTGTCCACCACCACGAGGCCGGCGCCTTCGGCAGCGCTCAGCGCGCTCACATCGATCCCGAGCGCGACGACATCCCGCAGCCGCTGCCGTCCGTCGAGTGCGACGAGCAGCAGGGCATGCCGCGCAGCGTGGTCCAGGGCCTCGAACCGCTCGCGGAAGGTCGCGCGCAGCCGTTCAGCGACGGGCGAACCCGAGTACCGGCTGTCCTGCCTCAGCGAGAGGGCGGCGTCACGCCCGAGCTCCAGCAGGGCGAGGGGGTTGCCGCGCGCCTCCTGGACGACCTTCGACCTGACCGACGTCGGCAACGCGGGATAGTGGCCTGCGACGAGCCGACCGGCATCGGAGTCGCTGAGCGGCGTGAGGTGTCGCACGACGACGTCGTCGGTGAACACCGTCGTCGGCGAGAACGTACGGGACGCCGCGAGGAGCCCGACTCGGGTGCCGCCGAGACGCCGGGCGAGGAATCGGAGCACCCCGGCGCTGGCACCGTCGACCCGGTCCAGGTCGTCGACGACCAGGAGCACGGGCGCCGGTTCCGCAACGCGGTTCAGGAGCCCGAGGACCGCCGAACCGAGGACGAGCGGGCGCGGTGACGGTCCCTCGTCGAGGCCGAGAGCGACCTCGAGCGCGGACGCGTGGGCGGCGGGGAGTTCGCCGACTCGGTCCATGATCGGAGCGAGGAGCATCTGGAGACAGGCGTGGCCGACGTCGACCTCGGAATCGGCGCCCGTGGTCGTGAGCACCCGTACCGATCGCGCTTGTGCCATCCGCACGGCGTGCGCAAGCAGTCGCGACTTGCCAGCGCCGGCTGCGCCGGTGAGGTGCATCGCGCCTCCCGTGACGCTCGCCGTGTCGACGAACATGGCGACATCCTCGATCTCCGCGTGCCGTCCCACGAGCGCGTGGGCCGACACGGCGGCGTGCCCGGCGTGCGCCCGGGAGGTGACCGCGACGAAGGTCATGCTCGCACGCTAGGCGGGCAGCCCCGCCCTGCGCGTGACCTTCCCGGTGTCGCCAGGGTGACCCATCCGGTGTCAGCCGGGGAGTTCGAACCCCGGATCCTGGGCGGCCTGTGCGAGCTGTGCGAGCGCCTCAGCAGCAGCGGTGCCCGGCTGCGGGGTGATGATCGCCAGGAAATGGCCACCGGTCCCGGGGATCTGCAGGTTCTGGAAGGGCACCTCCACCGGACCGACGCCGGGCAGGTCGTGGGTGGTGTGACCTGCCGACCACGGGTAGACGTCGTGGCGGGCCCAGATGCGCCGGAAGTCGGCGCTTCGTGCCGAGAGATCGTCGACGATCTCCCGGTAGCGAGACGACTCAGGATCGCCGGCGAAGCGAAGCCCCGCGACCACCTGGGTCGCCAGGTGCTCCCAGCCGATGGCGTAGGACCGGAAGTCGCCGGAGAAGATGTACTGGATCACGTTGTCGCCGACGACGACCGCACGCCGGGTGACGACGAGCATCATCCGGTTGATGGCGGCGACGTCCATATGCCGATCGACGACCGCTGCAGGCACGTGCGGCCACGGAGCCAGGAGCTGCTCCAGTTCCTCCGCTGAGGGCGTCGCCGGAGCGACGTCCGCGAGGTCCCGTTCGACACCCGCCACGAGTCGGCGCATGTACTCCTCGCCTGCTTCATCCAGCAGAAGCGCTCGAGCGAGCCCCCTCAGCACCGGCTCAGACGGAGTCGGATGGACGCCCTGCTCGATCCGCAGATAGTACTCGGGGCTGATGGCCGCGATCTGCGCCACCTCGTCGCGCCGGAGGCCCGCCACGCGGCGATCGGGATCCGGGATGAGTCCCACGTTCTCAGGGCGCACCAGCGCCCGGCGGGCGCGCAGGTATTCTCCGAGCAGCGAGCTCATGGGCGGGGGGCGGTCACGGGCACAGCGCCACGGTAGAGCCTCCCGCGCCCTCTCGACACCCCCTCCCGACAATCAGGTCATTTCACCCTTGCCCCATGACCTCCTCGGAACTAGCCACAGGAACGCCGGTTCTGCCATGTTGGTTGTCGTGGGCAACCACCTGGGGACGTACCTCAAGGGGCGCCGCGCGACGGTGCGCCCCGATGAGCATGTCGTGGCGGGAGGCGAGCGACGGGTCCCCGGCCTGCGTGCGGAGGAGGTGGCGCGCCTCGCGGGAATCAGCTCCTCGTACTATCGCCGCCTCGAGCAAGGCGGCGTCGCGGCGCCGTCGCGCCAGGTTCTCGCGAGGCTGGCCGACGCCCTCCAGCTCGAGGCGCCGGGGGCCGACTATCTGGCGCGACTCGCCGGGCTTCAGCGCTTCTCCGAACCGGCGCTCGTCGAACCCGGCCAGCTGCCCTCGTGGCTCGCGCGTGTGCTCGCGCAATGGGAACACGTCCCGGCGGTCGTCCAGACGCGCAACTTCGATGTCGTCCTTGCGAACCCGCTCTTCGAGCGGCTGACGGCGGGGCACGCGATGCCGGGGACGAACTGCGTCGAACTCGCCTTCACCATCGAGGGTGCGCGCGACATGCCCGACTGGGAGACGACCGCGGAACACATCGTCGGTGCGCTGAGGTTCTACGGAGATCCGGCCGACCCGCGGTTCCGTGAGCTGACCGAAGGTCTTCTCGCCCGCGACCGCGACTTCCGGATGATGTGGTCGCGCTACGAGGCCCGGCCCTACGACGTCGGGCGCACCTGGCACATGCCCGCAGGATCCGCCGGATTCTTCCTCGGCTTCCGCAACCTCGTCATCCCCGGCTCGGGCGGGCACGTGCTGACCGTCTTCATGGCCGAGCCCGGAACACCCGAGGAGGCCGAGCTGATCAAGCTCCGGGAGGCCGACGCCCGCTGATGTCTCGATCGAGTCTCCGGTCACCAGCGGACAACCCTGGATAGGGGCGACACTATTCAGGTTTATTCCGTCTTATCCTGACTAGCGGTACGGTTGTTCAGGCTCAGCACGTCGCGGCTGCACTGGAGGCGACAACTATGGACAGCATTGATTGGGCCCCGACCGGCGCCGAGACCGTCCCGTGGAGTCAGAAGCAACGCAGGGGCACGAAGGCCGACCGGATGCTGTTCCAGATCCACGCATCCGTTCCGCCACTGATCGCCGATCTCGACTACACACTCCCCCGCGACCTCATCCGCACCGCCGAGGAAGCCCTTGTCGCCGTGGCCGGCATGGATGCTGCGGCCGCTGACTCCCCCGCCGAGATAACCCGGTTCATGGTGCGCGCGGAGAGCGTGGCGTCCTCGAAGATCGAGCGCGTGATCGCGAGCACCGAGGACTTCGCGCGCGCGTTCGCGGGCTCGAAGGGCAACAGCTCCGCGACCAGCATGGTTGCTGGCTCCCAGGCGATCGCGATCATGATCGAGGCTGCTGGCTCGCGCGGCACGATCGAGCTGGCTGACCTGCTCACCGCGCACGAGACGCTCATGCGTGACGATCCCGACGAGGGGCCGTATGCCGGCCAGGTGGGTACCGAGCAGAACTGGATCGGCGGCAGCGATCACTCGCCGCGGGGCGCCCTGCACATACCGCCGGTGCCCGCTCGCGTCGACGAACTGCTCGCCGACCTGATGACGTTCGCGAACCGCGACGACGTGCCCGTGCTCGCGCAGGCCGCGATCGCGCACGCGCAGTTCGAGACCATCCACCCGTTCGGAGACGGCAACGGCCGCATCGGGCGCGCCCTGGTGGGCGCGATCCTGCGTCGCCGCGGCGTCATGCGCAACACCATCGTCCCGATCGCTTCGGGGCTGAACGCACGCCGAGACGAGTACTTCGCCGCGCTCACCTCGTACCGCGCCGGCCTCGCTGCACCTCTGGTGGGGCTCATGGCGCTGGCCACGAAGGTCGGCGGCGAAGAGGGTCGCGTCTCGGTCGAGAGAATCAAGCAGATGCCCGCCGAGTGGCGAGACGCCCTGGACGTGCGAGCGGACTCGTCCGCCTCCAAGATCATGGGGGCCCTGTTCTCACAGCCGGTGATGTCGCTCGACGACGCGATGACCGTCTCGAACACGTCGAACACGCAGGTCTACGTCGCCATGACGCAGCTCGAGGAGGCAGGGATCGTCACGGAGATCACGGGGCGCAAGCGTGATCGTGTCTGGGCCGTGAGCGACCTCATGGCGGAGCTGGACGACCTGGACGCACGCATCCGGGACGCCATGCTCTAGGCCCAAGACGGGAAAACCCCCGCCGAAGCGAGGGATTTCACAGCTGGGGTACCTGGACTCGAACCAAGAACAACTGAACCAGAATCAGCCGTGTTGCCAATTACACCATACCCCACCGTTCCGGCCGGGCCGGGCGGTGCGGGCCGGGCGAACCCGGACCGACTAGACACTTTACCCTACGGGCGCGGGCGCTTCGAACCGGCGGCCGCCCCTCAGCGCAGGGTGTCGCGGATGACGGTGCCCGCGACGCGCGCCCCGTCGCCCGCCGCGACGAGCAGCTGCTGCGGGCCGAGGGCGACGTCGCCCGCCGCGTAGACGCCCGGCACGCTCGTGCGCCCCTCGGCATCCGTCGCGACCCATCCTTCGGACGTCGTCGCGAGCGCGAGCGGCTCGGCGAATCCGAGCGCGGGCATCCAGCCGGGACGCACGAAGCCCGCCGTGCGCGGCACGACCTCGCCGTCGTCGAGCACGACGCCCGTCATGCCCTCCCGGCCCGTTCCGGCGATGTCGGCGATGACACGCCGCTCCACGCGGATGCCGCGCGTCGCGAGCTCGCGCTCGTCGGCATCCGAGACGAACCCCCGGCCGTTCGTGAACACGACGATGTCGTCGCTCCAGTTGGCGAGGTAGCGGGCGCGCTCGGCGAGGTCGTCGCTCTCGCCGATGAGCGCGAGCGGCGCGTCGCGCTTCTCCCACCCGTCGCACTCGATGCAGCTGTGGAGGGAGGTGCCGTAGAACGCCCGCAGGGTCGGAAGCGCGGGTAGCTCCTCCACGAGCCCCGTCGCGAGGACGACGGCGTCGGCCACGAGCTCGCTCTCGAGCTGAGCGCCGCGCACCTCCGCCTGCACCTCGAACCGCCGCACCCCCTCGGAGCGCTCGAGGGGAGAGACCGCCGTGACGCGGGTGCGCACGACGTCGACCCCGTAGCCGGCGAGCTCCCGCGCACCGAGCCTGCGCAGCTCGAGGGGCGAGATCCCGTCACGGCTCACGAAGCCGTGCGCCGAAAGCGTCGCCGCATTGCGTGGCCGCGCCGCGTCGAGCACGACGACCGAGCGACGCCCGCGTGCGATGCCGAGGGCGGCCGCGAGCCCGGCCGGACCGGCGCCGACGACCACGACGTCGACGCGATCCGGCGGGCCCGACGCGTTCACAGCGCCCGACGGAGCCTCTCGAGCCGCGCGAGGGTCGACTCCTTGCCGAGGATCTCCATCGACTCGAAGAGCGGCGGGCTCACCCGACGCCCCGAGATCGCGGTGCGGAGCGGGCCGAACGCCGTGCGGGGCTTGAGACCCGGGCCCCCCTCCTCCGCGGGCGTCAGCAGCGCCGCACGCAGCGCCTCCTCGATCTCCACGCGCCCGAACTCGGTGAGCGGCTCGAGCGCCGCCTCCGCCGCGTCGAGCACGAGGCGCGCCTCGTCGACGTCCTTCGGCAGGGCATCCGCCTCGTACTCGAGCGCGTCGTCGTCGGTGAAGAGGAAGGCGAGCATGCCGCGGGCCTCCCCGAGCACCGTCACGCGCTCCTGGATGAGGGGCGCGGCCTCGCGCAGGATCGCGCGCTCCGCCTCGGTCGGCGGATCGGCGAGGTACCCCTCGAGGTAGGGCACGATGCGCTCCTCGAAGTCGGCGGCCTCGAGCATGCGGATGTGGTCGCCGTTGATCGCGTCGGCCTTCTTCTGGTCGAAGCGCGCCGGGTTCGGGTTGACATCGCGGATGTCGAACGCCGCCACGAACTCGTCCTGGGTGAACACGTCGCGGTCCGGCGCGATCGACCAGCCGAGCAGCGCGAGGTAGTTGAGCAGCCCCTCCGGGATGAAGCCGCGTTCGCGGTGGTGGAAGAGGTTCGACTCGGGGTCGCGCTTGCTGAGCTTCTTCGCCCCCTCGCCGTACACGAGCGGCATGTGGGCGAACTGCGGGATGAAATCGGTGACGCCCGCCTCGATGAGCGCGAGGTACAGCGCGATCTGGCGCGGCGTCGACGAGAGGATGTCCTCGCCCCGGAACACGTGCGTGATGCCCATGAGCGCGTCGTCGACGGGGTTCACGAAGGTGTAGAGCGGGGCGCCGTTCGGCCGCACGACGACGAAGTCGGTGAAGCTGCCGGCGGGGAAGGTGATCTCCCCACGGATGAGGTCGTGGAAGGTGAGATCGGCATCGGGCACCCGGAGGCGCAGGCTCGGCTTCCGGCCCTCCGCGCGGAAGGCGGCGCGCTCCTCCTCGGTCAGCTCGCGCTCGAAGTTGTCGTAGCCCTGGCGCGGATCGCGGCCGTTCGCGACGTTGCGCGCCTCCATCTCCTCGGGCGTCACGAACGACTCGTAGAGGTGGCCGGAGGCCTTCAGGCGCTCGATGAGCTCGAGGTAGATGTCGGTGCGCTGCGACTGGCGGTACGGGCCGTGCGGTCCGCCCTTCTCGACACCCTCGTCCCAGTCGATGCCGAGCCAGGTGAGCGCGTCGATGAGCTGCAGGTAGCTCTCCTCCGAGTCGCGCGCGGCATCCGTGTCCTCGATGCGGAACACGAGCTTGCCGCCCGTGTGGCGGGCGTAGGCCCAGTTGAAGAGGGCGGTGCGCACCATCCCGACGTGGGGGGTGCCGGTGGGCGAGGGGCAGAACCGCACGCGCACATCCGCGCCGGTCGCCGTGGAGAACGGGAGCGACATCGTGTCCGATCCTACCGGGGCGCGCTCAGCCCCAGGCGAGCACGGCGGAGGCGACGAGGGCGACCGCGACCCCCACGACCTGCACACCCGTCAGGCGCTCGCGCAGCACCGTGAGCGCGAGGAGCACGGTGCCGAGCGGGTAGAGGGATGCCAGGACGCCCATGATGGCGAGCTCGCCCTGGTGCAGCCCCCACACGAGCAGGGCGTTCGCGACCGCCATGAGCAGACCCGCCGCGAGCGCGAACAGGAGCCCCGGCCTGCGGTCGGCCGCCGCCGGCGGCTCGGTGCCGCCCCACCACGAGTCGCCCCGCACGAGACGCAGCACGAGGATCGCGGCCCCGAACAGGAGGGCGCCCGCGACGAGGTCGACGAGCAGCGGCGCGTACTCCGACTCGGGCGGCGTGAGCTCCATGACGACGTTGTAGCCGCCGAAGCCCACGCCCGAGGCGACAGCGAGCACGACGACGCGCACGCCCACGCGCCCGCCCTGCTGCTCGCGCGTGATGCCGAGCAGCACCGCGGCGACCACGAGCGCCGCGAGCGCCACATAGCCGAGTATCGAGAAGCGCTCGCCGCGAGCGATTCCCATGACCGCGGGGATGACCGCCGCGACCGCCGCCGTCGTCGGCGAGATGACGCTCATCGGCCCGATCGCGAGCGCGGCGTAGAACGTCCAGATCGCGACGGCGCCTGCGAGCCCCGCGGCGATCCCGAGCCAGACGGCCTCCGCCGACCACACGGCCCCCACGACGAAGGTGAGCACGGCGATCGGCACGGCCGCCGCCGCGAAGCTCACGAGGCTCACGAGCAGCGGGGCGACGCGGCGCGACCCGAGGCCGCCGAAGAAGTCGGAGACGCCGTAGACGATGGCGCTCGCGAGGCCGACGAGCACGATCATGACCTCATTCAAGCCGATGCCGGCGATGGGGCCGAACGCCCCTACCGCGCCGCGGCATCCGGGGGCACGATGAAGAGACCGACGAAGGAGGATGCCATGGCCGACGAGGTCGATCCGGTGGAGAAGCTCGACGATCGCGAGTGCTGGGAACTGCTCGAACTCGCGCCCATGGGACGCATCGCCCTCGCGGCGGCGGGTGAGATCGACATCTTCCCCATCAACTTCGCGGTGCACGACGGCGCGCTGTGGTTCCGCACCGCGCCCGGCACGAAGCTCGTCGAACTCACGGTGAACCCCGAGGTCGCCGTCGAGATCGACGGCTGGGACGCGGCGGAGGCCTACAGCGTCGTCGTGAAGGGGGTCGCCGAGCGGCTCGAGCACGGCACCGAGATCGACGCCGCCGAGCGCCTGCCGCTCGCACCGTGGGTGCCGACGCTCAAGTACCGCTGGGTTCGCGTGCGCCCCACGACGGTGAGCGGCCGCCGCTTCCGGCGCGGACCGGAGCCCGAGCGGTTCTGACCGACGACGCCTACTCGACCGCGAACGCGGGCGGGTAGACCGCGATGCGCGGCGCGGCGACGCCCGCCGCCGCGAACAGCTCCCGCACGCGATCCCGCACGCGCTCGTTCGCGACCGTGATCGCGGCGACAGCGGACAGCGGCACGGGGCCGGGCACGAGCAGCTCGGCGTCGCGGAAGTCCGGGTCGGTCGCGTGCAGACGGCGCAGCGCATGGGTCGCCGCCTCGACGCCGGCCGAGAACCGCGTCGCGACGGCGGACGCATCGCCGTCGGCGAAGACGACGTCGTCGCCGAGCGTGTCGACGGGCACGGCGAGGATCACGAAGTCGGTGGGGCGCGCGGCACGCGCGGCATCCGACCAGTGGGCGCCCTCCGCACCCTCGCGCAGCTCCTGCCAGCGCGTCGAGTCGGGCGAGATCGAGAACGCGACGAAAGATGCCACGCCGCGCCCGTCCGGCACCGTCGCGGAGGCGCGCAGCTCGCGCGTCGTCGCCGAGCTCACGTCGACATCCGGCACCCCGTCGGCGCGCAGCTCGCCGTCGAGCGCGATCGACTCGAGCGTGCGCACGTGGGTCACGTGGTGCACGCGTCGCCCCGCGAGGCGCAGCGTCGCGGGCGCCCCGACGGCGGACGCGGATGTCCGGGTCGCGCTGCGCGGGCTCGACGGGCGAGTCGAGGCCCGCGGTGACGCCGTGCGCGCCGCGGGAGCAGGGGTACGGGGGTAGCAGACGTCGCAGAGACCCTCGTCGAAACCGTGAATGCACTCCGCCACCCCTCCACGCTACGTCACGTGGAGGGGTGGCGGGGCCGCCGACCGGGGAGCGTGGGGGGTTAGGTTGCCCCCGGCCGACGGGCCGATCAGCGCGTGCCGCAGTCCCCCGGCGAGCCGTGGAAGCCCCGGCCGTCCCAGCCGTGGTGCGCCTTCCAGTTCTTCCAGGCGCCGCCGCGGTCGTGGTGACCCCAGCCCGAGGTCTTCACGTCGCCGAAGGTGTGGACCGCGTGAGCCACCGCATCCGCCATCTGCTCGAGCACGACGGGGTCGATGTTGTCGGTCGTGTCGCACGCCTGGTGGTAGCAGGGGTCGTAGGGCTCGCCCGCGGTGCCGCCGAAGATCGCGGCCTCCTCCTCGGACTTGATGCCCTCGGCGCCCGTGAACAGGCCACCCGCCGGGATGCCGGCGTCGATGAACGCGAAGTAGTCGCTGCGTCCGTCGAACGCGGTCGGCGCCGTCGCGAGACCCTGCGAGGCGAAGTAGTCGGTGAAGGTCTTCTCGATCTCCGCCGAGCCCTCCGGGCCCGCCTCGCCGAACGCGTCGCCGTCGCCGTCGTAGACGAACCGCACCGGGTTGGGCGATCCCACCATGTCGAAGTTGAGGTTGAGGGCCGTGTTCGCGGCCTGCTCCTCCGTCAGCTGCGAGACGTAGTAGTTCGACCCCTGCAGGCCGTCCTCCTCGCCCGACCACCACGCGAACACGAGCTGGTTCGCGGGCTTCGACTTCGTGACGGCGAGCTTGAGCGCGACCTCGAGCTGCGTCGCCGAGCCCGAACCGTTGTCGTTGATGCCCGGCCCCTCGGCCACGGAGTCGAGGTGCGCACCCACGACGACCTGCTTGGTCGGGTCGCCCGCTCGGCTCTTCGCGATGAGGTTGAAGGTGTTCACCGTCACCTGCGTCGTCTCGAGCACGATGCGCGCAGTGGGGTCCGCGGCGAGCGCGAACGACTCGCCGATCTCGAAGCTCGTGCCGAGCACGGGGATCGTCACCCCGAGCTCGCCGAGCGTGCCGAACACGACGCCCAGGCGGTCGTCGCCCTCGACGACATTGCCCTGGTTGAAGATCACGACGCCCGACGCCCCCGCGGCCTCGGCGTTCGCCGCCTTCGTGGCGAAGTCGCACGAGCCGCGCTGGATGAGCGCGATGTCGCCCGCGGGGAAGTCGGCGAAGTCCTCGGCCTCACAGCCGGAGGTCGTGGCGCGGTCGCCCTCGAGCTGGATGTCGACGGGGGTGACCGCGGCATCCTCGATGGTGCCCTCGCCCGAGTAGTCCATCGGATAGAACTGGTCCTCGAGCACGTAGTCGGTCGGGGTCGGCGTGAGCTGCGAGAACTCGGCGCGGTCGATGTCGACCCGCTCGTAGCTGAACGGCTGCCGTTCGGTCTGGTAGCCCGCGAGCTTCATGAGCTTCTCGATGTAGGCCGCCGACTGCTCGTGACCCGCGGTGCCCGCAGCGCGATTGCCGCCGTTGGCATCCGCGATCTTCTGCAGCGACCGCAGGTGGAACTGGATCGACTTCGCGGTGACCGCCTTGCGCAGCGTCGCGGAGCTGTTCTTGTCGCCACCTCCTGGGTGACCGTGACCTCCCCCGTGCCCGGGCCAACCGCCGGCGTTGGCCGGTGCGGCGAGCCCGACGGCGAGGATCGCCCCCGTCAGGATGCCGGTAGCCGCGAAGATGCGGCTCGTCCGTGTTCTCACGTGTTCCCCTTCCCACGTCGCCGCCCGCGTTTCGGGCGGCACGGTTCCTCCGAAGGTACCCCCCGTCCGGGGGTAGACAGCATGAGAATTCCCTCACGCGGGGCGTCGCGCGGCCCCGCGGAGCGTGGGCGTCAGGCGGAGCCGGAGGCGCGCGCCCGGTTGCGCTCGTCGTGCAGCCACTGGGGCGGATCGGCGATGAGCGCCTGGATCTCGGCGGTCGTCATGGCATCCGAGACCCCGGCCCGTGCGAGGCCCGAATTGGTGACGCCGAGCCGCCGCGACACCTCGGAACGCGGATGCGGACCCTCCGCGCGCAGGGTGCGCAGCCACTCCGGCGGGTCGGCCTGGAGCGCCGCGAGCTCGTCGCGGGAGTGCTGCGCCTCGCGGAACTCGGCGGGCGCGGCCGGAAGGTAGATGCCGAGCTTCTTCGCGGCCGTCTGCGCCGAGAGGTACTGCGCCTTGGGGGGCTTGGGCTGCTGGCGGCGATCTTCGCGCGGCTCGTCGGTCATGTTCCGAGGGTAGCCTCGGGGGCGTGTCCGAACCGTTCGTCGTCGCCTTCGTGCCGGGGGCGACGCCCGGCAAGTGGGAGCGGATCTGGCGCGAGCGCCTGCCGCGCAGCCCGCTCGAGTTGCGTCCTCTCCCCCAGGACGCCGCGCTCGTGGCCCTGCGCGACGGCTCGGCCCACATGGCGCTCGTGCGCGACGTGACGGCCAACGACGAGCTGCACGTCATCCCGCTCTATCGCGAGCGCCCCGTCGTCGTGGCACCGAAGGACCACCCGGTCGCGGCGTTCGACGAGCTCGCGCTCGCCGAGCTCGACGGGGAGACGATCCTCGAGGGTCAGGACGCCGACACGGTCGAGCTCGTCGCCGCTAACGTCGGGCTCGCGCTCATGCCGATGTCGGTCGCGCGTGCGCACTCGCGGCGCGACGTCGTCGCGCGGGTCGTGACCGATGCACCCGACTCGGGCATCGGTCTCGCCTGGTCGCGCGCGCTCGACGACCCGCGCACCGAGACCTTCATCGGCATCGTGCGCGGCCGCACCCCCAACTCCTCCCGCTGAGCCGCGCGCCCGCGCCGCGCTGTGCGCCGTGCCCCGTGCGTCCCGCGCTGCACGCCGTGAGGTCCGCACCCCGCGCTGCGCGTCGTGCGCCCCGCGCCCCGCGTCGTGCGCCCTGCGCTGTGCGTCGTGCGCCCTGCGCTGTGGGTCGTGCGCCCTGCGCTGTGGGTCGAGCGCCCCGCGTCGTGCACCCCGGTCCCGCTGTTGTGCAGGAATCCGCCTGCCGATGCGCCGCGGCTCTCCGCTGTTG
Source organism: Actinomycetes bacterium (assembly GCA_023428065.1). Lineage (GTDB taxonomy): Bacteria > Actinomycetota > Actinomycetes > Actinomycetales > Microbacteriaceae > Homoserinibacter. Next base: position 4,504 of record JAEYZI010000034.1, on the reverse strand, counting down.
TGCAGGAACTCCTTGCTGTTGTGCAGGAGTGTGCGCCGGGACGCCCGCAATACCGGGGCATGCGGATGCGGTCGGCGCGGCGGATCCTGCACAACAGCAACTTCCTGCACAACAGCAGGCCGCAGACTCCTGCACAACAGCAAACAGCCGGGCGCGCGGGCCCGCCGAGAGCGCGCTCCGGCTACAGCCCCTGCGACAGTCGGTAGTAGGCGGCGTTCGCCCGCACCTGGTCCTCGAAGGAGCGGATGGTCGTCGACTCGTCGATGACGAGCAGTTCGACGCCCGCGATGCGCGCGAAGTCCTCCCACGCCTCGATGCCCACCTGGTTCGTCATGACCGTGTGGTGGGCGGCGCCCGCGATGAGCCACGCCGTCGCGCTCGTGCGGAAGTCGGGCTCCGGCTTCCACACGGCGCGCCCCACCGGCAGCTTCGGCAGCGACTGCGGCGGCTCGACGTTCAGCACGGCGTTGGCGACGAGACGGAAGCGCTCACGCTGGTCGCTCAGCGCGACGACGACCGCCGGGCCCGCATCCGCCGTGAACACGAGGCGAACGGGGTCGTCCTTGCCGCCGATGCCGAGGGGGTGGATCTCGAGGCTCGGCTTCTTCGAACTGAGCGACGGCGACACCTCGAGCATGTGGGCGCCGAGGATGAGCTCCTCGCCCGGAGTCATGTCGTAGGTGTAGTCCTCCATGAGGCTCGCCCCGCCGGGGAGGCCCGCCCCCATGACGGCGGCGATGCGCACGAGCACGGCCGTCTTCCAGTCGCCCTCCGCGCCGAAGCCGTAGCCGTCGGCCATGAGGCGCTGCACGGCGAGACCGGGCAGCTGCTTGAGGGCGCCGAGATCCTCGAACGAGTCGGTGAAGGCGGTCGCCCCCACCTCCTCGAGGATCGAGCGCAGCCCCAGCTCGGTCGCGGCTCCGTAGCGCAGCGACTCGTGGCGGTCGCCGCCCGGCAGCAGCTCGGGGGCGACGTCGTACTCGGCGAGGTAGACCTGCACGAGCGCGTCGATGTCGGCATCCGTCTGCGCGTCGACGCGCGCGACGAGCTCGTTCACGCCCCAGGTGTTCACGCTCACGCCGAGCCGGATCTCGGCCTCGGTCTTGTCGCCCTCGGTCACGGCGACGTTGCGCATGTTGTCGCCGAAGCGCGCCACGCGCATCCCCTGCGAGGCCTTCCAGCCGGATGCCGCGCGCGTCCAGGTGCCGATCGCCGCGGTCACCGCGGGGTCGGAGGCGTGACCGACGACCGTCTTCCGCGGCACCGACATGCGGCTGAGGATGTAGCCGTGCTCGCGGTCGCCGTGCGCGGCCTGGTTGAGGTTCATGAAGTCGAAGTCGATCTCCGACCACGGCAGGGCCACGTTCGCCTGCGTGTGCAGGTGCAGGAGCGGCTTCTGCAGCGCGTCGAAGCCGTGGATCCACATCTTCGACGGGCTGAAGGTGTGCATCCAGGTGATGACGCCGACGACCGAGTCATCGGAGTTCGCGTCGATCATGGCTCGCCGGATCGCCTCGGAGCTCTTGAGCACCGGCTTCCACTCGATCGTCACGGGGATGTCGGCGGCGTCCTGGAGGAGCTTCACGACCCCCTGCGACTGCTCGGCGACCTGGCGCAGCGTCTCCTCGCCGTACAGGTCCTGGCTGCCGGTGAGGAACCAGACGGTGTTCTTCTTCAGGTCGGGGATGATGCTGCGGCTCACTGGAGTTCTCCCTGGGGCTTCTGCCCGTCTGTGTTCATCGGTCTCCGGTCAGCAGGCTGACCGTAGATGTTCTGATAGCGGTCGAAGAGGGCGTCGATCTTGTCCTGCGGGATCGGGATCGTCTCGCCCAGCTGGCGTGCGATGTGGATGGTGCGCGCGACGTCCTCGCACATGACGGCCGCCTTGACGGCGTCCTTCGCGTCCGTGCCGATCGTGAAGACGCCGTGGTTCTGCATGAGCACGGCCCGCGAGCGGTGCCCGTCGAGGGTCGCGACGATGCCGCGGCCGATCGAGTCGTCGCCGATGATCGCGAACGGGCCGACGGGGATCTCGCCCCCGAACTCGTCCGCCATGCCCGTGATGACGCAGGGGATCGCCTCGCCGCGCGCGGCCCACGCGGTCGCGTACGTCGAGTGCGTGTGCACGACGCCACCGACGTGCGGCATGTTGCGGTACACGTAGGCGTGCGCCGCGGTGTCGCTCGAGGGGCTGCGCTCGGAGCCGGGGGTGCCGGGCACGACGTTGCCGTCGAGGTCGCACAGGATCATGTTGTCCGGCGCGAGCTCGTCGTAGCTCACCCCGCTCGGCTTGATGACGAACAGCTCGGCCCCCGGCACGCGTCCGGAGATGTTGCCGCCCGTCCAGATCACGAGGCCGTAGCGCGTGAGCTCGGAGTGCAGGGCTGCAACCTGCTCGCGCGTCGTCTGGATCGCGGCGTCGAGGTCCGCGTCGGTCATGCCGGGTCTCCTTCGCTGAGGGATGCGATGGCGGCCTGCTCGATCGCGAGCCCCGCGCGCCAGGTGTCGAGGTAGGCCGCGTAGTCCGCGACCTCGGATGCGACGGGCGCGACGGTCGTGACCGCGGCATCCGCGAAGACGGTCTCGTCGAGCCAGTCGGGCAGGGAGCGCGTCTCGCCGCCGGCGACGGCGCTGCGGTACGCGGCGAGCAGGGCGATGCCCCACGCGCCGCCCTCGCTCGCGGTCTCGCCGACCGCGACGGGCGCGTCGAGCGCCGCGGCGAGCGCGCGCTGGGCGACCCCGCCCGTGCGGAACAGGCCGCCGTGGGCCACGACCGTGTCTAGGGCGACGTCCTGCGCGGCGAGCTCGCGCATCCCGATGCTGAGGGCGGCGAAAACCGAGAAGAGCTGGGCGCGACCGAAGCCGGCGAGCGTGAGGCGCGACCCGGGGGTGCGCACGACGAGCGGGCGACCCTCCTGCGTGCCGACGATGGGTTCGCCCGAGAGGAGGTTGTAGGCGTAGAGGCCGTCGCCGCCGACGTCCGCGTCGAGCGCGCCGCCGAGCACGGCCGCGAAGATCTCGTCGGAGCTCGCGGTCGAGCCGATCGCGGCGGCGAACTCCTGGAACACGCCGACCCACGCGCCGAGCTCGCTCGAGCCGTTGTTGCAGTGCACCATCGCGACGGGGCTGCCGTCGGGCGTCGTGACGACGTCGATGTCGGGGCTCGGCTCGGCGAGCGCGCCCTCGAGCACGACCATCGCGAAGATGCTCGTGCCCGCCGAGACGTTGGCGGTGCGCGGGCGGACGGCGTCGGTGGCGACCATGCCGGTGCCCGCGTCGCCTTCGGGCGGCGCGAGGGGGATGCCGGGCCGCAGCGTGCCGCTCGCGTCGAGCAGCGCGGCGCCGTCGGCGGTGAGCGCGCCGGCATCCGCTCCCGCGGGGAGCACCTCCGGCAGCAGTTCGGCGAGTCGGAGTGGGGCTCCTGCGGCGGCGAGGCGCTCCTGCGCGATGTCGAGCAGACGCGCGTCGTAGTCGCCCGTCGCGGGGTCGATGGGGAACATCCCGGAGGCGTCGCCGACGCCCAGCACGTCGCGGCCGGTGAGCAGCCGGTGCACGTAGCCGGCGAGGGTCGTGATGCTCGCGAGTCGCTGCACGTGCGGCTCGCGGTCGAGCACCGCCTGGTGCAGGTGGGCGATCGACCAGCGGAGGGGGATGTTGACACCGAGCGCTGCGGAGAGCTCGGAGGCCGCGGGGCCCGTGTTGGTGTTGCGCCAGGTGCGGAACGGCACGAGCAGCTCGCCCGCCGCGTCGAACGCGAGGTAGCCGTGCATCATCGCCGAGACGCCGATCGCGTCGAGCGTCGCGGGCGCCTCGCCGAGGTTCGCGACGAGGTCGGCGTAGGCGGAGCGGAGGCCCGCGTGCACCTCGTCGAGCCCGTACGTCCAGAGTCCGTCCTCGAGGCGGTTCTCCCACGCGTGGGAGCCGGTGGCGATCGTCGCGCCGCCCTCCCCGATCAGGCAGGCCTTGATGCGCGTCGAGCCGAGCTCGATCCCGAGATACCTCGCGCTCATGGGTGTCACGGCCTCCTCGCCGGTCGGGGTGCGGTGCTGATGTCGCTGCTGATGTTCACGTTAACGAACGCTTCGATGTTAGTCCACCGTCCCGCGCCCCACCCGCCACTCTCGTCATCCCGCCCCCCGCCATCCCGCCGCCCTCGTCATCCGCCCTCAAGGTCGAAAATGCAGGACTCGCGGCGGTCAGGTGCCACAACTGTTGAGCGGATGCCTGCCCCCGCGGCCGGTTCTCCTGCATTTTCGACCTGTGCCGGCGAGTGGAGGCGAGCGGAGGCGGGGGTCAGGCGGAGCGGGGGGCAGCCGTGGAGGCGCGCACGACGAGGCGCGGGGGGATGACGGCGGGCGCCGCGGGGGCGGCAGAGACGGGCGCAGGAGCCGCTGGCGCGGGAGAGGCGGGAGCAGGATCGGCGGGAGCAGGATCGGCGGGGGCGGCAGAGGCGGGCGCCGCGGGGGCGACGGCGGCAGAGGCGGGAGCAGCGGCAGCGGGGGCG
>JAEYZI010000020.1 GCA_023428065.1 Actinomycetes bacterium | reverse complement strand
GCACGTCGACGTGACCGCCGGCGGCGGCGACCTGGAACGGCTCGGTCGACTCCGAGCGCTCCTTGACGTGGATGAGCTGACCCGGCTTCACGCGGAACGACGGGCGGTCGACGATCTTGCCGTCGACCATGATGTGACGATGCACGACGAACTGGCGGGCCTGCGCGGTGGTGCGGGCGAAGCCGGCACGCAGCACGAGGGCGTCGAGACGCATCTCGAGCAGCTCGACGAGGTTCTCACCGGTGAGGCCCTGGGTGCGACGGGCCTCGTTGAAGACGATGCGCAGCTGCTTCTCGCGGATGCCGTACTGCTCGCGCAGACGCTGCTTCTCGCGCAGACGCACCGCGTAGTCGCTGTCGGCCTTGCGCTTCGTGCGGCCGTGCTCACCCGGAGCGTAGGGACGCTTCTCGAGGTAGCGGGCGGCCTTCGGCGTCAGCGGGATGCCGAGCGCGCGCGAGAGGCGGACCTTGCGGCGGTCCTGGGACTTGGTGGTCATGGATGTCCTTCCATCACGTGGCCGCGGCTTTCACGGCTCACAGACGTGCATCCCTCCGTCCGGCGTTCCGGGCGCACGTCGACGCGACCGGCGGAACTGAAGGTGGGATGTGTTCAGAACTGAACCGGAACAGCTTACCAGACCGGTGCTACTCGCCCGCCGTCTGCTCCCGCTGCGGAAGGGGCCTGCCCTCGAGGAGGGCGCGCAGCCGCTCGAGTCGAGCGGTGAGCTCGCGCTCGTAGCCGTTGCCCGTGGGGGCGTAGTACCGCGTCCCCCGCAGCTCGTCGGGCAGGTACTGCTGCTCGGCGACGCCGTAGGGCGCGTCGTGCGCGTAGCGGTAGCCCTTGCCGTGGCCGAGGCGCTTGGCGCCCGGGTAGTGGGCGTCACGCAGATGCTTCGGCACCCGGCCCATGCGCCCCGCGCGCACATCCGCGATCGCCTTGTCGACCCCGAGGTAGGAGGCGTTCGACTTGGGCGCGGTCGCGAGGTAGACGACGGCCTCCGCGAGCAGGATGCGCCCCTCGGGCATCCCGATGAGCTGCACCCCCTGCGCGGCCGAGACGGCGATCGTGAGCGCCTGCGGGTCGGCCATGCCGATGTCCTCGGCGGCCGAGATCATGATCCGACGCGCGATGAACCGCGGATCCTCCCCCGCCTCGATCATGCGCGCGAGGTAGTGGAGGGCCGCGTCGACATCGGAGCCGCGGATCGACTTGATGAACGCGCTGATGACGTCGTAGTGCTCGTCGCCCTGACGGTCGTAGCGCAGGAGCGCACGGTCGACCGTGGCGGCGACGATCTCGGCCGTGATCTCGGGCGTCTCCCCCTCCTCGACCACGTCGGGCGCGGCCGCGACGATGGCCGCAGCCTCGAGGGCCGTGAGGGCGCGGCGGGCGTCACCCGAGGCGAGCCGGACGATCGCGGCGCGTGCGTCGTCCGTGAGCGTCACCGCACCGTCGAGCCCCCGACGGTCGGCGACGGCGCGATCGACGAGCATCCCGAGGTCGTCGTCCGAGAGGGGCTCGAGCGTGAGCAGGAGCGAGCGCGAGAGCAGCGGGGCCACGACGGAGAACGACGGGTTCTCGGTCGTGGCGGCCACGAGGATGACCCAGCCGTTCTCGACGCCCGGCAGGAGGGCGTCCTGCTGGGCCTTCGTGAAGCGGTGGATCTCGTCGAGGAAGAGCACGGTCGAAACGCCGTACAGATCGCGCGTCGAACGCGCCTCGTCCATGACCTGGCGCACGTCCTTGACGCCCGCGGTCACGGCGGACAGCTCGACGAAGCGCCGGCCCGAGCTGTGCGCGATCGCCTGGGCGAGCGTCGTCTTGCCCGTGCCGGGCGGGCCCCACAGGATGACGGAGACCGACCCCGACTCCCCCGTCGCGTCACGCGCGAGGTTGACGAGCGGGGAGCCGGGCTTCAGGAGGTGTCTCTGACCGGCGACCTCGTCGAGCGAGGTCGGACGCATCCGCACCGCCAGCGGGGTCGACCCCGTGCGGAGTCCCTGCTGGCCGGTCATGCGCTCATGCTAATCGGGGCGCCCGACCCGCGCCGTCGCACGGTTTGGAGCGCTCGGGAGGGGTCGTTAGAGTTCAGCGTGGGCCGCGCTGATTGCGGCCCGACCCGTCGGAGAGGACCACGAGTGGCATCGAGTCGGCAGCAGCGCGAGCAGCGCGAGGCGCGGGAGCGCCTCCGCGCCTACCAGGCCCGCCAGGAGGTCCACGAGCTGCGCGGCAAGCGACGCCGTCGTGACAACGTGCTCGCGATCGCGGGCGGGCTCCTCGTGGTCGCCCTCGCCGTCACGACGCAGGTCGTCTACTTCACGGTCGGGCCCGGTGCCCCCGAGCCCGCACCGACGCCCACGGCATCGGCGTCGCCGAGCGCCGCCGCCGGCGAGAACGTCGGCGCGCCCGACCCCTCGCTCGCCGAGGGCCGCGTCTGGACGGGCGAGATCGTGCTCAACGACGATGTGACGCTCGGGATCTCGCTCGACGGCGCCGCCGCGCCGCAGGCCGTCTCCGGCTGGCTGCAGGACGTGGAGGACGGCTATTACGACGGCAAGACCTGCCACCGGCTCGCGACCGAGGAGGGCTTCTCGTTCCTCCAGTGCGGCTCGGTCGACGGCACGGGTGCGGGCGACCCCGGCTTCGCGTACGGCCCCATCGAGAACGCCCCCGCCGACAACGTCTACCCCGCCGGCACGATCGCCATGGCGCGCGCTTCGGGCGACGCGTACAGCAACGGCCACCAGTTCTTCATCGTCACGGCCGACACGACGCTCCCCTCGGATCCCGCGGGCGGCTACACGGTCGTCGGCGCAGTCACGAGCGGGCTCGACCGCCTCATCCAGGAAATCACGTCGGCGGGCGTCGACCAGACCAAGCTCGACGGCACGGGCGCCGGTGCCCCCGTCGTCCCGACCACCATCACGCGGGTGACGCTGCAATAGGCTGTCACGGGCCGGGGAGAGGCACCGGCCACCAGCGAGAGCAGGAGATGCAGTGAGCGACGAGCAGACGGCCCCCTGGGGCCGCGTCGACGACGACGGCACGGTGTACGTCCGCGGGGCCGCCGGCGAGCGGGCCGTCGGCCAGTATCCGGATGCCACGCCCGAGGAGGCGCTCGCCTACTACGAGCGCAAGTTCGCGGAGCTCGAGGGCCAGGTCGCCCTGCTCGAGCAGCGGCTGCGCGGCGGCGCCCCCGCGCAGGATGTCGCGAAGGCCGTCGCCGCGCTCGCCCCGAGCATCCCCGAGGCGAACGCCGTCGGTGACCTCCAGGGCCTCTCCGACCGCCTCGCCCGCCTGCAGGAGACGCTCGGCGAGGCCGCCGAGAAGCAGAGCGCGGAGGCGCAGCAGGCGATCGCCGACGCGCTCGCCGAGCGCGAGGGGATCGTCGCGGAGGCCGAGGCCCTCGCCGCGCAGGATCTCGCGAAGGCGCAGTGGAAGCAGGTGTCGGCTCAGCTCGACGCCCTCTTCGCCCGCTGGCAGGCCGCCCAGCACACGAGCCCGCGCATCCCCAAGAAGGACGGCGACGAGCTCTGGAAGCGGTTCCGCGCCGCGCGCACGACGATCGAGACCGCGCGGAAGGCGTTCTTCGCCGAGCTCGACTCGGTGCACCGCGATGCTCGGACGCGCAAGCAGGCTCTCGTCGAGAAGGCCGAGGCGCTCGCCGACAAGGGCGCGGCCGGCATCCCCGACTACCGCCGTCTCCTCGACGACTGGAAGGCCGCGGGCCGCGCAGGCAAGAAGGCCGACGACGCCCTGTGGGCGCGCTTCAAGGCTGCGGGCGACGTGCTCTATGGCGCCAAGGCCGAGTCGGATGCGATCGAGAACGCGGAGTTCGGCGCGAACCTCGAGAACAAGCTCGCGCTCCTCGACGAGGCCGAGCCCCTCCTCACCGCGACGGATCGCGCGTCGGCACGCGCGACCCTCACCGACATCCAGCGCCGCTGGGACGAGATCGGCAAGGTCCCCCGCGACCAGGTGCGGGTTGTCGAGGACCGTCTGCGCAAGATCGAGGCCGCCGTGCGCAAGCTCGAGGACGAGCACTGGAACCGCACCAACCCCGAGAAGCAGGCGCGTTCCGAAGGCTTCGCCGCGCAGCTCGAGCAGGCGATCGCGAAGGCCGAAGAGGAGCTCGCGGCCGCCCAGAAGGCGGGCGACAAGCGCCGCATCGCCGAGGCCGAGGAGGAGCTCAGCGCGAAGCGCGCCTGGCTCTCCGCGCTCGGCTGAGCCACGCTCTCCACAGCCGGCACTTCCCACAGATCGCCCGAGAACGGGCGTCGCCGTCGCGTCGGGCGAGCATGCTGAGGGCGTGGCCCTCTTCCCCCTGCTGCCCGAGCTGACCCACGTGGAACTCCAGGCCGCGGCCCTCGACGGCGAGTGCTATCGCCTCGGTGAGGGTTTCGTGCCCATCGGGGTGCCGCCGACCGCGGCGACACGTGCCGCGGCGGTCGTCGGCGGCCGCTCGCCGCGCCTCGTCGTGGCGCTCGGCAGCGCCGCCTGGGTGTGGGGCGCCGACGCGCGCCCTCCCGCGGTACCGGAGTTCCTCGTCGATCTCCGAGCGCGGTGGCGTCCCCCGCTCGGCGAACGCATCCACGTCGTGGAGAGCGTCCTGCGCGAGGGTGATGCCGTGCGCCTCGGCGGTGCCGCCGTCACCTCCCCCGTGCGCACGGCCGTGGATCTCGCGCGCTTCCGTGTGGAGTTCGGCGCGGAGGAGCGGGAGCTCGTGCGGCGGCTCGCGGCGCTCGGCGGCTTCGGAGCGTCCGAGGCGCTCGCGACGATGGACCGCGGCCGCAACCTCTCGGGGAAGCGCGCTGCGGCATCCCGCCTGACGGCTGCGCTCAGCCCGAGTTGACGCGGTAGACGTCGTACACGGCGTCGATCCGGCGCACGGCGTTGAGCAGGCGGTCGAGGTGCACCGTGTCGCCCATCTCGAAGACGTAGCGGCTGATCGCGAGGCGATCGCTCGAGGTCGACACGTTCGCCGAGAGGATGTTGACGTGGTGCTCGGAGAGCACGCGCGTGATGTCGGAGAGCAGCCCCGCCCGGTCGAGCGCCTCCACCTGGATCTGCACGAGGAAGAGACTCGACGAGGTGGGCGCCCACTGGACGTCGATCATCCGGTCGGGCTCGGTGAGGAGCGTCTTGACGTTGACGCAGTCGGAACGATGCACGGAGACACCCGAGCCGCGCGTCACGAAGCCCACGATCTCGTCGCCCGGAACGGGCGTGCAGCACTTGGCGAGCTTCACGAGGATGTCGGGCGCGCCTCGCACGAGCACCCCGGAATCGCTCGGCCGCAGCGCGCGACCACGCGCCTTCGGCGTGAAGGCGAGCGTCTCCTCCTCGGCCTCGACCTCGGTCTGCAGCGAAGCGAGCACCTTCTCGATGACGGACTGGGTCGAGACGTGCCCCTCGCCGACCGCCGCGTAGAGCGCCTCGACGCCGTCGTAGCGCATCTGGGCGGCGACGGCGTTGACGACGTCCTGGCTCATGAGCTTCTGCAGCGGGAGGTTCTGCTTGCGCATCGCGCGCGCGATCGACTCCTTGCCCTGCTCGATCGCCTCCTCCCGGCGCTCCTTCGTGAACCAGCCGCGGATCTTGTTGCGCGCCCGCGCGGACTTCACGAAGTTGAGCCAGTCCTGGCTCGGACCCGCATCCGGGTTCTTCGACGTGAAGATCTCGACGACGTCGCCCGAGTTGAGAGTCGACTCGAGCGGGACGAGCCGGCCGTTCACCTTCGCGCCCATCGTGCGATAGCCGATCTCGGTGTGCACGGCGAAGGCGAAGTCGACGGGCGTCGCGCCGGAGGGGAGCCCGATGACCTTGCCCTGGGGTGTGAAGACGTAGACCTCCTTCGCCCCGATCTCGAAGCGGAGGTTGTCGAGGAACTCCCCCGGATCGGAGGTTTCGGCCTGCCAGTCGCTGATGTGCGCGAGCCACGCCATCTCCGTACCGGAGCGGTCGCTGCCGCCGTCCGAGCGACCCGTCGCGACGCGCTCCTTGTACGCCCAGTGCGCGGCGACGCCGTACTCCGCTCGCTCGTGCATCTCGTGCGTGCGGATCTGGATCTCGACCGCACGGCCCTTGGGGCCGATGACGGTCGTGTGGAGCGACTGGTAGAGGTTGAACTTGGGCGTCGCGATGTAGTCCTTGAAGCGGCCCGGGATCGGGTTCCAGCGCGCGTGGATCGCGCCGAGCACCGCGTAGCAGTCGCGAATCGATCCCACGAGCACGCGGATGCCGACGAGGTCGTAGATCTCGTCGAACTCGCGACCGCGCAGCACCATCTTCTGGTAGATCGAGTAGTACTGCTTCGGGCGGCCGACCACCTGGCCCTTGATCTTGGACGAGCGCAGGTCCTCCGTGACGGCGTCGATCACCTGCTGCACGAACTCCTCGCGCTGCGGCGTGCGGTCGCGCACGAGGCTCTCGATCTCGACGTAGAGCTTCGGGTAGAGCACGGCGAAGCTCAAGTCCTCGAGCTCCCACTTGATCGTCTGGATGCCGAGCCGATGCGCGAGCGGAGCGTAGATCTCGAGCGTCTCCTGGGCCTTGCGCGCCGCCGACTCCTGGGGCACGAAGCCCCACGTGCGGGCGTTGTGCAGGCGATCGGCGAGCTTGATGATGAGCACGCGGATGTCCTTCGACATCGCGACGACCATCTTGCGCACGGTCTCGGCCTGGGCCGAGTCGCCGTACTTGAGCTTGTCGAGCTTCGTGACGCCGTCGACGAGCATCGCGATCTCGTCGCCGAAGTCGGAGCGCAGCATGTCGAGCGTGTACGCGGTGTCCTCGACGGTGTCGTGCAGGAGCGCCGCGGCGATCGTCTTGGGACCGATGCCGAGATCCGCGAGGATCTGCGCCACGGCGACCGGGTGCGTGATGTAGGGCTCGCCGCTGCGGCGCTTCTGACCGTCGTGGGCGCGCTCGGCCGCCGAGTACGCGCGCTCGATGAGCGCGACATCCGCCTTCGGGTGGTGCGACCTGACCGTCTTGAGCAGCCGGTCGACGGCACCCGTCGGCTGCGACCGCGAGAACAGCCGCGGGAGCAGGGCGCGACGCGTCGCCGTGTTCTGCGTCTCGGTGCTCATCGCGCGTCCTCCCGGATCTCTGATTCTAGGAGGGCCGGCTGCACGTCACCTGCTCAGCTCGCGACGAGCTCGCCGCGCCGCTGCAGCACGCGCTTGTCGCGCTTGGCGATCTCCGGCTCGCGCTCTCGGAACACCGAGTACAGCGGCGCGCCGAACGCGGGGGTCGAGTACGTGCCCGCGATGGTTCCGACGAGTAGCGCGAGCGAGATATCGCGCAGCGTGTCGGCGCCCAGCACGAACGCGCCGATGAAGAGGATCGCCGCCACGGGCAGCGCCGCCACGACACCGGTGTTGATCGACCGCACCAGGGTCTGGTTCACCGCGAGGTTCACGGCCTCCCCGAAGGTGCGCGGCGAATCGTCGCCGAGTTCTGCGGTGTTCTCGCGGATCTTGTCGAACACCACGACGGTGTCGTAGAGCGAGTACCCCAGGATCGTGAGGAAGCCGATGACGGCCGCGGGCGTGATCTCCCACCCGGTCGCCGCGTAGATGCCCACGCTGATGATGAGGTCGTGCAGGAGCTTGAGGATCGCGGCGATCGACATCTTCCAGGTGCGGAAGTAGAGCGCCATGAAGACGAGCGCGAGCACGATGAACACCACGAGGGCGCGCAGGGCGCTCTCGGTGATGTCGGCGCCCCACGTCGCTCCGATGAACGACGCGGATACCGCGTCGGTCGCGTACGCGTCCTCGAGGTTGGCCGTGACGTTCTGCGTCTGGGTGTCGTTGAGCTGATCGGTCTGCACGCGCACGCCGTTGTCGCCGACGGTGCTCACGCGCACCACGGCATCGGGGACGACGTCGTGCACGGCCGTCTCGGCGAGTGCCGTGTCGATCGGACGCGCGTGGCTCTCGGGGATCTCCGAGACGAGGAACTGCGAACCGCCGCGGAACTCGATGCCGAAGTTGAACCCGGCGAGGAAGTTGCCGCCGCCCCGGATGAAGGGCACGGCGACCGACGCGATCATGAGCACCGCGGCGATCGCGAACCACACGCGGCGACGGCCGACGAAGTCGACGCTGCGGGCACCGGTGTAGAGGTCGTTGCCGAGTCGCTGGAACGGGCCGGCCATCAGCGTGCCTCCTTCTTCCCGGTCGAGGTCTTCTTCGTGCTTCCCGAGGACGCGGCCTCGAGCTCGGCGGCCTTGCGCTCCGCGATCGTCTGGCGGCGCTCGGCCTCGCGGCTCGCACCGGCCCGGCGGGCGTCCTTCGACACCCGGAACTCGGCGCGGCCGCGGTAGACCGCGCCGAGCGCCGTCGGGTCGAGGCCGGATGCCGGATGCCCGCTCGCGAAGAACTTCGTCGTCGCGAGCAACTGCATCACGGGGTGCGTGAAGAGAATGACGATGATGACGTCGATGATCGTCGTGACGCCGAGCGTGAGGGCGAAGCCGCGCACGGAGCCGACGGCGAGCACGAAGAGGATGATCGCCGAGAGCAGGTTGACGCTCTTGGCGGCGAGCACGGTGCGCAGAGCGCGCTTCCAGCCCGCCTCGACGGCGCCGACGAGGCCACGCCCGTCGCGCAGCTCGTCGCGGATGCGTTCGAAGTACACGATGAACGAGTCGGCCGTGAAGCCGATCGCCACGATGAGACCCGCGATGCCCGCGAGCGACAGCCGGTAGCCTTCGCGCCACGACATGATGTTGACGACGAAGTAGGTGATGACGCCCGCGACGATGAGCGACGCGATCGTGACGGTGCCGAGCAGCCGGTACTGGAAGAGCGAGTAGACGAACACGAGGATGAGCCCGATGAGGCCCGCGATGAGTCCGCTCTGCAGCTGCGACTGACCGAGCGTCGCGGAGATCGTGTCGGTCGACTCGACGGTGAAGCCCACGGGGAGCGCGCCGAACTTGAGCTGGTCGGCGAGCGTCTTGGACGACTCCTGGGTGAAGCCTCCCGAGATCTGGGCCCGTCCGTCGCTGATCGGGTCGTTCGCCGTCGGGGCGATCACGACCGCGCCGTCGAGCACGACGGCGAAGCGGTTGCGCGGCGGATCGAGGGTCACGAGACGCGTCGTGACCTCGGAGAAGGCCTCGGTGCCCTTGCCGTTGAACGCGAGGTTGACGACCCACTCGCCCGTGGGGGCTCCCGTGGAGGTCGTGCCCATGCCCGCGGTCGCATCGGAGATGTCGCTGCCCTCGACCTCGACCGGCCCCAGGAGGTACTTCTCGGTGCCCGCCTGGTCGCACGTGATGAGCGGCTGAGCCGCGGGGGCGGCGCTCGTGTCCGCGCTGTCGAGCTGGTCGCAGCTGAACGCGTCGTACTGCTCCTGCAGCGCGGGCGTGATCCACGCGGTGTCGGAGCCGTTCGTCGGCGTCGCCGTGGGGGTGTCGCTCGGCGCGGGGGTCTCCGTGGCCGAGGGGTCGGGGGTGGCACCGTCACTCGGGCTGTCCGTCGGCGAGACGCTCGACGACGCGGGGCTTCCCGCGAGCAGAACCGGACGGAACTCCATCTTCGCCGACTGCTTGATGCGGTCGAGCGTCGCCTGATCGGGTGTCTTGCCCGGGATCGAGATGACGATCTTGTCGCCGCCCTGCGTCGTGATCTCCGACTCCGAGACGCCTGCGGCGTCGATGCGGTCACGGATGATCTGCACCGACTGCTTGAGCTGCTCCTCGGTGACCTGCTGACCGTCCTCGAGGGTCGGGGTCAGGATGATCTGCGTTCCGCCGTCGAGGTCCAGGGCGAGCTTCGGCGCCCAGCCCCAGCCCCACCACAGCGCGCCGGCCGTGTTGAGGCCGACGAGCAGGACGATGATGCCGGCCAGCCAGCCCAGCGAGCGCCAGGCCTTCCGGACGGGCGTGGAACGTGCGGCCACCGTTACTCTGCGGTCTCGGTGGGCTTCTTGCGCGGCGCGCGCTTCGGCTTCTCGGCCCGCTCGCCGAACTCGGGCTCGGCGACATCGGTGGCGTCGGAGGTGGACTCCGCGCCCGCGTCCGCGACCTCGGTGTCGTCGGCGACGATGTCCTCGTCGGCGTGCGCGAGCTCCTCGGGGTCGATGACGCGCACGATCGTCTGACGGTGCACCCGCAGGTTCGTGCCGGGCGTCGTCTCGATGATCGCCTCGTTCTTGTCGTCGTCGAGCGAGATGAGGGTGCCGAAGATGCCGTGCTGGGTCATGATCTCGGCGCCGGGGACGAGCTTGGTCTGCATGGTCTCCGCCTCGGCCTTGCGCTTCCGCGAACTGCGCCAAGTGAAGAAGATCATCACCACCAGCAGGCCGGCGAGCAGGATCAGCGTGTAGTCCATGAGGAGAGGGGTGCCTTCCGGGATGTGTGAGGAACGGCGGTCAGCCGGCGAATGCGCGGCGTCGCGGTTCCCGAGAATCATACGTCATCGTCGAAGAGCGTCTCCGCCAGCGGCCGAGATGCATCCGGGGGCCGCATGCCGCGATGCTCCCACGCGCGCGGGGTCGCGACGCGCCCACGGGGCGTGCGACTGAT
The DNA here is from genome assembly GCA_023428065.1 of Actinomycetes bacterium. Taxonomy (GTDB): domain Bacteria; phylum Actinomycetota; class Actinomycetes; order Actinomycetales; family Microbacteriaceae; genus Homoserinibacter. The sequence continues at coordinate 8,395 of JAEYZI010000020.1, read as the reverse complement.
CATCCCGATGCGTACGAGGAACGGCTCGACGACCGATTCGATCGTCTCGGGCTCCTCCCCCACCGAGACGGCGAGAGTCGACAGGCCCACGGGACCCCCGTCGAAGCGCGTGAGGATCGCGTCGAGCACGGCGCGATCGAGACGGTCGAGACCGAGGGGGTCCACGTCGTAGAGCTCGAGAGCGGCCTGCACGACCGCGTGATCGGCCTCGCGCCCGTGTACGAGCGCGTAGTCGCGCACGCGCCGCAGCAGCCGGTTCGCGATGCGCGGTGTGCCGCGGCTCCGCGAGGCGATCTCGGCGCGCGCCTCGGGCGCGAGCTCGAGGCCGAGCAGCCGGGCGGCGCGCGCGAGCACCTCGTCGAGCTCCGCGTCGTCGTAGAACTCGAGGTGCGCCGTGAAGCCGAAGCGGTCACGCAGCGGGTTGGGGAGCAGGCCCGACCGTGTCGTCGCGCCCACGAGCGTGAACGGCGCGAGGTCGAGCGGGATGCTCGTGGCCCCCGCCCCCTTGCCCACCATGATGTCGATGCGGAAGTCCTCCATCGCGAGGTAGAGCATCTCCTCCGCGGAGCGCGCCATGCGGTGGATCTCGTCGATGAAGAGCACCTCGCCGGGCACGAGGCTCGACAGCAGGGCCGCGAGGTCGCCCGCGTGTTGGATCGCGGGGCCGCTCGACATGCGCAGCGGGCGAGCCCCGTCGTGGGCGACGATCATCGCGAGGGTCGTCTTGCCGAGGCCCGGGGGGCCCGCGAGCAGGATGTGGTCGGGCGTGCGCTGCTGCAGTTCCGCCGCGCGCAGGAGCAGCTCGAGCTGCCCCCTCGCCTTCGGCTGGCCGACGAACTCGGCGAGCGAGCGGGGCCGGAGCGCGCCCTCGAAGGCGAGCTCGGCCTCCGACTGGGGGTTCGCGGCGGTCAGCGGATCGCTCACGCACGCACCCCCGCCCGTTGTGGTCCGAGGCGCGAGAGCGCGAGACGCAGGAGCGCCGCCGTCTCGGCCGGCGCGTCGTCGCCGAGTTCGGCGAGCATCTCCTCGACCGCGGCGGCAGCGGTACGCTCGGGCCACCCGAGGCCGACGAGCGCCGCGACGACGTCCGCGTCGGGCGCGAGGACTCCGGCTGGCGGGCGGGACGCGCTCGGCGCGACGACCTTGCCGGCGAGCGACACCGTGATGAGCTTCGCGGTCTTCGGGCCGATTCCCGACACGCGGCGGAAGGGGGCGTCGTCTTCGTGGGCGACGGCGTGCGCGATCTCGTCGGGTCCGAGCTGAGCGAGCACCCCGAGTGCCGACTTCGGTCCCACGCCCGAGACCCCGCGGAGCAGGTCGAACAGCTCGAGCTGCTCGCGCGAGGCGAAGCCGTAGAGGCTGAGCTCGTCCTCCCGCACGATGAGGGCGGTGTGCACGAAGGCCTCCGCGCCGACGCGCAGGCTCAGGGCGTGATCCGGAGTCAATGCCACGTGGAGCCCGACCCCGCCGACCTCGATGACGGCGCTGCCGCCCGCGACGGCGAGCACGGGGCCGCGGACACTCGAAATCATGTTCTAGAGTCTACGTTTGCCGGCCGACTTCTCCGCGTCGCGCCACGCCCGTTGCGCGGGTGTCAGTCCGCCCGCCGCCCCGGCGTCCGGCGCGGTCGCTCCCCCGCGCCACCCGTGGCAGATGGCGAGCGCGAGCGCGTCCGCGGCATCCGCGGGCCGCGGGATCTCGTCGAGCCCCAGCACGCGTGCGACCATCGCGCCCACCTGGGCCTTGTCGGCGGAGCCGTAGCCCGTGATGGCGGCCTTCACCTCGCTCGGCGTGTGCAGCGCGACGGCGAGGCCCGCCTCGGCGGCCTTCGCGACCGCGATCCCGCTCGCCTGCGCGGTGCCCATGACGGTGCGGAGGTTCTGCTGCGCGAAGACGCGCTCGACCGCGACCGCATCCGGACGATGCTCGGCGATCGCGGCGGCGATGCCCTCGGACACCGCGAGCAGCCGCGCGGGGAGCTCGGCGTCGGGGGGCGTGCGGATGACGCCCACGTAGACGAGCGAGACGCGCCGGTCGGGCAGGACGTCGACCACGCCGACGCCGCAGCGCGTGAGGCCCGGGTCGATCCCGAGCACCCGCAGGGCCTGCGCGGCGATGGGGTCAGTCCTCGGCGTCGAGCTCGGCCTGCACGTCGGCCGGGATGTCGAAGTTGCCGAACACGTTCTGCACGTCGTCGCTGTCCTCGAGGGCGTCGATGATGCGGAACACCTTCTTTGCGGTCTCGAGGTCGACCTCGACCTTGAGGTTCGGCACGAACTCGGCCTCCGCCGAGTCGTAGTCGAGCCCCGCCTCCTGCAGCGCGGTGCGCGCCGCGACGAGCTCGCTCGGCTCGGTCACGACCTCGAACCCGCCGCCGTGGTCGACGACGTCCTCGACGCCCGCGTCCATGACGGCCTCGAGGATCGCATCCTCGGTGACGCCGTCGGTCTTCGTGATCGAGATGACGCCCTTGCGGCTGAAGTTGTAGGCGACCGAGCCGGGGTCGGCGAGGGTGCCGCCGTTGCGGCTGAGCGCCGTGCGCACCTCGGCGGCCGCGCGGTTCTTGTTGTCGGTCAGGCACTCGATCATGAGCGCGACCCCGCCGGGGGCGTAGGCCTCGTACATGATGTTCTGGTACTCGACGGCGTCACCCGAGATGCCCGCACCGCGCTTGATGGCGCGGTCGATGTTGTCGTTGGGCACCGAGGTCTTCTTGGCCTTCTGCACCGCGTCGTAGAGGGTCGGGTTGCCGTTCAGGTCGGCACCGCCGAGCTTCGCGGCGACCTCGATGTTCTTGATGAGCTTGGCGAACGACTTCGCGCGGCGTGCGTCGATGACCGCCTTCTTGTGCTTGGTCGTCGCCCACTTGGAATGCCCGCTCACGGTGCTCCTCTCGAAGAAATGCGGGGGCCAGTCTAGTCGCGCGTCCGGAGGGCGGCCCGCGCCCCGCCCGGCGACCCCGACGCGCGCAGGCGGATGCCGGCCTCACGCGCCTCGAGCTCGGCGAGCCGCTGCACGACCTCGGCGTCCTGCGCGATCCACGCCTGCACGGGCCGCGGCGCGATCGCACGCAGCTCGGCGGCGCTCGCGTCGTCGAGGGCGCGCAGGGCGAGGAGCGCGTGGCCGTCCTCGAGTGCGAGGAGCGCGCGCGTCGCCCCGGCCCGGCGCACGAAGCGGACGCGGGGCAGCAGCCAGGCGAGGAGCACGATCGCGATCGGCAGCGCCCCGACACCCACGCCCGCGCCCACCGCGATCGACTCGACGACCGCCTGTCCGTTGCGCCCGGCCTCCGCGAGCGACCCGCCCGCCCCCGCGGCGGAGTCGAAGAGGGGGCGCACGCCGTCTCCGAGGAGCGGGACGCGGCCGAGCGACTCCCCGAGCTCCCCCATCGTGCCCTCGAACCCGCTGCCGGCATCCTCGAGGCGGGCGAACGCCGCGCCGAAGGCGGCGATGAGGCCGTGCACGGTGATGCCCGCGACGACCGCGAGGGCGATGACGGCGAGGGCAAAGAGGTCGGCGATGATCTGTCGCGCGCGGCGGGGCCCGAACTCGGCGTAGAGCGTCATGCGCCCAGCATGGCAGCGCCCGCTGTTGTGCAGGAGCCCGGATGCTGTTGTGCAGGAACCCGGATGCTGTTGTGCAGGAACCCGCTGCGGCGCGCGCATCCGCCCCCCTGCTGTTGTGCAGGAGGTCGCTGCTGTTGTGCAGGAGTCGGGCCGACGAGCCCTGTTAACTCGGGGATCGGGAGGCTCGGACCGTCAGGAGTTCCTTCACAACAGCAGGCTCCTTCACAACAGCAGGCTCCTGCACAACAGCAGGCTCCTGCACAACAGCATCAGGATGCGGCGCGCACGTGGTCGAGGAAGCGCGCGTGGAAGCGGTGCTCGCCCGTGACCTCCGGATGGAATGAGGTGCCGAGGAGCGCGCCCTGCTCGACCGCGACGACCCGGCCGTCGGGAAGCGCCGCGAGCACGCGCGCCTCCGCCCCGACCGATTCGACGACGGGCGCGCGGATGAACACCGCGTGCACGCGCGGATCGCCGAGCTCGGGCACATCGAGGTCGGTCTCGAAGGAGTCGTTCTGGTTGCCGAAGGCGTTCCGCCGCACGGCGACGTCGAGCCCGCCGAGGCTGCGCTGACCGGCGATCGCGTCGAGCACCGTGTCGGCGAGCATGATGAGGCCCGCGCACGTGCCGTACACGGGCATGCCCGCGGCGATCCGCTCGCGAAGCGGTTCTGCCACGCCGAACATGCGGGAGAGCTTGTCGATGACGCTCGACTCGCCGCCCGGGATGACGAGCCCGGCGACCGTGTCGAGCTCCTCTGCCCGACGCACCGGCACGGCATCCGCCCCGAGTCCGCGGAGCACCGCGAGATGCTCGCGCACGTCGCCCTGGAGGGCGAGCACGCCGACCCGGAGACCGTCGCCCGTGTTACCAGCCACGCTCGGCGAGCCGGTGCGGCGCGGGCAGGTCGGCGACGTTGATGCCCACCATCGCCTCGCCGAGCCCGCGGGAGGCCTCGGCGATGACCGCGGGGTCGTCGAAGAAGGTCGTGGCCTTGACGATCGCGGCGGCGCGCTTCGCCGGCTCACCCGACTTGAAGATGCCGGAGCCCACGAAGACGCCGTCCGCCCCGAGCTGCATCATGAGCGCGGCATCCGCGGGGGTGGCGACGCCGCCGGCGGTGAAGAGCACGACCGGCAGCTTGCCCGTCTCGGCGATCTCGGCGACGAGCTCGTACGGGGCCTGCAGCTCCTTCGCGGCGACGTAGAGCTCGTCCTTCGTCTTCGAGCGCAGCACGTTGATCTCGGAGGTGATCGTGCGGATGTGCTTGGTCGCCTCGGACACGTCGCCCGTGCCCGCCTCGCCCTTCGACCGGATCATCGCGGCGCCCTCGGTGATGCGCCGCAGCGCCTCGCCGAGGTTCGTCGCACCGCACACGAAGGGGGTCGTGAACCGCCACTTGTCGATGTGGTTGACGTAGTCGGCGGGCGAGAGGACTTCGGACTCGTCGATGTAGTCCACGCCGAGCTCCTGCAGCACCTGCGCCTCGACGAAGTGGCCGATGCGCGCCTTCGCCATCACCGGGATGGATACGCTCGCGATGATCTGGTCGATGAGGTCGGGGTCGCTCATCCGTGCGACGCCGCCCTGCGCGCGGATGTCGGCGGGGACGCGCTCGAGCGCCATGACGGCGACCGCCCCGGCGTCCTCGGCGATCTTCGCCTGATCCGCGGTGACGACGTCCATGATGACGCCGCCCTTGAGCATCTCCGCCAGACCGCGCTTGACGCGGCCGGTCCCGGTGGTCGACATGGACACTCCCTCCCGGCGTGACATACACACCGTCATTTTTGGCCTATGCCAGAAGCTAGCATGGCCTGCGTTGTAGCGTGGACGATGTGAAGCACGATGTCGCGGGCGAGGAGATCGCGGGGACCTCCGCTGCGGAGATCGCCGACAGCATCCGCGGCCTCGTCGACGACGGCCGCCTCTCCCCCGGCGACGCGCTGCCGCCGGTCCGCGTCCTCGCCGACCGGCTCGGGGTGAACCGCAACACGGTCGTCGCCGCGTACCGGGTGCTGGGCCAGGCCGGTACCGTCGTCACGCTCGGCCGCGGCGGGACGCGGGTCGCGGCGCCCGTTCCGCTTCCTGCGGAGGGGTTCGCGCAGGACAGCGTGCTGCGCGACGTCGGCGACGGCAACCCCGATCCGGCACGCATCCCGGACCTCTCCGACGCGCTCGCCTCGCTGGCGGGCCGCCCCGTGCTCTACGGCGAACCCGTCATCGACCCCGACCTCGAACGCTGGGCGCGGGACTGGCTCGCCCCCGACGTGCCGGATGCCGCGAATGCCCGGATCACCATCACCGGCGGCGCGGTCGACGCCATCGAGCGGCTCCTCGCGCAGGCGCTCGTGCGCGACGACGCCGTCGCCCTCGAAGACCCGTGCTTCCTCTCCGCCATGCGGACCGTGCGGCTCGGCGGCTACCGGCCGGTGGCCGTCCCCGTGGACGAGGAGGGGATGACGGTGGCGGGCCTCGAGGCCGCGCTCGCGCAGGGCGTGCGCGCCGTCATCTGCACCCCCCGCGCGCAGAACCCCACCGGGGTCAGTCTCAGCGAACGGCGCGCCGCGGCGCTCCGCGACGTGCTCGCGAACCACCCGTACGTGCTGGTCATCGCGGACGATCACTACTCGATGCTCACCAGGCGCCCGTACCACTCGATCATCGGCCCGACCCACCGGCGGTGGGCGCTCATCCGGTCGGTGTCGAAGTTCCTGGGGCCGGACATGTGCCTGGCGGTCACCGCGACCGACCCGGAGACCGCCGACCGGCTCGCGATGCACTTCAGCCCCGGGAGCACCTGGGTGAGCCACCTGCTGCAGCGGCTCACCGTCGCCCTCGTGCGCGACCCGGCGGTCATGGCTGCGGTCGACCGTGCCGGCGACCACTACCTCGCACGGAACGTCGCGTTCGCCGAACGACTGAGCGCGCACGGCGTGGCCTGCACCGCCGAGGACGGCCTGAGCGTGTGGGTCGACGTCCACGCGCCCGCCCGCGCGGTCGCCGAGCAGCTCATGCGACGGGGCTGGCTCGCACGTCCCGGCGACGAGTTCGTGCTCGAGGATGCGGCAGCATCCCGCCGGCTGCGCCTCACCGTCCACACACTCAGCGACGACGAGGCCGAACGCCTCGCCGCCGATCTGGCCGCCGCCGTCCGCGCGTCGGCGACCGCCCCCACTCGATGAAAGGTCCCCGCCCGTGAAGATCCTGTCGATCCAGTCCGCCGTCGCCTACGGTCACGTGGGCAACTCCGCGGCGGTGTTCCCGCTGCAGCGCATCGGTGTCGAGGTGCTGCCGGTGTACACGGTCAACTTCTCCAACCACACCGGCTACGGTGCGTGGCGCGGTCCGCTCATCAGCCCCGACGACGTCCGCGAGGTCATCACGGGCATCGAGGAGCGCGGCGTCTTCGGCGAGATCGACGTCGTGCTGTCGGGGTACCAGGGCGGCGAGGGCATCGGCGACGTCATCCTCGACGCCGTGGCACGGGTGAAGGCGGCCAACCCGGACGCCGTGTACGCGTGCGACCCGGTGATGGGCAACGCCAAGTCGGGCTGCTTCGTCGCGCCCGCCATCCCGATCCTGCTCCGCGAGCGGGTCGTGCCGGCGGCGGACATCATCACCCCGAACCAGTTCGAACTGGGCTTCCTCACCGAGACCGAGCCCGCCGATCTCGAGTCCACCCTCGCATCCGTCGACCTCGCGCGCGCCATGGGCCCGAGCACGGTCCTCGTCACCTCGGTGGAGCGGCCCGACCGTCCCGAGGGCACGATCGAGATGCTCGCGGTGACGGATGACGGCGCCTGGATCGTGCAGACCCCGCACATCCCGATGAAGGCGAACGGCTCGGGGGATGTCACCGCGGCCCTCTTCACGGCGCACTACCGCGCCACCGGGGATGCGGCATCCGCGCTGTCGAAGACGACCTCGAGCGTCTGGGACCTGCTGCAGCGCACGCACGAGTCGGGGCAGCGCGAGCTGCAGCTGATCGAAGCGCAGGAGTCCTACGCCCACCCGCGCGAGCAGTTCGCCGTCACACGGGTGCGCTGACCGCATCCCCGTTTCGTCTCGTCGCTCCGCTCCTCGCTCAACGCCCGAAACGCCCCCGGTCGTTGAGCGAGCGGAGCGAGACGAAACGCCGCGTCAGGCGGGCCAGCCGGATGCCACAGCAGCCCTGACCTCGCCGAGCAGCTGCGGCAGTGCCTTGGTCCGGGCGATGATCGGGAAGAAGTTCGCGTCGGTCGCCCAGCGCGGCACGATGTGCTGGTGCAGGTGCGCGGCGACACCGGCGCCCGCCACCTGGCCCTGATTCATGCCGATGTTGAACCCGTCGCACCGGGACACGGTGCGCAGCACCCGCATGGCGGTCTGCGTGAGCTCCGCGATCTCGGCGGTCTCCTCCGGCGTCGCCTCGTCGTAGAGCCCGATGTGACGGTAGGGGCACACCAGCAGATGCCCGGAGTTGTAGGGGAAGAGGTTCAGCAGCACGTAGGCGGTCCGCCCGCGGTGCACGATCAGGCCGTCCTCGTCGGACTTCCCCGGTGCCGCGCAGAAGGGGCATTCCTCGACGAGCGGCTCCGGGCCGGCGGTGATGTACGCCATCCGGTGCGGGGTCCACAGCCGCTGGAAGCCGTCGGGCACACCGGCGAGGGTTGCGGCGTCCTCCAGACCCGAGCCGTCGCTCACGCCAGGTCCTCGGCCGTGTTCACGAGGGTCTTGCCCTCGATCGCCGCGAGGATCCTCGCGATCGCCTCGTCGACCGGGATGCCGTTGGTCTGCGAGCCGTCCCGGAACCGGAACGAGACCGTGCCGGCGGAGCGGTCCTGCTC
>JAEYZI010000079.1 GCA_023428065.1 Actinomycetes bacterium | reverse complement strand
GCCGTGAGGCACAGGAACCTAAATCCTGCGTGTCTACCGTTCCACCACTCCCGCGGGGCACTCAGTCTACGGTCGCCGTCGGTCCACGATCACGCGAGTCGCCACGAGTGCCGGCGCGGATACGACGTGCGGTGCGTCGCGGGGCGGCTGTACTGGCGCAGGTTGGTGTACAGCTCGTCGCGCAGCGGGTTCGTGCGGCTTGATGATCACGGCCCGAGCTCACGGGCAATCGTGACTAAAATTCGCTACCATGAGAGAGGAGCCGCGATGGCCGTGCGTGTCGACCTGAACATCTCGCTCGACGGGTTCATGACGACGACCGATCAGACCCCCGAGAAACCCATGGGCGAGGACTGGTTGCGGCTCGTGGCCGCGTACGCCGCGACCCGTACGGTCCGCGAGCGGGTGTTCCACGACACGAGCGGCGAGGGCACGACGGGTGTCGACGAGCGCTATGCGTCGGCGTACTTCCAGGAGATCGGCGCCGAGATCATCGGCGCCGGCATGTTCGGCCTGCACGCCCACCCCGACGACCCCGACTGGCGGGGCTGGTGGGGTGACGAGCCGCCGTTCCACGTGCCGGTGTTCGTGCTCACCCACACCCCTCGCCCCTCGATCGAGATGGCGGGCGGCACGACGTTCCACTTCCTCTCCGCCACGCCGCAGGAGGCGCTCGACCGGGCCATCGAGGTCGCCGACGGTAAGGACGTCCGCATCGGCGGGGGCGCGACCGTCGCGCGCGAGTTCCTCCGGGCGGGTCTCGTCGACCGCCTGCACGTGGGCATCACGCCGATCCTGCTCGGCCGCGGCTTCCGCCTGTGGGACGACCTCCGCGGCCTCGAGGCAGGCTACGAGACGACGGCGGAGGTCGCCGAGAGCGGCGTCATCCACGTCACGTTCCAGCGCTGACGTCGCGCGCTCGACGGGGCCGGTGTGACCCTGTGGAGAACGGACGCCCCGCGTCCGCGCACCGCGGCATCCTGTGCGGGTGACGAGCGCGGTCGGGGTCATCGCCGAACAGGTGCGCGAGCGCGTGCGGCGCGAGGGCGTCGATCTCCACGGCGATCGGGAGCTCGCTGATCGCCTCGTGCGCGACGAGGTGCAGCGGTACGCCGAGCTCGCGCTCGGCGGCTCGGTGCCGCTCCTCGACGACGAGGCGCACGTCGCCCGACAGGTGTCGGCCGCGCTCACGGGGCTCGGTCCGCTGCAGCCGTATCTCGACGATCCGACCGTCGAGGAGGTGTGGATCAACGCCCCGGACCGCGTGTTCGTGGCCCGTGACGGGGTCGCCGAGCGCGTGCCGCTCGCCCTCACCGACGTCGAGGTGCGCGAGCTCCTCGAGCGGATGCTGCACGGCACCGGCAGGCGCGTCGACCTCAGCTCGCCGTTCGTCGACGCCTCGCTTCCGGACGGATCGCGCCTCCACGCCGTCATCCCCGATGTCACCCGCGGGCACGTGTCGATCAACATCCGCCGCTTCCGCACGGGCATGCGCAGCCTCGTCGACCTCGTGGCGCTCGGGTCGCTCACGAGCCAGGCCGCGGGCTTCCTGCACGTCGCGGTGCGCACCGGCCACAACGTGCTCGTGACCGGGGCGACCCACAGCGGCAAGACGACGCTCCTCGGCGCGCTGCTCGGCTCCTGCCGCCCCACGGAACGCATCGTCACCGTGGAGGAGACCTTCGAGCTGGCCCTCGACGCCGTCGACCACGTCGCGATGCAGTGCCGCCAGCCGAGCCTCGAAGGGACGGGCGAGATCAGCCTGAGGCGGCTCATCAAGGAGTCCCTGCGGATGCGCCCCGATCGACTCGTCGTGGGGGAGGTGCGCGAGGCGGAGGCGCTCGACCTGCTCATCGCGCTCAACTCGGGCATCCCGGGCATGTGCTCGCTGCATGCCAACAGCGCGCACGACGCCCTCGTGAAGCTCTGCACCCTGCCATTGCTCGCGGGCCGCAACATCGACGTCTCGTTCGTCACGCCGACCGTCGCCTCGGCGATCGACCTCGTCGTGCACGCGGAGCTCGGCCGCGACGGACGCCGCCGCATCGTCGAGATCGTCGCCCCGACGGGACGCGTGGTCGACGGGGCCGTCGATGCCGTGACGCTCTTCGCATTCGATGGCACGCGCCTCGCGGCGACCGGGGCGCTGCCTCCCCGGATGGCGGGCTTCGAGCGCGCGGGCGTGGATCCGGCGGCGATCCTGCGCGAGGCGCCCCCCACGTCCGCGGGACCATCCGCATGATCGCGGCAGCCTGCGGACTGGTGCTCGGAATCGGTCTCGTGCTCGCGGCGTCGCCGTGGCTCTGGCCCTCCGACCCAGGGGAGCGGGCCACCCGTTCCGTGCGTCCATTCGCGAGGTTCGGCGAGCGCGTGCGCCAGGCGGGTCTCGGGCGCGTGTCGGCGGCGACGATCATCGTCGTGGCCGGACTGCTCGGGGTCGTCGCGGCCGCGCTCGTGTTCGCGATCGTGCCCGTCGTCGCGCTCGCGGCGGCCGCCGGCGTCGCCGCGACGGCGCTCCCGTTCGCCGTCGTGTCGGCTCGCGCTCGCGCCCGGCGCCGGGCGACGCGCGCCGTGTGGCCCGACGCCCTCGACCACGTCGTCGCGGGCCTGCGGTCGGGTCGTTCGCTGCCCGACGCGCTCGCGGCGCTCGGCGACAGCGGGCCGGCCCCGCTGCGCCCCGCCTTCGAGGACTTCGCCGCCGACCTCACGGCCACCGGCCACCTCGCGTTCGCCCTCGACGCGCTCAAGAATCGTCTCGCCGACCCCGTCGCGGACCGCGTCGTCGAGACGCTCCGCGTCGCGCGCGAAGTGGGCGGCACGGAGCTGCCGGGCGTGTTGCGCGCGCTCGCGGCGCATCTGCGGGCGGATGCCGCGATCCGCTCCGAGGTCGAGGCGCGGCAGAGCTGGGTGGTGGTCGCCGCGCGACTCGGGGTCGCGGCGCCCTGGCTCGTGCTCGTGTTGCTCGCGGCGAGGCCCGAGGCGGTACGCGCCTACAACTCGCCCACGGGTTTCGCGGTGCTCGCCATCGGCCTCGTCGTGACGGTCGTCGCGTACCGCATCATGGTCGCCGTCGGGCGGTTGCCCGAGGAACGGCGGTGGTTCGCGTGAGCCCGCTGATCTCGGCCGCCGTCGGTCTCGGCATCGTGCTGGGTCTCGGCCTCTGGACCCTCGCCGCGGCGCTCCCGACGCTCGGCGCCGGGCGCCTCGCCGACCGGGTCGCGCCGTACGTGCTCGACGTCTCGGCGGATGCGCGCGAGCTCCGGGCCCGGCGGTCGGGGGAGCCCGGCACGGTGATCGCCGAGCTCGTCGCGCCCCTCGTCGCGCGGGTACTCCGCGGCGTCGCGGCGCTCCTCGGCGGCGACGCGACCGTCGAGCGCCGCCTTCGGCAGGCGGGCTCTCGCCTCGGGGTATCGGCGTTCCGGGGGCGTCAGCTTCTCTGGGCGGCGGGAGGGGCGGTCGCGGGGGTGCTCGCGGCGCTCCTGCTCGCGCGGTCGACCGCCCTCACGCCCGTGATCGCGGCCGCGGTGGCCCCCGCCGCATCCGGGCTCCTCCTGCCCGAGCAACTGCTCGGGCATCGCGCGCGGGCGCGGATGCGGCGCATCGCCGATGAGCTGCCGACGGTGCTCGAGTTCCTGAGCCTCGCGCTCTCGGCGGGAGAGACGGTGCGTGATGCGCTGCGTCGCGTCGGCCGTGTGGGATCGGGCGATCTCGCGGGTGAGCTCGCTCGCGTCATGGCGGAAGTCGAGGTGGGCGTGCCGCTCACGGAGGCGCTGCAGCGGTGCGCCGACGCGCTCGAGTCGCCCGCGCTCAGCCGCACCGTCGAGCAGCTCGTGACGGCGCTCGACCGAGGCAGTCCCCTCGTCGAGGTGCTCCGTGCGCAGGCTCAGGACGCGCGCGAGGACGCCAAGCGGCACCTGCTCGAATCGGCGGGACGCAAGGAGGTCGCGATGCTCGTGCCGCTCGTGTTCCTCATCCTGCCCGTGACGGTCGTCTTCGCCCTCTTCCCCGCGACCCTCGTGCTCGAGTTGGGGTTCTAGGCGTCGCCCGCCCGGGCCTCACGCCGGGCTCAGCAGGATCGCGAGCCCCGCGAGCGCCATCCCGGAGACGTCGAGCGCGATGCCCACCCGGATGCAGAACACCTTCTGCCGATGCGCCTCGGCGAGCGGGAAGCCGAGCACGGGGCACCCGGCCCACACGAGGCCCGCCGTTCCGAGGCCGGCGGCGACGGCGCCGAGCCAGAAGGCGACGAGGGCGGGCGGCGGCAGGTCGGCCGGGCGCCATCCGCTCGCGAGGAGCGGGGCGAGGCCCGCGGCCGGCGCGATGAGGGCGGCGGCGAGCCAGACGGTGCCGGTGCGGATGATGCGCTGCGTCTCCACGGCGCGTGACTCCACATCGAGCGAACGCATGTCGATCGGATCGCTCATGCGTCAAGCCTGCACCCGCCACCCCGGTCGCCGCACGGACCGGGTTGTGGAGAACTCCCGACGAGCGGCCGGCCGCCGCCCCACACTGTCGGCATGCGACGACTCCTGCATCGCCTTCGCGACGACCGCGGCGACGTGCCCGGCTGGGTTCTCATCACGTTGATGACGGCGGCCCTCGTGATCCTCATCTGGGCCCTCGCGGGCCCCGCGCTCGCCGACATCTTCCAGAACGCGATCGACAAGGTCTCCGGGATCTGACGTGCGGGGCCCGCAGCTCGGCGACGACCGCGGCTCGGCTCCCGTCGAGTTCACCCTCGTCGGCGTGCTGCTCGTCTTCCTCACCCTCGCGGTCGTGCAGCTCGCACTCGCCCTGCACATCCGCAACACCGCGCTCGACGCCGCTGCCGAGGGCGCCCGCTACGGGGCGCTCGCCGACAACGAGCCCGCGGATGCGGTGCCCCGCACGGTCGAGCTCATCGCGACCGCGATCGGGCCGCGCTACGCGAGCGACGTCTCCGTGCGCGAGGGGGACTGGATGGGCGCGCCCTCCGTCATCGTGTCGGTGCGCACGACGCTGCCGCTTCTCGGGCTGCTCGGTCCCGACCGCGCGCTGGAGGTGGAGGGGCATGCGGCTCGCGAGACGCTCGACTGACGGGCGGATGCGGGCACGCGCAGGCGGCGACGCGGGCTCCGCCTCGCTCGAGTTCCTCACCGCGGGGCTGCTGCTGCTCGTGCCGCTCGTCTACCTCGTTCTCGTGGTGTCGTCGGTGCAGGCGGGCTCGCTCGGCGTCGAGGGTGCGGCGCGTCAGGCGAGCCGCGTCTTCGTGCAGGCGGCGACCGAGGCCGAGGCCCGTGCCGCGGCCGAGCGCGCCATCCGCGTGACCCTCGCCGACTACGGCGTCGACGCGAGCCGGGCGCAACTCGCGATCAGCTGCCGACCCCACCCCGCCGATTGCCTCGAACGTCGCGGCTACGTGACCCTCGAGCTCGCCGCGGTCGTCCCGCTGCCGCTCGCGCCGCCCGTGCTCGGGCTCGACGTCGCGCTCGCGGTGCCGGTGCGCGCCGTCGCGACCGAACAGGTGTCGCGGTTCCGGGCGGGGCCGTGAGGGCGGCGAGGCGGGCACGGGCGGCGCTCGCCGCCGACGACGGCTCGACGCTGCCCCTCATCGCGTTCTTCGGCTTCCTCGGCCTGCTCATCGTGCTGCTCGTGACGGCCGCGACGTCGCTCTACCTCGAGAAGAAGCGGCTCTTCACGATCGCCGACGGCGCCGCGCTCGTGGGCGCCGAGTCGTTCGAGCTCGCCGAGGTGCGGCTCACGCCCGACGGGCCGCGGCCGCTGCTCGACGACGCGGGCGTCGCATCCGCCGTGGCCGACTACCTCGCGGGCAACCCCGCGCCCGACCTTGACGAGCTCGCCATCGTGCGCGCCGAGACCGTCGACGGGGTGAGCGCGACGGTCACGATGGCCTCGACGTGGCGCCCGCCCGTGCTCACCCTCTTCGTGCCCGACGGCATCCGGGTCGAGGCGACCGCATCGGCGCGCTCGGTTTTCGAGTGACGCGCCGCGACTGACGGTGGGCAGGCGTAGCATCCGCGGCATGGTGCGACAGATCATCGCGACGGACGACGCTCCGAGCTCTCCGCTGTTCAGCCAGGGCGTGCGCGTCGGATCGACGATCCAGGTCTCGGGGATGGTGGGCGCCGACGCCCGCACCGGGACCCTGCCCGAGACGATCCAGGAGCAGACCCTCCAGTCGCTCCGCAACTGCGAGGCCGTGCTCGCCGCGGGAGGTGCGAGCTTCGACGACGTCACGCTCGTGACCGTGCTGCTGGCCGACCCGGCGGACTTCGCGGGCATGAACGAGGCCTACGGGCAGGTGTTCGGAGGCTCGCCGCCGGCGCGCGCGGTCGCGCGCCTGGGCCCGGAGCTGCCCGGCATCCGCGTGTCGATCATGATGACGGCGCTGCTCGACGTGTAACAGGACGCGTTCGCGGCGACTGCCGCGCGCTCGGTCTTCGGTCGACTCGGCGCGGCCCCTATCGTGGGCCCGTGGATACGAGCGGATGGATCGAGCACCGTCGCGCCGACGGCGAGCGCGTCGGGTGGATGCGGCCCGAGGGCGACGGTTTCGTGCCCGTCGACCTGCTGGGGCGCGAGCGTGCGGGTGTTCTCGACTGGCTCGCGGCGGAGGAGCTGCTCGACGAGCTCGGCATCGGGTACCTCGCCGACCCCTACCTGCTCGACCGCGCGGGGCATCCGCCGCTGCGGGTGCGGATCGTCGAGGTGTCGCCGCGCGGCATCCGCGTGAAGCGCGACGACTTCGGCGCGATCGACGTGCCCCTCGAGGCGTACGCGCTCGCGTGGCCCATGCCCGCCGAACTGCGTCCCCTCGACGGTGCGCCGCACGCCGGGGAGTGGCCCTTCGCCTCGGAGTCTTGACCCGCGAAGCGGCGCCGGAGATGCTGAGCACGTCCGCGGTCGGCCTCCGGGCCGGCGCGGCGTCGAGAGCGTCCTCCGCCGACCGACCCCCGGAAGGGACCCCCATGAGCCCCTCGCCCCGCACCGCCCGCTCCGCCCGCACGGCCCTCGCCGCGGCCCTGCTCGCCGCGCTCGCCCTCGTCGGGTGTTCGGCACCCGCCCCCGTGCCCACCTCGACGCCCACGGCATCCGAGACCGCGGACGCGGGCGCGAGCGGGGAGCCGAGCGCACCGCCCACGACCGAGCCGCCGAGCATCGACGCCGCCGAGCGCGCCGCGATCGTCGCGGGCGTCGAGTCGGGCGACCCGGCCGCGATCGGCCCGTTCATGGACGACCCGGTCACCTACATCCTCGCCTCGTCGGAGTGCTGCGGCGAGCTGAGCGCCGCCGACGCCACCGGCGAGCTGCTCGCCTACACGGGCTCGTCGAGCGGATGGAGCGCGCCGCTCGACGAGGCATACCTCGACGAGGTGCGGAAGAGCCCCTACTACGCCGACTACGTTCCCGACGACGTCATCTCGATGATGGCCTCGTCCGACCAGCTCGTCGTGATCCTCGGCGTCACGGGCGATCGCATCACCTCCGTGCTCGTCGGCCACGCGGAGGTGCTGCTGTTCGAGTGACGGTCGCTAGGCTGGGGAGGCCATGCTCGATGATCTCCCCGGCCAGCTCGCCGCCCTCCGCAGCACCTTCGACGACATCCGCGCGGTCGTGGGGGTGGAGCGGCTCGAGAAGGAGATCGCCGAGCTCTCCGAGAAGGCCGGCGCGCCCGACCTGTGGGACGACCCGGAGAGCGCGCAGAAGGTGACGAGCACGCTCAGCCACCGCCAGGCCGAGCTCACACGCGTGACCGCCGTGCAGCGCCGACTCGACGACCTCGACGTGCTCGTCGAGCTCGCGCGCGAGATGGACGACGCGGATGCCGCCGCCGAGGCGGAGGCCGAGTACACCTCGCTGCAGAAGGCCATCGGCGACCTCGAGGTGCAGACGCTCCTCGACGGGGAGTACGACCCCCGCTCGGCCGTCGTCACGATCCGCTCGGGTGCGGGTGGCGACGACGCGACCGACTTCGCCGAGATGCTGCTGCGCATGTACCTGCGCTGGGCGGAGCGGCACGGCTACCCCGTCAAGGTCATGGACACCTCCTATGCGGAGGGCGCGGGCATCAAGTCGGCCACCTTCGAGGTCGACGCCCCCTACGCCTACGGCACGCTCTCCGTCGAGGCGGGCACGCACCGGCTCGCGCGCATCAGCCCCTTCGGCTCGGCCGACAAGCGCCAGACCTCCTTCGCCGCGGTCGAGGTGATCCCCGTCATGGAGGAGGCGCAGGAGGTCGACATTCCCGAGGGCGACATCCGCGTCGACGTGTTCCGTTCCTCCGGCCCCGGCGGCCAGAGCGTCAACACGACCGACTCGGCCGTGCGCATCACCCACCTGCCCACCGGCATCGTCGTGTCGATGCAGAACGAGAAGTCGCAGATCCAGAACCGCGCGGCCGCCATGCGCGTGCTGCAGACCCGCCTCCTGCTGCTCAAGAAGGAGGAGGAGGCCGCCAAGAAGAAGGAGCTCGCGGGTGTCATCACCGCGAGCTGGGGCGACCAGATGCGCTCCTACTTCCTCTACGGCCAGCAGCTGGTGAAGGACCTGCGCACGGGCTACGAGTCGGGCAACCCCGCGACCGTCTTCGACGGCGACCTCGACGGGTTCATCGCGGCCGGCATCCGCTGGCGCAAGTCGGCGCACGACGAGGACTGACACCGGGACCCGCGACCCGGGCGGCGTCCCGCGAGGCGGGACGTGAAAGGGGACGCGGCCCCCTGCCGACGGGACCGGCCCGGTTCCTAGCGTCGGGGACATGACGAATCCCTCCACGCACCTCCGCGCCCGCAACGGGCGCATCGCCTTCGCCGCGAGCGCCGCGGCGTGCGGCATCGTCGCGAGCGCCGTGCTCGTCCCGATCGCCGCATCCGCCGAGCCTGGCGACGACACGACCGCCCCCGTCTCGACCGTGCACCGCGGCGCGCCCCCCGCCTCGGGTTGGTACACGAGCGCCTCGGTGCCCGCCCGCATCACCGCCGAGGACACGGGCTCGGGGGTCGCCTCGATCACGTACCGGATCGGCGCCGCCGCGCCCGTGACGGTCCCGACCGCCGACACGAGCATCGCGATCTCGGCCGAGGGCCGCACGGTGCTCACGGTGTGGGCGACGGACGCCGCCGGCAACGTCGAGGAGCCGCACGAGCTCGTGTTCCAGCTCGACCGCAGCGCCCCGCTCATCGAGGTCACGACGCCCCGGCTCGTCGAGCGCGGGTCGAGCCCGACCTTCGACTACGCGTGCAGCGACGCCGCATCCGGTGTCGTCTCGTGCTCCGCGGCGCTCGCCCCCGGCGCACCCCTGCCGACCGACGAGCTCGGCGAGCACGAGCTCGTGGTGACGGCGGAGGATGCCGCGGGCTTCACCTCCACGAGCACGTTCCGCTACCTCGTGGCGCCCGACCTCACCTCGCCCGAGGTCTCGCTCATGATCGCGCCCGCGCCCGCGAGCGGCTGGTACGCGATGCCGCTCGGCATCGGGGTCGTCGCGAGCGACGCCTCCGGCATCGCGTCGCGCCACTGGTGGACGGATGGCGCGGTCTCGACGAACGGCGACGTCACGCGCGACGAGGAGGATGCCGCGTTCGTGCTCGACGTCGACGGCGTCACCGACGTCTCCTACTGGGCCATCGACGTCTACGGCAACCGCGCGGACGGCACGACGCACCGCGTGCGCCTCGACACGGTTGCCCCCACCGTCGGCGTCGCGGGCGCGCCCCGCACGCTCGCGACGCCCAGCTACCGGCAGGGCGAGGCGGCGACGATCGCCGCGGCCTGCGACGACGCCACCTCGGGGGTCGCCGCGTGCGGCATCGTCGAGTCGCCCACGGGAGTCGTGCCCACGGGCACGCTCGGCGATCACCGGCTCACCCTCTTCGCGGTCGACGTCGCGGGACACCGCACCGAGATCGCCTACGACTACCGTGTCGTCGCCGCTCCCGCGGGAGGCGGGGACGGCGGCGCCGGTGGCGGCGCGGGGGGCGCGGGCGGTGGAGGCACCGACGCCCCCCGTCCCGTGCCGACGGGAGACGGCCCCGGACGGCTCGCCGCATCGGGTGCGGGGCTCGACATCGCGGGACTCGCGATGCTCGGGGGTCTGCTCGCGGGAGCGGGGATCGCGGCCCTCGGCATCCGCCGGATCGCGAGCAGCTGAGTCGCTGCGGACACCCGCCCGACCTCGCGGGGGCGACGATCGCACCGTCGCCCCGCGGCATCCGCCGACCGCTTCGCGGGCCGGGGGAGTGTCGCGCCCCGGGTGCGTGGGCGCCGTGCTTAGGCTGGGCGCGCCATGATCCGTTTCGACCAGGTCAGCAAGACCTATCCCGGCACGACGCGTCCCGCCCTCAACAACGTCGACCTCGAGGTGTTGAAGGGCGAGTTCGTGTTCCTCGTCGGCGCCTCCGGCTCCGGCAAGTCGAGCTTCCTGCGGCTCATCCTCAAGGAGGAGAAGCCGAGCCGCGGCAAGCTCCACGTGCTCGGCAACGACCTCACGACGCTCGCCAACCGCAAGGTGCCGTACTTCCGCCGCAACCTCGGCGTCGTCTTCCAGGACTTCCGCCTGCTGCCCGCGAAGACCGTCTTCGACAACGTCGCCTTCACGCTCCAGGTGATCGGCAAGTCGAAGGGCTTCATCCAGGAGGCAGTGCCCGACGTGCTCAAGATGGTGGGCCTCGCGGGCAAGTCCGGTCGCTTCCCCCACGAGCTCTCGGGCGGCGAGCAGCAGCGCGTCGCGATCGCACGCGCCATCGTCAACAAGCCCGCGATCCTGCTCGCCGACGAGCCCACGGGCAACCTCGACCCTGCCACGAGCGCGGGCATCATGACGCTGCTCTCGACGATCAACGCGAACGGCACGACCGTGCTCATGGCCACCCACGACTCGGGCATCGTCGACACGATGAAGCGCCGCGTCATCGAGCTCATCTCGGGCCAGGTCGTGCGCGACGAGCGCCAGGGCGGCTACCAGACCCAGGCGATCCCCGTGCAGGACTTCCGCGAGCAGCTCGAACGCGAGCAGCTCAAGGTGGCGGGCGCGCCCGCGCCGGATGCCGTGCGCCGGGAGGTGCCGCCCGTCGCCGCGCCCGTGGAGCCGAGCGCCTCGCCCGTCGCGGCGCCGACCGCGGAGCCCGCCTCGCTCACGGCCTCCTTCTTCGTGCCGAAGCAGGTGCCGCCGCCGGAGACGGGCGACGCGCAGGCCGGCACGGCATCCGGGGCACCCGTGCCCCCGCCCCTCGTCGAACCGGGAGGACGCTCGTGAGGCTCGGGCTCATCCTGTCGGAGGTCGGCCAGGGCTTCCGGCGCAACCTCTCGATGGTCGTGTCGGTCATCCTCGTGACCTTCATCTCGCTCACCTTCTTCGGCGCCGCGATCCTGCTGCAGATGCAGATCGGCGAGATGAAGAACTACTGGTACGACCGCGCCGAGGTGACGGTCTACATGTGCATCCCCGCGGTGCCGAGCTGCGAGGGTGCGAGCGCCACGCAGGAGCAAATCGACGCGGTGCAGGCGCAGCTCGAGGGGCCGACCCTCGCCGAGTTCGTCGAGACGGTGACACTCGAGACGCCCGAGCAGGCGTTCGAGCGGTTCAAGGAGCAGTTCGCGGGCAACTCGGTCGTCGACCTCGCCACGATCGACTCCTTCCCCTACGACTTCCAGATCAAGCTCGTCGACCCCGACAACTCCGACGTCATCATCGACTCGATCAGCGGGATGCCGGGCGTCGACGAGGTCACCGACCAGCGCGCCCTACTGCAGCCGATCTTCGACGTCATGAACGTGGCGAGCTTCACGGCCGTCGGCATCGCCGCGCTCATGCTCATCGCGGCGGTCCTGCTCATCTCCACGACGATCCGGCTCTCCGCCTTCTCACGGCGCCGGGAGCTCGCGATCATGCGCCTCGTCGGAGCGTCGAACCGTTTCATCGAGACGCCGTTCATCCTCGAGGGCGTGCTCGCCTCGCTCATCGGGTCGCTGCTCGCGAGCGGCGCGGTCGTCGCGATCGTGCACTTCTTCGTCGGCGGCTACCTGACGGAGCGCATCCGCGGCTACACCTTCATCGGCTTGCCCGAGGCGCTGCTCGTGGTGCCCATCCTCATCGGCGTGGGCGCGCTGCTCGCCGCCCTCTCGGCGAGCGTCGCCATCCGGCGCTACCTGAAGGCCTGAGTCGCATAGACTGAACGGCTGCCGCCGCGTCCGCGACGGCTCCGGATGTCACGCGCAGGGAGGTGCGTCATGCCCCGTGAGAAGGGCGAGAAGGTCGTCGCGACCAACCGCAAGGCGCGCCACGACTACACGATCGAGGACACCTACGAGGCCGGCATCGTGCTCTCGGGCACCGAGGTGAAGTCGCTGCGGGAGGGCAAGGCCTCGCTCGTCGACGGCTACGCCTTCATCGACGGCGGCGAGATCTGGCTCGACGCGGTGCACATCCCCGAGTGGGGTTCCGGGTCGTGGACGAACCACGCCACGCGCCGCAAGCGCAAGCTCCTGCTGCACAAGGCGCAGATCATCAAGATCAGCCACCGCACGAAGGAGGGCGGGTACACCCTCGTGCCGCTCTCCATCTACTTCAAGGACGGCCGCGCCAAGGTCGAGCTCGCGGTCGCGAAGGGCAAGCGGGAGTACGACAAGCGTCAGGCGCTCCGCGAGCGTCAGGACAAGCGCGAGGCGGACCGCGCGATGGCGAGCCGCCGGCATCTCGGGGAGTAGTTCAGCTCGCCTCGAAGCGGGCGTCGACCGAGGCCGTGACCTCGATGTCCTCCGGCGTGAAGCTGAACGACGTGCCGGCCGCGTGGGGCGCGCTCAACGACGCGGCGCGCATCATGCTCGGGGCGGGAGAGTCGGCCTCTCCGCGCACGCCGAGCATGCCCGGGTCCGCGATCGCCGTCGCCGACACCTGGGCCAGTCCGATCGCCTGGGCGAAGACGCGCGCCTTGTCGACGGCGTCGCGCACGGCGCGGGAGCGCACCTCGGTCGTGACGGCCGTGCGCTTGGCCTCGGTGAGGTCCCAGTCGATCCCGTTGACCTGCACGCCCGGCACGGTCGCGGCCTCCGCGAGCCAGTCGGCGAGGGCGTCGAAGTCCTTGAACTTCACCGTCATCGCGATCGACGCGTGGTGCACGGGCGCGAGCTGCTTGCCGTCGGCGTTCCACGGGCGCTCGGCCCACACGCGCACGCGCGCCGACGACCACCACGTGACGGGCCCCGCATCCGGATCGTGCAGGTGCGTCACGGAGTCGGTGACGGTCTGCACGGCGGCCGTCGCGGAGGCGAGCACGTCCGCGCGCTTCGGTCCGTCGAAACCGACGGTGAGGCGGACGGTGGCGCGCTCGGCGGGGTACCACGCCGTGAAGTGGCCCTGCACGGTGATGACGGTGCTCATCGCCTCATCCTGCCAGCACCTCGCGGCCTCGGCTATGATGAAGGGCTGCGCCTCATCGGCGCGATTGACAACTCCACAGCGCGTGATGACGGCCCACCTCTCACGGAGCGAGCTCCCGAGGTGACCATGGGGATGATCGGTTTCGACATCGCCTGCGAAACTGCGAGAAGCGGGCCGAGGATGCGGGGTTATCTCGTTAACGCCCTCCGCACACCATAGGTGCCAACGTTAAGCGCACCGACCTCGCTCTCGCTGCCTAAGCGGAGTAGATAGGTCCGTCAGTCCGGACTCGCCCCCGATCCGGATCCTGGCGTCATCGAGGGGGCTTGCTGCGCGATCGTGTTCCAGGGTCGCGCGGGACTTTCACTGGGGCTGGGCTCGTCGACCTAGGTGTTCGTGACGAAGGTCGGAGCCGAGCAGAACGATTTCACGGACTGCGCCCGGAGAAGGCGCAGGCTCACAGCGATGGACGGGGGTTCAATTCCCCCCATCTCCACCACCGCCGTCATCACGCGCTGTCGGGGTCGCCCGCTACTCCACGTAGCCGTTGGCGAGCCAGCCGCCGTCGACCGGGATGATGGTTCCGGTCACGAAGGCCGCGACGTCGCTCAGCAGGTAGAGCGAGAGCGGCACGAGCTCCTCGGGCTCGCCCATGCGGCGCAGGGGCGTGCGCGAGAGCACCTTGTCGAGCGGCAGCACGCCGAGGCGCACGTTCTCCATCGCCATGCCCGTCGCGATGTAGCCGGGCGCGATCGCGTTGACGCGGATGGCATCCGGACCCCACTCGACGGCGAGCGTCTTCGTGAGGCCGGCGATGCCGGTCTTGGCGGCCGAATAGGCGGCGCGGCGAGGCTGGCCGACGAAGGTGGCCATCGAGCCGAGGTTGAGGATGCTGCCGCCGCCCGACTCGCGCATGACGCGCGCCACACGCTGCGAGCAGAGGAACGCGCCCACGAGGTGGATGTCGACGATCGACCGGAAGTCCGCCTCGGCGAAGTCGACCGAGTCGCCGACCTTCATCGTGCCGGCGCCGTTCACGAGACCGTCGACACGGCCCCACTCCTCGACGACCTCCGCGAGGGCCGCGTCGATGCTCGCGGCGTCGGTCACGTCGACCGACTTCGGGAGCGGGTCGTGCGCGTACCTGCCGGCCATCCGCTCGACGAACGCGTCGAGCCGCGCCTGGTCGCGGCCCCACACGCTCACGCGGGCGCCCGCGGCGAGGAGCGCCTCGGCGAGGGTCGCGCCGATCCCGCTCGCCCCGCCCGTCACGATGACGCTGCGCGCGGAGAGGTCGAACGAGACGGCGTCGCGCCGCTCGGTCACGGCACGAGTCCCTTCTCGCGGAGCTCGGTCCAGCCGGGCCCGTCGGGGAACGTCCACCGCGCCACCGACTCGGGTCGGATCTCGGCTCCCGTGCCCGGCGTGTCGGGCAGACGGTAGCGTCCGCGGGTCACGTCGACCGGAGCGACGAAGTGCTCGTGCAGGTGGTCGATGTACTCGAGCCCGCGGTCGTCGAGCGTGCGGGCGAGCACGGCGTAGTCGAAGTAGACGTAGTGCTGCCCGAGCTCGCAGAGTCCCACGCCGCCCGCGTGCGGGATCACGGGCACGCCGAACTTCGTCGCGAGCAGCAGGTTCGCGAGGTTCTCGTTGACGCCCGCGAAGTGGCTCGACTCGATCTGCAGGATGTCGAGCGCCTCGGCCTGCAGGAACTGCTTGACCATGATGCGGTTGGCCATCGCCTCGCCCGTCGCGACCTTGGTCGGTGCGATCGCCTTGCGGATCTTCGCGTGGCCGAGGATGTCGTCGGGCGCGGTCGGCTCCTCGACCCACCACAG
Source organism: Actinomycetes bacterium (assembly GCA_023428065.1). GTDB lineage: Bacteria > Actinomycetota > Actinomycetes > Actinomycetales > Microbacteriaceae > Homoserinibacter. The sequence goes on along the minus strand of JAEYZI010000079.1, from coordinate 61,199 downwards.
CTGGTAGTCGACGAGCTCGCGGATCCAGTCGATCGCCTCGTCGACGTCCCAGCGCTGGTTCGCGTCGATCGCGAGCCGGATGTCGGGGCCGACGGCCTCGCGCGCGAGCCCGAGGCGGCGCTTGTCGTCCTCGAGGTTGCCGGCGACCTTCATCTTGATGAGCGTGAAGCCGTCGTCGACCGCCTGCCGGACGAGGCCCAGCATCCGCTCGTCGCTGAAGCCGAGCCACCCCGGGCCGGTCGTGTACGCCGGGAAGCCGTCGCTGCGCAGGTGCGCGATGCGCTCCTCCTTGCCCTCCTGGCCGGCGCGGAGGATATCGAGCGCCTCGGCCTCCGTGATGGCGTCGCGCAGGTGCGAGAAGTCGACGACCGAGACGATCTCCTCGGGCGTCATGTCGACGAGCAGGCGCCACAGGGGCACGCCCGCGCGGCGCGCCTTGATGTCCCAGAGCGCGTTGACGACGGCGCCCGCGGCCTGGTGGGTGAGCCCCTTCTCGGGCCCGAGCCAGCGCAGCTGCGAGTCGTCGACGAGCAGGCGCGACACCTCGCCGAGGCGGTCGAGCATCTCCTCGAGCGGCCAGTCGGGCAGCAGCCCGACCATGACCTCGAGGGTGTGGCAGGCGAGGTCGTTGCCGCGGCCCTGGGTGAAGACGTAGGCGTAGCCGGAGGGCCAGCTCGGGTCGTCGGGCGTCAGCTCGAGGTAGGCGGCGGAGTGGTCGGGGTCGACGTTGACCGCGTCCGAACCGGAGGCGTCGAGCGACGTGGGGAACCGGATGTCGGTGATCCGATGGCTGCCGATTCTGGCCATGGTGCTTCCTTCGTGTTTCGTGAGGCTGTGGGCGGGGGTCGGGTCGTCAGGCCGCGGCCGGGGCGACCGCGGAGAGCACACGCGCGGCGCGTGCGGCGATGGCGTCGATGTCGCGGGCGGCGATCTCGGCGGCGTCGAGGAACTCGCGTCCCATGCACACCGACCGCACGCCCGCGGCGAAGTACTGGGCGGCCTGCGGGGTCGTGACGCCGCCGGAGACGACGAACGGCACGTCGGGGAGCGGGCCGCGGAGGGAGCGGATGTACTCGGGGCCGCCGAGCGCGTCGACCGGGAACACCTTGACGGCGGCGGCGCCCAGCCCAGCGGCCTGGCGGATCTCGGTGGGCGTCAGGGCGCCCGGGACGACGGGCACGCCGGCCTCGGCGCCGACGGCGAGCACCTCGGGATTGGTGTCGGGCGCGACGAGGTAGCGCGCGCCCGCCGCGACGGCGGCGAGGGCGTCCTGGCGGGTGAGCACGGTGCCGGCGCCGATCATGGCGTCCTGGCCGCGCAGGCTCTCGATGATGCCGAGCGCCGAGGGCACGGTCATCGTGACCTCGATGCTGCGCGCGCCTCCCCGCAGGAGGCCCGTGATGGCGGTCGTGGCGGCGTCGGGGTCGTCCAGGCGGACGACGACGATGACGGGGTCGGTGGCGAGTTCAGTCACGTCGGCTCCATTCGTCGGCGAGGTGACTCGCGTCGAGATAATCGCGGAATCCGGTGTCGTCCGCGTCGGCGGCATCCGGGTGGTATTCGGTGGGCTGCGGGCGCAGCCGCGCGAGCTCGGCGCCCTTGAGCCCGCACGCCCCGGCCGCGAGGAGGGCGGCTCCGAGCGCGGAGAGGTTCGGCTCGGAGTGGATGCGCAGCGGGCGGCGGAGGGCGGATGCCCACATCGCGGCCCAGCGCGGGTCGTCGACGCCGACCCCTCCGACCTCGACCGGCTGGTCGGCGCCGTCGCCGCCCGTGGCGAGCTCGAGCACGTGACGGGCGCTCGAGGCGACGCCGTCGACGACGGCGCGGGCGAACTCGGCGCGCCCCTGGTCGGCCGACAGGCCGACGAGCAGGCCGCGGGCCGCGGGGTTCCAAAGCGGTGCGCGCTCGCCGCGCAGGTACGGCACGAAGGTCGGGCGGTCGGTCGTGGCCGCTTCCGTCGCGAGGCGGATGACCTCGCCGACCTCGACGTCGAGGATGCGGGCGGCCCAGGTGAGCGCCTCGCCGCCCGACTGGGTCGGTCCGTAGAGCATGGGGAGCGGGGCCGAGGGTCCCGCCGGGACGGCGTACAGGCCCTGTGCCGTCGCGACGTCCGTGCGGGTCGCTCCGACGATGTTGGAGGTTCCGGTGAGCACGAACGAGCGCGGCTCGTCGAACGCGCCGACGGCGAGCACGGCACCCAGGGCGTCCGACCATCCGGTCGCGACGACGATGCCGGCGGGGATGCCGAGACGTTCGGCGGCCGCGGGCGTCACACGCCCGAGCTCCGCCCACGGCGCATGCGTCGGAGGACATACGTCGGAGGACCAGCCGGCGCCCGCGAGCAGACGCGCGGCGGGCGCGCCCTCCGTCACGTCGCAGATGCCCTTCGACGACCACGGGTCGGTCGCCGTGATCGAGGTGAGGAAGCGGTTGACGTAGTCCTTGGGCTGCAGTGCCGCGCTCGTGCGGGTCACCGCCTCGGGCTCGTGGGCGGCCACCCAGGAGAGCTTCGGCAGCAGTTGCGACGCCGCCCAGGGCAGGGCCGTTCCCAGTTCGGCGTCGACGTCGCCGAAGCGGGCGCCGAGCGCCTGCGCCTCGCGCTCGGCGCGATTGTCCTGCCAGATGATCGACGGTCGCACGGCTCTTCCGTCGGCGTCGACGAGCACGAGGCTCGGCACGTGGCCGACGGCGGCGACGCCCCGGATGCGGGCGCGCACGTCCGCATCGACGCGGCTCAGGGCATCCGCGAGCGCGTCGATCCACGACTCGGGATCCTGCTCGGCGCGCCCGGGCGCGGGGTAGGAGGTCGGGTAGCCCGCCGAGGTGCGCGCGAGCACGCCGCCGTCGGTGTCGATCACGAGGATCTTGAGTCCGGACGTGCCGACGTCGAGGCCGAGGAAGGCGTCGTTCATGGGGGAGTTCCGAGTCGAGGGCTAGATGACGCCGCGGTCGCGGAGACCCTGGATGGTGTCCGCGTCGTAGCCGAGGAGCTCGCCGTAGATGTAGTCGCTGTCCTCGCCCACGAGCGGGGGTGCCTTGCGGATGGATCCCGGGGCCGCGCTCAGCTTGATCGGCACGCCCGGGAGCGTCACGACGCCCAGCTCGGGGTGCTCGATGTCGACGAGCATCTCGCGCGCGCGGATCTGCTCGGAGGACGCGACCTCGTCGACGCCCATGACCTTGCTGTAGGGGATGCCGGCCTCGTCGAGGAGGCGACCCGCCTCCTCGGCCGTCAGCTCGCCGAGCCACTCGCTCACGATCGCCTCGACCTCGTCGACGTGCGCCATGCGCTGCGCGACCGCGGAGAAGCGCTCGTCCTCGAGCAGCTCGGGGCGTCCCATCGCGTGGGCGAGCCGCCGGAACAGCGGGTCGGTGCCGGCGTGCAGGTAGATGTAGCTGTCGCTCGCCTCGAAGAGGTTGGCGGGGGCGCTCATGCGGTCGCGGGAGCCGTTGCGCTCCATCTTCTGTCCGAGCATGGGCCACGCGCTCGTCGCGGTGCCGAGCGCGCTGAAGAGCGCGTCGACGGAGGCGACGTCGACGTGCTGGCCCTCGCCCGTCGCACGCTTGTGGATGAGGGCGAGCAGGGCGCCGATGGCGCCGTGGTACCCCGCGATGTAGTCCGCGACGAACGCGCCCGTGAGCGTGGGGCGTCCGCCCGGCTCGCCCGTCATGCTCATGAGACCGGATGCGGCCTGGGCGATGCCGTCGAACAGCGCGCGCTGCGCGAGCGGGCCGGTCTGGCCGAAGCCGGAGATGGAGACGAGGATGATGCCGGGGTTGAGCTCCTGCATGCGCGAGAAGGGGATGCCCATCGCGTCGAGGGTGCCCGGACGGTAGTTCTCGACGACGATGTCGGAGCGCCGGATGAGGTCCTCGAGGATCCCGAGCGCCTCCGGGTGGCGGGTGTCGAGGGTGCCGGCGTACTTGTTCCGGCTGTAGAGCATCGTGTAGATGCTGTGGCCCTGGAAGAACGGGGCGAGCTTGCGCGAGTCCTCGCCGGAGGAGCGCTCGATCTTGAGCACCTCGGCTCCCATGTCGGCGAGCATCTGACAGCACAGCGGCCCCGCGATGAAGCGGCTGAGGTCGAGCACCTTGACGCCGCTCAGGGGCTGGGTGACCGCGTCTCCGGACATGTCGTGGGGCTCCCTCCGTCGGGTGCGTCGACACGCAGAGAGCGAGCGACGCTGGTCATAGATGTACAGACATCTATATGAATACTCGCCCGAGGCGGTGCCTCATGTCAAACCGCGGCGCTCGCCGCGGGAGCGCCTAGCGCTCGAGGCGGAAGACCGTCGGATACTCCGGCCGCATGAGGCACGACGCGACCTCGACGACCTCGCCCGATGCGAGGCGCGAGACGCGGCGGGTGCTGATGAGCGGGCTCCCCACGTCGACCTGGAGGAGCTTCGCCGAGTGCTCGTCGGCGAGCGTCGCCGTCACCTGCTGCTCGGCGCGCGCGATCTCGATGCCCGAGCGCGCGGCGAGGGTCTTGTACACGGAGCCCTGCACGAGTCGCCCGTGGGCGAGCTGGGGTGCGAGGAGGTAGGGGATCCACGAATCCTGGATGGCGATCGGCTCGCCGCGGTACGACCGCACGCGCACGATGTGCACGGCCGTCGGGCCGACGGTGGAGAAGAGCGCCTGGCTGACGTCCTCCGGCGGGTGACCCACCTCGCGCTCGAGGACCGTCGTGCTGATGTCCTCGGCGTCGAGCCCCAACTCCTCGTTGAACGGGGCGAGCCGGTTCGCCCGGCGCTTGACGCTGCGGTTCTCCGACACGAAGGTGCCCGCGCCGTGGCGGCGCGCGACGAGCTCGTCGGACTCGAGTAGCCCGAGCGCCTGTCGCACGGTCATGCGGCTGACCCCGTAGCGAGAGGCGAGATTGGTCTCGCTCTCGAGTCGCTCGCCGGGCTTGAGGCGCCCGGACGTGATCTGCTCCGTGAGGTCGCGGCTGATCACCTCGTACAGGCGTGCGTTCACCATGGGATCTCCTCGTCGAGTGTGGTGGCTACCGGGGAGGGCAGCCGAGGGTTATATAGTCGTCTAGACACCCGACCTACCCACCCATTCAATAGATTGGAACGAAGGTGAGCAAAGTCTACGACGTCGTCGTCGTCGGCAGCGGGCCCGTCGGCAGCGCGTTCGCGAGAACGCTCGCCGAGGCTGACCCCCGCGCCACCATCCTCATCGTAGAGGCCGGCCCCGTGATCGCGGACCCTCCCGGGGTGCACGTGCGCAGCATCGTCGACGCCGACGAGCGCGCCCGCGCCCAGGCCGCGTCCGAGGGCCCCCGGCGAACCGACTTCATCGCGGAGGGCGAGGAAGCCGCCGGTCACCCGCCTCAGGCGGTGCGCCCCGGCACCTTCCTCGTGAGCGACGGGATGACGACGAGTGACTCGACGGGCCTCCCCGCCGCGTCGATGTCGACGAACGTCGGCGGCATGGGCGCCCACTGGACGGGCGCGTGCCCGCGGCCCGGCGGGACGGAGATCATCGCCGAGATCCCCGAGGCCGAGATGACCGAGGTGCTCGACGCGGCGGACGCGCTCCTGGGCGTCACACAGAGCACCTTCGCCGACGCCCCGCTCTCGGCGGCGATCATCGACGCCCTGGCTCGGGAGTTCCCGCGCGGGTCGACCGATCGTCCCGTGCAGCCCATGCCCCTCGCGGCGCGCCCGCGGGAGGACGGCACGGTCGAGTGGGCCGGCACCGACGGCATCCTGGCGCCCGTGCTCGCGAACGGCTCCGTCGAGCTGCGCGCCGAGACGCTCGTCACCTCGGTCGTGCTGACCGACGGCCGGGTCTCGGGAGTCGAGGTGCGCGACGTGCGCACGGGGGCGACCGAGACGATCTCGGCGGGCCTCGTGTACGTCGCGGGCGACAGCTTCCGCACCCCGCAGCTGCTCCACGCGTCCGGCATCCGGCCGTGGGCGCTCGGCCGCTACCTCAACGACCACGCGGACGTGCGCACCTTCGTGCAGCTGAGCGACGAGTTCCGCGACATCGCGGGCCGCGGCGGCGTCACGTGGATCCCCTACTCGGAAGAGGACGGCTTCCCCTTCCACTGCCAGGTCATGCAGCTCGACGCCTCGCCGATCGGCTTCATCCCGACGGGTGAGCCGTGGGCCGGGTCGACCGTGGGCGTCGTGCTCTTCGGCACGAAGGAGATCACGCCCGAGGACCGCGTCGAGTTCAGCGACGACGAGACCGACGCCTACGGCATGCCGGCCATGCGCATCAGCTACCACTCGACGGCGCGCGATCTGCAGACCGAGCACCGGCTGCTCGAGATGTCGCGGCGCATCGCCGGCGTGCTCGGCACCCCGCTCGTCGAGCCGCGCGTTCTTCCCGCCGGCGCGTCGTACCACTTCATGGGCACCGTGCGTCTCGGGGTCGACCCCGAGACGAGCGTGTGCGACACCACGGGAGCGGTGTGGGGCGTCGAGGGGCTCTACGTGGGCGGCAACGGTGTGATCCCGACGCCCACGGCCTGCAACCCCACGATCACGAGCGTCGCGCTCGCGATCCGTTCGGCGCGCGCCGCCGCGGGGGCGCTGCGTCACTGAGCACCCCTGGGTGAGCTTCCCGGGGGCTCGTCCGTGCCGAGGGCGCGGGCGAGCCCCCGGAGCTCGTGCATCGTCGCCGCGGGGATGCCGATCCCGTCGCGCAGGGCGGCGCGCCGGCGGGAAGCGCTGCCCTCGCCCGGCAGCGCGGCGTCGCGATCCGAGGATGCGGCCACGCGTCGCCGCAGCGCCTCGACCTCGTCGCGGAACTTCTCCGCGGGCCCGAAGGCCGACACGTCGATCGCGAGCATCGCGAGCCCGTGTGCTCCGGACGCCGCGGGGTCGCTCCCCGATCCCGTGCCGCTCAGCACTCCCGCGAGCATGTCGGCGACGAGCGAGAGGGCGAGCCCCTTGTGCGCGCCGAACGGCAGGAGCGCTCCACCGGCGCGGAGCGCAGCGGGATCGCTCGTGGACTCGCCCGCGGAGTCGACCAGCCATCCGCCCGGGACACGCTCGCCACGGGCCTCCGCCGTGAAGACGCGGCCGGCCGAGGCGACCGAGGTCGCGAAGTCGATCACGACGGGCGGCTCATCCCTTCCTGCGGGGAAGCCCCAGGCGTGCGGGTTCGTGCCGAGGATGCGGCGGCCGCCCGCGTGCGCGGCGACGAGGGGCTCGGCGCTCACAGTGGCGAAACCGATGAAGCCGCGTGCGGAGAGGTGCTCGACGTACTCGCCGAGCCGCCCGACGTGGCGGCAGCGCCGGGTCACGCCGAACGCGACGCCCGACTCGGCCGCGCGCGTCGTGAGCTCGTCGGCGAGCACCCCCGCGGTCACCTGGCCGAAGGCGTCGCGGCCGTCGACCACGACCACGGCACCGCGCCCGCCGTCGACGACCTCGGGCGTGGCGGCGGGGTCGATGAGGCCGTCGCGGATGGCCGCGACGTATCCCGGCAGGCGGAGCACGCCGTGCGACGCGTAGCCGCGGAGCTCGGATTCGATGAGGGAGTCCGCCACGCGGACCGCGGTGCCCGGGGGCGTCTCCGCGGCCCTCAGCACCGACGCGGCCCAGGTGCACAGTTCGACGGGCGCGACGAGCGTGACGGGGGAGGGAGAGCGCTCGACCACGGGACTCCTCTGCTTTGCGACCGGCTGAATCGCCCAATAGTCTAGACATCTACATGACTTCGTGTCGCGATGGCGCGACGGAGAGGACGCGCGGCGATGCGAGGACGGGCGCTCATCATCGGGGGCAACGGGATCATCTCGTGGTGGGTGACGCGCCGCGCTCTCGAACGCGGCTGGGACGTCACGCTCGTGAATCGCGGCGTCAACCGAGCCCGCCCCGTGCCGCCCGGCGCGGTCGAACTGCGCGGGGACGCCGACGACCCCGCGAGCATCCGAGAGGCCATCGCCGGTCGCGAGTTCGACACGGTCGTGAACTTCCGCGCCTACCGCCCCGAGCAGGTCGCCGCCGACATCGAGGCCTTCCGCGGACGGATCGGCCAGTACGTCTTCCTGTCGTCCGCATCCGCGTACCAGAAGCCCGTGGCGCAATTGCCCATCACGGAGTCGACGCCCCTGCGCAACCCCTACTGGCAGTACTCGCGCGACAAGATCGCGGGCGAGGAGCTGCTCGCGGCCGCCTACCGGGAGGACGGCTTCCCCGCCACGATCGTCCGCCCCTCCCATACCTACGACGGCGGCAACATGCCGCTCATCGGCGGCTGGACGGCGCTCGACCGGATGCTGTCGGGCAAGCCCGTCGTCGTGCACGGCGACGGCACCTCCTGGTGGACCCTCACCCACTCGCGCGACTTCGCGCGCGCCTTCGTCGAACTGCTCGGCAACCCGCACGCCCTCGGCGGGGCCGTGCACATCACCTCCGACGAGCACCTGACCTGGAACGGCATCGTGCACACCTTCGCCCGTCGGCTCGGCGTCGAGCCGCGGATCGTGCACGTCGCGAGCGAAACGATCGCGCGCGAGCTCCCCGAGTTCCGCGGTCGCCTGCTCGGCGACTACGCCCATTCGGTGTGGTTCGACAACACGAAGATCCGCACCCTCGTGCCCGGATGGGTCGCGACGACGACGTTCGAGGAGGGGTCGCGCGACATCCTCGACTGGTACGAGCTCCGCGAGCGCCGCGTCGTCGACCCGGTGATCGACGCCGCGTACGACCGCCTCGCGGAGCGGCTCGGCTGAGTCCGCCCGCGAGGCGTCGCGCGCTCAGCTCGCGGCGTTGACCTGCTGGATGTAGGCGATCGCCTCGGCGGTCGCTTTCGTCGGGTAGAACTCGAGCCCGATGTACCCGTCGTAGCCGGTCGCGGCGATCGTGCCGAAGAGGGCCGGCCAGTCGATCGAACCGGAGCCCGGCTCGCCGCGGCCCGGCACATCCGCGATCTGCAGATAGCGGATGACGTCGCCCGCCTCGGCGAAGATGCTCGCGGGGTCCTCGTCCTCGGTGATCGAGTGGTACAGGTCGTAGATGATGCCGAAGCGCTCGGAGTCGACCGCGCGCACCACCTGAACGGCATCCCGCGTACGGTCGAGCAGCGCGCCCGGGTGGTCGACGCGCACGTTGAACGCCTCCAGCATGAACTCGACGCCGGATCCCTCGGTGCGCGCGACGATCTCGGAGTACACGTCGACGACCTGCTGGAGCTGCGCGGGACGCTTCGTGCGCATGTAGCCCGTGCCGCCGCTCACGACGATCCGCGGGCAGGAGAGCTGACGCGCGCGGTCGACGGTCGCCGCGACGCCGTCGTAGTAGGCCTCGAGGTCGACGTCGGGGAAGGTGATGTTGGTGCGGGGCTCGGCGAGCATCGAGGTGACCTGAACGCCGCGGTCGGTCGCCACCCGTCGGATGGCGTCGACATCGCGGTCGGACGAGGTCCAGAACTCGACGGCCTCGAACCCGGCGTCGGCGGCGGCGGCGATGCGTGCGGGCACGTCGCCGGCCTCCGTGAAGAGGACGTCGACGTTGGCGGACAGCGTGAAAGGCATGCGGGGCTCCTCCTGGGTTCGACCGGGGTCAGTTCTCCGGACGTGCGAGCGCGATGAGGTCGCGCACGTCGCGCACGGCCTCGAGGTCGCGCGTGGCGGCGACGAGCGCCTCCGTGCGGTGTCCGAGCACGGGCTCGAGGAGCTCGCGGGCCTTGGTCTCGACCTGCTCGCGGTTCATGGGGTTGCCCGCCCGCCCGAGGATGGGGCCGTTCTGCTCGGCGGCGAGCGTCCCGCGCGTCGTGTCGATCTCGACCCGCACGTCGAAGCGGTCGAGCCCGTCGGTGGGCGGCAGCAGGCGCACGCGGTCGGTGAGGGCGGTGATCGCGGGGTCGGACATGCGGGCCGTGTCGTGCGAGGCCGCGAACGAGAGGCGGCCGTCGACGATCGTCGCGGCGAGGCAGTAGGGGAGGTTCACGTCGGGCATCGGGCTCTTCGCCGTGATCGTGTACCAGTCCTCGTGGTAGTGCACGCGGATCTGCTGGACCTCGTCGGCGCGGAGCTCGTGCTCGGCGACGAGACGCTCGACGACGCCGACGGGGGCGATCACGGGGAAGCCCACCGTGTGGCTCTTGATGTCGCTCTCGCGCATGATCCAGCGCTCGCCGAGCCGGTCGACGAGGTGCCCGGCGCGTTCCGGGGCGATGCCGAGCGCATCGAGGAGGTTGCGGCGCTCGGGCACGAGCACGTCGCCCGAGCCCGAGAAGCCGAGCTGCACGAAGCGCAGGGCGCGCACCGCGGCGCCGGACGGCATCCCCCCGAACACGTAGCTCTTGAGCACGTGCTGGTTGTCGAGCGGCCACGTCGTGATCCCCGAGGCCTCCTGGGTGAGGTACGAGAAGAGCGTGACGAGCTGGTCCGTGTCGAAGCGGCTGAGGGCGCCCGCGGCGAAGCCGCCGCCGAAGAGGGGGCCCCAGGCGTGGGTCGCGGGGGAGGAGCGGAAGGTGTCCATGACGTCCTGGAGCAGCTCGCCGAAGCGCGACCCGAGGTCGTAGCCGAGCGCGACGGCTCGTTCGAGGTCGGTCCCCGTCGACGGCGTGAGCTCGGAGGCCACGAGGAGGGCGGGCAGGATGCCGCAGCCGGGGTGGATCTGTCCCGACTCCTGCGAGTCGTCCGACTCGTCGGCGTGGGCGGCCATGCCGTTGGCGATCGCCGCGCCGACGGGGTCCGACACCGCGCTCGAGCCCAGAAGGGAGGCGGAGGGGGTGCCCGACACGGTCTCGGCGTAGCGTCGACCGGCGATGCCGGCGGGCAGGATCGCGCCCGAGACGATCGCGGCGAGCGTGTCGAGCAGGTGCAGGCGCGTGCGTTCCCGCACGTCGTCCGGAAGCTCGGTGCCGAGCGCCGATGCCACGTAGTCGGTGAGACGGGCGGTCGTCGGGCTGATGATGTCGGCCATGTGCGTGCTCCTCGGGGACCTGCGGAGGCCGTCAGCACCGCGGAGCGGACGCGGCAACCTCGCCGGGCGAATATTGGACTAGTAGTCTATACATGTGGCCGGTAGCCTGGCGCCATGATCGAACTCATCGCACCCGGGGCCCGACTCGAGACCCTCTGGCAGGAGGCCGGGTGGGCCGAGGGGCCGGCCTGGCTCGCGGACCGCGGCGTCCTCCGCTTCAGCGACATCCCCCGCAACCGCATCCTCGAGTACGACCCGGCGAGCGGCGAGGTCACGGTCCACAACCCGGCGGCGGGCTTCGTCAACGGGCGCGCGGTCGACCTCGGCGGCGCGGTCGTGCAGTGCTCCAATCAGGAGCGTCGCATCGAACGCGACGTCGACGGGGTCGTCACGCCGATCGTCGACCGCTTCGAGGGGCGCCGCTTCAACTCGCCCAACGACGTCGTCGTCTCCTCCGACGGCGCCATCTGGTTCACGGACCCTCCCTACGGCCTCGGTCGCGGCAACGACGGGGTCAAGGACTACGAGGGGTGCTTCGTGTTCCGCTACGACGAGGCGAGCGGCGAGCTCCGCGCCGTGATCACCGACATCGTGCATCCCAACGGCCTCGCGTTCTCACCCGACGAGTCGCTGCTCTACGTCGCCGACACGGGCTCGGATCGCGACCCGGGGATCCCGGATGTCATCCGCGTCTACGACGTCGTCGACGGCGCGTGCTCGGGGGGCCGGGACCTCGTCGACCCGGGTCACGCGGACGGCTTCCGCGTCGACGTCGAGGGGCGGATCTGGACGTCGAGCCACGATGCGCTCGTCGTGCTCGCCCCCACGGGCGATGAGCTCCTGCGCATCGAGATCCCCGACGTCGTCACGAACGTCGCGTTCGGGGGCGACGGACACGACCTCTACGTGACCTCCGCCACGGGGCTGCATCGGGTGCGCACGACGACGCTTCCGGCGGTCCCGCTGGTGCGGTGACACCCTCCGGCGATGGTCTACTGGAGGTTCGACTTGACACGGCGGATCAATCGCGTAATCTCAGAGCGTCGCCTAGTCGTCTATATGACTTTCTCGGCGACGACATCCCGTCCCCACCACCCCGAGCATCTCCGCTCGGCCTGCTCAAAGGAGAGCCATCATGAGGAACCATTCCACCCGATCGCCGAAGCGTCGGCTGGCCGCCCTCCTCGCGGGCGGCGCGATCGTCGCGTTGCTCACGGCCTGCGCCGGTAGCGACGCGCCGTCGGCCGGCGGCGACGACACGGACGCGAAGGGCAGCACCCTCGCCGACATCCAGAAGCGCGGCGTCATCAACATCGGCGTCGGCCTCACCACGCCGCCCTTCGGCATGAAGGACAACTCGGGCAACCCCGAGGGCTTCGACATCGACGTCGCCCTCGAGCTCGCCGAGTACCTCGGGGTCGAGGCGAACCTCTTCGAGGTCTCGGCCGACGCCCGTATCCCCACCCTCCAGAGCGGCCAGGCCGACGTCATCTCCTTCACCCTCACGGTCACGCCGGAGCGCCAGGAGCAGGTCGACTTCGCCGAGGTCGGCGAGATCAACGCCTTCCAGGGTGTCGCGGTTCCCGCGGGATCGTCGATCGAGTCGATCGAGGAGCTCGCCAACGCGACCATCGCCGTCCAGAAGGGCACGCGCGGCGAGGCTCTCGCCGACGCGGCGTTCCCGAACGCGACCAAGCAGTACTACGACACGCAGGTGGCGACCCTCCTCGCGGTGCAGCAGGGCCAGGCCGACGCGATCATCGACGGCGTGTTCCAGCTCTCCTACAAGGTGAGCGAGGACGACACCATGCGCATGCTGCCGGGCCTCGTCGACGGTGACGAGCTCTCGACCTACGCCCTCGCGGTCCAGAAGGGCAACTCGACGCTCCTCGAGGCGATCAACGAGTTCATGGCCGAGTTCCACGCGAACGAGCGCGGCAAGGCGCTCTACGAGAAGTGGTTCGGCACGAAGCCCCCGGCCGAGGCGTTCTCCGGCCTGGAGGACTGACCGTCCCAACCTGAGCGCGGGTGGTGGATCCGTCCGGATCCGCCACCCGCGCCCCGGAGCCCCGTCGCCTCAGATCGGTCCCAACCATGAACTTCCTTAACTACATCGAGCTGTTCATCAGCGGGGCATGGGTGACCCTGTGGACGTCCACGGTCGCCTTCGCCCTCGGGCTGGTGCTCGGCGTTCTCGTCGCCCTCGCGCGACGATCGCGACTGCTCATCCTGCGCACTATCGGCTCGATCTACGTCGAGGTGCTCTGGAACACCCCCGTCCTGGTCCAGATCTTCATCTTCTACTTCGGCCTCGCGTCGATCGGCATCCGACTGCCCGCGATCGTCGCCGGCATCATCGCCCTCGGCGTCAACGCGGGTGCCTACCTGGCGGAGATCATCCGCGCTGGCCTCGGCTCCGTGCCGCGGTCCCAGCTCGAGGCTGCCCGCACGCTCGGGCTCGCACCCGCGCAGACCTTCTTCAACGTCGTGCTGCCGCAGGCGATCCGCACGGTCTTCCCGCCGATCGTCAACCGGTTCATCGACCTCATCCTCGCGAGCTCGCTGCTGTCGGCCATCGCGGTCAACGAGCTCACCGGCGCGGCACGCCGTGTGAACGCCGCCACCTACGAGACGCTCGCGGTCTTCGCGTTCGCGATGCTTTTCTACCTGGTGCTCACCAACCTCGTGTCGCTGGCGGCCTCCGTGTTCGCCCGGTACGCATTCAAGCCCGCGATCGCCGCACCCGTGCGGTTCCGGTTCCGGTTGCGCGGCAGCCGGCTCGTCGACCAGACGGGCCTCAGCGCCGGGGCGAAGTCGCCTCGCGCTCAGTCGAAGGGGGATAGCCGATGAACGGCAACGCATGGGAGGCGATCTGGGCCGGCCGCGAGCTCCTCTGGAACGGCCTCCTCGCGACGCTCGCGCTCTCCGCGGTCACGATCATCACGAGCACGGTCGTCGGATTCCTCGTCGGCTTCGCCCGCTACTCGCGGATCCCGGTGCTCGACGTCGTGCTGCGCGTGTACCTCGAGCTGTTCCGCGGCACTCCGCTGCTGATCCAGCTCATGTTCGTCTACTTCGGTGCGGCGTACCTGCGCCTCGACTGGGTCTCGGTGTTCATCGCGAGCGCCATCGCCATCACCCTCTACCAGGGGGCGTACATCTCGGAGGTGTTCCGCGCCGGATTCGCGTCGGTGCCTCCGGGCCAGCGCGAGGCGGCGAGGACCCTCGGGCTCTCGCGCTTCCACACCAACAAGGACGTGGTCTTTCCGCAGACCACGCTCGTGGTACTGCCGCCCCTGTTCGGCCAGTACCTGACCCTCATCAAGAACACGGTCCTGGCGTCGGTGATCGGATTCTCCGACATCGTCCGCCAGGGGCAGGCGATCATCGAGCGCGGCGCGAACTCGTTCGTGGTCTACCTCGTCATCGCCGCCCTGTTCTTCGCCTTCAACTACCCGCTCTCGCTCCTCGCTGGAGGCCTCGAGAGGCGGATCATCCGGAAAAGAGGAGTAGTCGCGTGATCGTCCAAGTCACAGACGTTCGGAAGCGCTTCGGCGACAACGAGGTGCTCAAGGGAGTGAGCGTCGAGGTCGAGAAGGGCGAGGTGATCGCCGTCATCGGCGCCAGCGGCTCGGGGAAGAGCACGCTTCTGCGCACGATCAACGGTCTCGAGACCATCGACTCGGGGCAGATCGTCGTGAACGGGGTCCCCGTGCACGACCCCAAGAGCGCCCACCTCGTGCACCAGCACGTGGGCATGGTGTTCCAGCAGTTCAACCTCTTCCCGCACCTCACGGCTCTCGAGAACGCGACCCTCGCGCTCCGCAAGGTCAAGAAGCTCAGCAAGGCGGACGCCACCGAGCGCGCCATGTCGGCGCTCACGAGCGTCGGGCTCGCCGAGAAGGCGGGCTCGTACCCGCAGCAGCTCTCCGGTGGACAGCAGCAGCGCGTCGCGATCGCTCGCGCGCTCGCTCTGCAGCCGCAGGTCATGCTCTTCGACGAGGCTACCTCCGCCCTCGACCCGGAGCTCGTGGGCGAGGTCACGAAGGTCATGCGCGAGCTGGCCGCCGCGGGGATGACGATGCTCGTCGTGACCCACGAGATGGGCTTCGCGCGGGAGACCGCCGACCGCGTGCTGTTCTTCGACGGCGGCGTGATCGGCGAGCAGGGAAGCGCGGAGCAGGTCTTCACGTCGCCCAGCAACCCGCGCCTGCAGCAGTTCCTGCGCCGCGTGCTCGAGCACTGAGGTCGGCATGCGCGTCAAACTGACATCCGTCGCGGAGGCGGCGTCGCTCGTCTCGTCGGGCGACACCGTCGCCGTGGGAGGGTCGCTGCTGCGCAGGCAGCCGCTCGCCCTCGCGCGCGAGCTCGTCCGGCAGGAGGTGCGTGACCTCACGCTCCTGACGTGGGCGTCGAGCCTCGCGACCGACCTCCTCGTGGGAGCGGGCTGCGTGCGCGCCTGGGAGGGCATCTACGTCGGGATGTGGTGGCAGGGCGCTGCGCCGAACTTCCGCCGGGCGGTCGAGCGCGGCGAGGTGGCCGTGACCGACCACTCGGAGTCGGTCATGACGGCGAAGTTCCGCGCCGCGGCCATGGGCCTGCCGTTCCTGCCGGTGAAGCCCATCCGCGGCACCTCGATGAGCGAGCGCGACGACGTGCGCAGCGTGACGTGCCCGTACACGGGTGTCGAGCTGCACGCGACCGCGGCGGCGCGGGCCGATTCGACGATCCTGCACGCGTACGCGGGAGACGAGTTCGGCAACATCGTGTGGCCGGCGCATCGCGACAGCGACGACGAGGACCTCATCATGGCCGCGGGCTCGCGGCGCCTCGTGGTGTCGGTCGAGCGGATCATCCCGCACTCGGAGGTCGTGCGCCGCCCGAACCTCACCTACATCCCGCACACGAAGGTCGCGGCGGTGTGCGAGGCGCCCTTCGGCGCCTATCCGGGCAGTTGCGACACGATCTACGACGAGGACGAGGCCGAGCTCGAGCGCTGGGTCGCGGCGGGCAAGCGCGAAGGGGGCTTCGACGCCTACCTGGCCGAGACGGTGCGCGACGTGGCCGACCACGAGGCGTACCTCGACGCGGTCGGACGAGAGCGGCTCACGAGCCTGGAGGTGAAGCGTGGCTGAGGCGACGCGCAACGAGCTCATGGCCTTCGCGATCAGCGAGGTGCTGCGCGACGGCGAACTCGTCTTCGTCGGAGTCGGGACCTCGGGTCGCGCCTTCACCCTCGCGGTGGGTGTGCCGCTCGTCGCGGCGCGTCTCGCCCAGCTGCGGCACGCGCCGGATCTCGACATCTACTGGGGCAACCTGCTGAGCCCCGACCTCTCGGAGGTGCCGGAGCGTCTCACGCAGGACGCCATCACGCGTTGGCCGGGCGCGCACGCGCCGGCCGACGTCGGCTCCAAGGTCGACATGCTCGTGCGCGGGGAGTTCGACGTGAGCTTCGAGTCCGCGGCGCAGATCGACCGCTACGGCAACCTCAACATCACGCGGATCGGCGTGGGGGAGACGCCCACGGTGCGGCTCGTCGGCTGCCTCGCGCAGCCCGAGCATCTGGCTTTCGTGCGGCGTCCGATCATCGTCGCCGACCTGTCGTCGCGCGTCTTCGTGGAGAAGGTCGACTACGTGACGAGCTTCGGCTACGGCGATGGCGTGCGCACCCGCGAGTCCCTGGGCTACGACGGCGGCGGCCCCGAGCTCGTGGTGACCGACATGGCCCTGTTCGACTTCACGCCGTCGGGGCGGATGCGGCTCACGTCGCTCTACCCGGGGGTGACCCTCGACGACGTCCTCTCGCGGATGTCGTTCGAGCCCGACATCGTCGAGGGGCTGACCGAGTCCCCCGGCGTGCCGGAGTCCGCTCTCCGCGCCATCCGCGAGGAGATCGACCCCACCAACGCGCTGCTGCGCGTCTGACCTCGATCTTCGGGCGTGACAACGCCCGAACTTTCCCGGAAGTGGTCTAGACTACTAGATGACATCACGACAGACACCGGCCCACCTCGGGGCCAGGGCGGCCGCATCCGGCGCCCACCGACCCACTACCCAGCACTAACGGAGGACCCACCATGACCACACCCATGACCGGCGGCCAGCTCGTCGTCGACATGCTCGTATCGCTCGGGGTCCGCCGTGTCTTCGGCGTCGTCGGAGGCCAGACGCTCGCCATCACCGACGCGATCCTCACGACGCCCGGCATCGAGTTCGTCCACACGCGGCACGAGAACGCCGCCGCCGTCATGATGGACGCATACGGCCGGCTCACGGGTGAGCCCTCCGCGTGCATCTCGACGACGGGTCCCGGCGCCACGAACCTCATCACGGGCGTCGGCGGCGCGTACCGCGACTCGAGCCCCGGCTTCGTCATCACGTGCAACAACAACGGCGAGAACATCCACAAGGACGACGCCCAGAACGCCGACCACGTCGAGCTCTTCAAGCCGCTCGTCAAGTACAGCCGACTCGTCGCCCATGCCTCGTCGATCAAGCAGGCCATGGAGGAGGCCTACGTGAACGCGATGGCCGGCAACCCCGGCCCCGTGCACCTCGACTTCGCCCGCGACACGATCGAGGGCATCGTCGAGAACCCTCCCGCCGTCCCCGCCGTGCACCCCGCGCGCGCCTGGGTCGGACAGCGTCCCGCGCCCAACGCCGTCGCGGTCGCGGATGCCGCGGAGCGCCTGCTCTCCGCCGAGCGCCCCGTCATCTGGCTCGGCAACGGCGGTAACCGCGGACGCGCCTCCGAGGCCGTGCTCGCCCTCGCCGAGGCGCTCAACATCCCCGTCGTCACGACGTTCAACGGCATCGGGGCCGTCCCGACGACGCACCCGCTCGTCTTCGGCGCGGTCAGCCGCATGGGCACCGAGCTCTCGACCCGGGTGCTCGGCGACGCCGACCTCGTGCTCGCGCTCGGCAACAGCCTCAACGCCGTCTCGACGACCCGCTGGCGCCGTCAGCTCCCCGAGGTCATCCAGGTCGACATCGACCCCGCGATGATCGGCCGTTACTACGGCGAGGTGACGACCGGCATCGTCTCCGACATCTCGTCGTTCGCCTCGGCGCTCACCCAGGCGGTCGGCGACCGTGCCGAGGGGGAGCGCGCGCGTCGTGCCGACTGGATCGCCGAGCTGCAGGCGGCGGAGCGCACGTGGTGGGCGCTCAGCGCCGTCGCGCCCGGCTCGCACGCCGCGCCGCTCTCCCCGGCCGACGTCGTGCGCGCGCTGCGCGACGTCGCCCCGAGCGACACGCTGCTCATCCCCGACGCGGGCAACCCCGGCGTGTGGTCCTTCCTGTGGGAGATCACCGAGCCGAACACCTACATCAAGCCTGTCGGCTTCGGCAACATGGGCTTCGCGCTGCCCGCGGCGATCGCCGCGGCGACGATCGACCCCGAGCGTCCCGTGCTCGCCCTCATCGGCGACGGGTCGCTCGGCATGAGCGCCGGCGACCTGGAGACGCTCGCCCGCGTGGGCGGCCGCGTCTGCATCGTCGTGCTCAACGACTCGAGCTACGGCAACATCCGCCAGGAGCAGGAGCTGCACTTCGACGGGCGCACGATCGGCGTCGACTTCCACGAGGTCGACTTCGGCCTGGTCGCCCGGGGTATGGGCGTCGCGGGCGAGGTCGTGCCCGACCTCGATACCCTCGTCACGCGGGTCGGGGAAGCGCTCCGGGGCGACAGCCCCGTGCTCCTCGACGTGCCGCTCGACCGCTCGGTGAACGCCTGGACCTACCCGGCGTTCGTGCCCTACGAGGCCGGCGAGGAGTAAGGATCCCCATGACGGATGCGCTGGTGCTGGCGATCGACATCGGAACGTCGGCCGTCCGGAGCGCCGCCGTCGACGGCGGAGGCGTCATCGTGGCCTCGACCCGGGTCACGCGTCCGGACGCCTCCGCCGGAACCCGCTTCGACGCCGAGCGGCTGTGGCTCGACGTGGTGCAGTCGGTCGTGTCGCTCCCCGCGAGCGCACGCGCACGCATCTCGACGCTCGCGATCGCGGGTCATGTGGGAACGGTCTTCGTCGACGCGGACGGTGCGCCCGTCGGCGAAGGCCGTGGCTGGGCCGACAGCTCGGGCATCGAACTGCTCACGGCGGCCGCGGGCGACTCGCTCGCCGAGCTGCTCGCCGCGGCCGGGCGGACGACGCCGGCGGGTGGGGCAGGGAGCGCGCTCCTCGCCCTGCGCCGCAGCGATCCCGCGGCGGCCGCCTCGGTAGCGCGCGTGCTCACGCCCAAGGACTTCGTCATCTGGCGGTTCACCCGGGCAGCGGTGACCGACCGCACCTCCGCCGCATATTCCGGCCTCAGCGCGATCGCCGACTCGACCTGGTCGCCCCGCATGCTCGAGCTCGTCGGCCTCGACCCGGCGCAGCTTCCCGAGCAGTTCGCTGCCGACGAGATCGTGGGGGAGCTGGCATCCGAGGTCGCGGACGAGCTCGGTCTGAACCGGGGCGTCGCGGTCGCCGCGGGCGCGACCGACGGATCGGTCGGGGCTGCGCTCGTGCTGCGCGACCGGCAGGGCGTCGTCGCCGACGTCGCCGGCACGACCGACGTGCTCGTGCGTCTCGTGGCGTCGCCCGGCGATGCGCCGACGGGAGCGGTCATCAACCCCTATCCGCTCGGCGGCTTCAGCGCGGGCGGTCCCACGGGCGCGACGGGCGCCGCGTTCGCACGCTGGGCTGTGTTGCTCGGCTTCGCGGACGTCGCGGATGCGACGAGCTTCCTCGCGGCGCGACTCGAGGCGATCGGCCCCGGAGCCGACGGCCTCCTCATCGACCCGAGCCTCTCGGGAGCGCGTTTCCCGCACTGGCGGCCGGAGCGCACGGGGATGGTCATCGGGCAGCGCGAGGACCACGGCCGCGAGCACGTGCTGCTCGCCGCCGCCGAGGGCGCGGCGCACATCGTGCGCGACGCCGTCGACGCGCTCGATCCCTCGGGAGCCGCGACCCTCGTGCTCGCAGGAGGTGTCGCCCGCTCACCCGAGCTGGCCCGCCTGCGCGCCGACGTCCTCGGTCGTCCCATCGAGGTGTGCCAGCAGCCCGATGTCAGCCTGCTCGGCGCTGCCCTCATCGCGCTGCGCGGCGCGGGGGCCGACGTGAGCGCCTTCGGAGCCCACGAGCGCCGCGAGACGGTGCACCCCGATCCCGCCCGAGCTGAGCAGTACGCCGCGCTTCACGCGACGTGGCGGAGCTCGCTCGGCTTCGACTGACACGACAAGGAGTCCCGCCCATGGCGATCGCGACCATCAACCCGGCGACCGGCGAGACCGTTCAGGAGTACGAGGCCTACCCGCCCGAGCTCGTCGAGCGCGGTCTCGCCGAGGCGCAGGCGGCCTTCGAAGCGCTGCGCGCGACCGATTTCGCGACGCGCGCGGCCTGGATGCGCGCCGCGGCCGAGCTCGTCGAGGCGGATGTCGAGCAGCTCGCGCGTCTCATGACGCTCGAAATGGGCAAGCCGATCGCCCAGTCCCGGGCGGAGGTGCTCAAGTGCGCCAAGGGCATGCGCTTCTACGCCGAGCACGCCGAGGCCTTCCTCGCCGACGAGGTGCTCGAGGACCCGTCGCGCGTCGGAGCCTCCGCGGCCGCGACGACCTATCATCCGCTCGGCGTGGTGCTCGCCGTCATGCCGTGGAACTACCCGCTGTGGCAGGTCGTCCGCTTCGCGGCCCCCGCGCTCATGGCGGGCAACGTGGGTGTGCTCAAGCACGCATCGAACGTGCCGCAGACGGCGCTCTACCTCGACACGCTCTTCGAGCGGGCCGGCTTCCCCCGCGGATCCATGCGCACGCTGCTCATCGGGTCGCGCGTGGTGGAGGGGGTCATCCGCGACCCGCGCGTGACCGCCGTGACGCTCACCGGTTCGGAGGGGGCTGGGCGATCCGTCGCGGCCATCGCGGGATCCGAGGTGAAGAAGTCGCTCATCGAGCTCGGCGGCTCGGACCCCTTCGTGGTGATGCCGTCCGCCGATCTCGACGAGGCGGTCGCGACCGCCGTGCGGGCGCGCGTGCAGAACAACGGGCAGTCCTGCATCGCCGCGAAGCGCTTCCTCGTGCACGACGACGTGTACGAGGAGTTCTCCCGCCGCTTCGCCGCGGCGTTCGCCGAGCTCCGCGTCGGCGACCCCTTCGACGAGACCGTCGACGTGGGTCCCGTCGCGACGGAATCGGGTCGTGCCGAGCTCCTCGAGCTCGTCGACGACGCCGTCGCGAAGGGGGCGCGCGTGCTCGCGGGGGGTGCCGCGGTGCCCGGACCGGGATGGTTCATCCAGCCCACCGTGCTCGCCGACCTCACCGACGACATGCGCATCGTGTTCGAGGAGACCTTCGGTCCCGTCGCGTCGCTCTACCGCGTCGCCGACCGGGAGGAGGCGGTGCGGATCGCGAACCAGACCTCCTTCGGCCTGTCGTCGGCGGTCTGGACGAACGACGCCGCCGAGGAGGCGTTCTTCGTCTCCGAGCTGGAGGCGGGCGCCGTCTTCGTCAACGGCATGACGATCTCCTACCCCGAGCTGCCGTTCGGCGGCATCAAGGACTCGGGATTCGGACGGGAGCTCGCCAAGGAGGGCATCCGCGAGTTCATGAACGTGAAGACGGTCTGGAAGCGCTGACGCGGCCTCGGGGCGCGTCGCCGGCCCGCGGCCGCGCGCGTCCCTAGTTCTGCCTTCTGGGGTCGGTCGCCGGGGTCGGTGCGACCCCGGCGGCTCCACACTGGTGGCTCGGCCGGGTCCTCGCCCGTCCGCACCTTCCCGGATGGAGTCCTCACATGTCCTCGCACCGCCACATCCCCGTGCGCCGCGCGCTCGTCGCGGCCGCGATCCTCACCGCGTCCGCGGCTGCCCTCGCGGGCTGCGGCCTGCTGCCCACCGGCGGTCCCGCCGCGAAGCCCGTCGACTTCGACGACGTGCAGTCGGCGACCGTCTACTTCAAGGGTCAGGGCACCTACATCGATCCCGGAACGACCGGCTCGTCCGAGGTCGCCTGGATCGGCTCCGGCTTCCTCGTGACGCCCGACGGCCTCGCGATGACCAACAACCACGTCGTCGTCGGCGCGGGCACCCTCTCCGGCTTCATCGGGGGCGACCCCGACAAGGAGGTCGGCGTCAAGGTGCTCGGCGCCTCCGAGTGCCTCGACCTCGCCGTCGTGCAACTCGAGGGCACGGGACTCCCGTTCCTCGGCTGGCACCAGGGCGACATCAAGACGGGACTCGACGTCTACTCGGCCGGCTACCCCCTCGGCGCCGCCGAGGAGTTCACGCTCACGCGCGGCATCGTCTCCAAGAACGACTTCGCCTTCGACACCCAGTGGGCCTCGCTCGGCCACGTGATCGAGCACGACGCCCGCATCCGCGGCGGCAACTCGGGAGGACCGCTCGTCGACCCCGAGGGCGCGGTCGTCGGCATCAACTACGCGGGCGACGACTCGCTCGACTACAACTACGCGATCCACCGCGACGTCGCACGCGACGCCTTCGAGGCCCTCTCGAAGGGCGAGCGCGTCGCGTCGATCGGCATCAACGCGAAGGCGTGGCGATCGGAGGACGGATCGCTCGCCGGCGTGTGGGTGCAGTCGGTCGAGGCGGGCGGCCCGGCCGACGTCGCGGGCGTCGAGCCGGGGGATCTCATCTACAAGCTCGGCGGCGTGAGCGTCGGACTCGACGGCACGCTCGCCGACTACTGCAAGGTGCTCGACACGCAGGGTGTCGACGCGACGATCGACGTCGACGTCTACCGTCCGACGCAGGATGCGATCCTGAGCGGCCAGGTCAACGGCAAGGAGCTCCAGGTCACGCAGACGGGCGTGCTGGGCGGCGACGGCGGCACCGCGAACTCGGGCGGCTTCACGACCGTCACGGACGACACGGGCACCGTCTCGATGGCCGTTCCGCGCGAGTGGGGCCAGGTCGACGGGTCGACCATCACGGGGGGCGACGGGCGCACCTGGTACAGCGTCGCGGCGTCGAGCGACCTCGCGGGCTTCCAGTCGTCGTTCACGACCTCGGGCGCCCAGCTCGTCGCGACGGAGGCGAGCCTCTCGCCCGACGACGCGCTAGCGACCTTCGACTTCTCGTCCCAGTGCTCGGTGCTCACCTCCCGCGGGGACTACGACGACGGCTACTACGCCGGCGTCTACAACGAGTTCGACTGCTCGGGCACCTACGAGCTCGTGCTCGCGACGCAGGACTCCGGGGGGAGCGGCACCCTCGTGCTCATCGCCCAGTTGAACTCCGACTACGAGAAGGACACCGTGCTCTCGCAGCTGCTGAACACCTTCCAGCTCGGCTGACCGGCGTCCGGGCAGGGTCGAGCGAGGACCGGCCCCGCCCGGACGCCCCGCAGCATCCGTCCTCGACGCGCACCGCAGGCGCCCCGACCACCACGGGGCGTCTGCGGTCGGCGCGGTGAAGCGGCTCAGCCGTAGTCGGGTGCCGCGGGGAGACCGTAGTACTCCTCGAGCGTCTTGATGCCCTTGTCGTGCATGTCCTTCGCGACGTCGACGCCGACGTAGCGGTAGTGCCACGGCTCGAACTTGTAGCCGACGATCGGCGTCCAGCCGTCGCCGTAGCGCAGGATGAAGCCGTACTTCCAGGAGTTCGCGGCGAGCCAGCGTCCGCCGGGGGCGTCCTTGAAGCACTCGCTGAGGTTGCAACCGGTGCCGTCGTCGAGGTCGACCGCGAGGCCCGTCTGATGCTCGGAGTTGCCGGGTCGCGCCGAGTACGTGTCGGCGCCCGCGACGCCGTCCTTCGCGACGTAGCGGTTGTAGATGATGCGCTGGTCGTCGTAGCTGCGGTAGGCGCTGCCGATGCGCAGCGCGATGCCCTCGGCGGCCATCGCGGCCTGCATGGCCTGCAGGTCGGCGACCATCACCTGGCGCACGGGTTGGCCGTTGTTGTTGGGGACGCCTGCGGGGATCACGAGATCCGGCGGCACGTAGTCGCCCGGGAGCCCGCGCCGCTTGTTGACGACGGCCGTGATCGAGGCGGGGTCGGTGATGCGCACGCCGGAACCTCCCGGGGTGGGGTTGCGCACGGCATCCGAGGAGGCGATCACCTGGTCGACGGCCGCACGGTAGGCGGTGAGGGTCTCTGCGAACGCCTCGGGCTCGGCGCCGACGAGAGCGTCGAGCTGCGCCTGGAGCGCGGACTTCGCGTCGTCGGCCGCGTCGCCGCGGTCCGCGAGGAGTGCCGCGCCGACGACCGCGGTGCTCGACAGGTACGCGGTCATGGCGGAGGCGAGGGTGGCCGCGGCGTCGTCGAGGATCTTCGCCCGCGCGGCTTCGGATTCCGCGTTCGCCTCGAGCGCGGTGGCGCGGGCCCGGAAGGCCTCCGCGTTCTCGCGGTCGCCGAGGGCGGGGTCGACGGCGGCCTCGGGCACGTCGACGAGCTCACCGGGCTCGCTGTGGGCGGTCGCGACGAGCTCGGCGGCGTCCCTCTCATCGACGAGCGACGGACGGGCCGCCTCGTCGAGTCCGTCGCCCGTGATCGCGAGCCCGGCATCCGCGGCGGTGATGAGGGTCGTGAGCGCCGCATGCGACGCGTCGGCGTCGGCCGCGGCGGCGGTGAGGTCGGCATCGGCCTCGGTCGCCGCCTTCTGGGCCGCCGCGAGCTCGTCCGCCGCCGAGCGGCCGCCGAGCACGTTCACGACGAGCAGGCTCGCGACGAGGGCGATCACGACGGCGCCGGCCGCGATGAGGAGGATGCGCCCGCGCCTCGTGAGTCGCAGGCGTGCGCGCGTGCGGTTGTCGCGCGGCCGCCGCAGCGGCGCCTCCTCGGGCGTGGGCTGCGCGGGGACGGTCTCGGGTGCCGGCTCTGTCGTCATCGCTTGAAGAGGTTCTTGAGCACGTCGCGCGCGATTCTCATGCCGCCCGAGACGACCTCCTTCTGGATGCGCTCGGCCTGGCGACGCTTCGCGCGCTCCTCGCGCTCGGCGGCCTCCTTCGCCTTGCGCTCGGCGCGAGCCTCGGCCTCCGCCTGCCGACGCTGCTGCGCGGGGGTGAGGGGCGCATCCGCGGTGCCCGGGGCCGCCGCGGTGCCCGCGGTCGCGGCGGGGGCGGTCGTGCGCGACGCGAGGATCGCCGCGGCCCCCTGGGTGCTCGTGGCGGCGTACTTCGCCGAGAGGGGCGACGCGGCCACGGCCGCTTGGAGCACGGCATCCGGGGTCGGGTCCATGGATCCCTCGGGCGCCCGCAGCCGCGTCCATGCGACGGGGGTCGGCGCGCCCTTCTCGTTCATGACGGTCACGATCGCCTCGCCGATCGCGAGCGTCGTGAGCACCTCGCCGAGGTCGTAGGGCGAGGTCGGGTAGGTCGAGACCGTCGACTTGAGCGCCTTCGCGTCGTCGGGCGTGTGCGCGCGCAACTGGTGCTGGATGCGGCTGCCGAGCTGCGCGAGCACGTCGCCGGGAACGTCCTTGGGAGTCTGCGTCACGAAGAAGATGCCGACGCCGCGCGAGCGGATGAGGCGGACGGTCTGGGTGACGATCGCGAGGAAGTCGTCGCTCGCGTCGCGGAACAGCAGGTGCGCCTCGTCGAAGAAGAAGACGAGCTTCGGCTTCTCGACGTCGCCCACCTCGGGAAGCGAGCCGTAGAGCTGTGTGAGGAGCCACATGAGGAAGGTCGAGAACAGCTCCGGGCGTCCGAGCTGGCTGCGCACCTCGAGGAGGCTCACGACGCCGCGCGTGACGCCGTCCGGCCCGAGCTCGGTGCGGAAGAAGTCGGCGGTGTCGATCTGCGGGAGGCCGAAGAACACGTCGGCCCCCTGCTCGGCGAAGGCGATGAGCTCGCGCAGGATGACCCCCGCGGTGGCCTTCGAGAGCCCGCCGAGGCTCTCGAGCTCGCCCTTGCCTTCGGCGCTCGTGAGGTGCTGGAGCACGGCTCGCAGATCGTCGAGAGTCACGAGGGGGAGCTGCTGCTGCTTCGCGTAGTGGAAGACGAGACCGAGGCTCGACTCCTGGGTCTGGTTGAGGCCGAGCACCTTGCTCAGCATGACCGCCCCGAAGCCCTCGACGCTCGCGCGGATGGGCACGCCGATGCCGTCGCCCCCGAGCGCGTAGAGCGCTGTGGGGGAGGGGTGGGCGACCCAGTCCTGGCCGAGCCCCTTCGTGCGGGCGAGCAGCTTCTCGCTCGGGGTGCCGGGCGACGCGATGCCCGACAGGTCTCCCTTGATGTCGGCGGCGAAGACGGGCACGCCCGCGGAGCTGAGCTGCTCGGCGAGCACCTGGAGGGTCTTGGTCTTGCCGGTTCCCGTGGCGCCCGCGACGAGCCCGTGACGGTTCACCATCGACAGCGGGATGCGCACGGGAACATCGGCGCGCGCCGCCCCGTTGACGAGGGCGCCGATCTCGAGCGCGGGTGCGTCGAACGCGTAGCCGGCGCGGACGGCGGCGACGGCCGTCTCGTCGAGCGGTCCCACGGCTGCCGCGGATGCGACGGGTTCGGGTTCGGCGGGTGCGGCCTGGGCGGCCGCCTCGGCGGCGGCGAGCGCCGCCTGCGCCTCCTCGAGCGCCTTGCGGGCGGCCGCGACGGCGTCATCCGATTCGGTCATGGTTCGAGCCTAGCGACGGCTCGGTGGGCGCCAGATCACTCGGCGGGCAGCACGGCGAACCTGCCGTCGGGGTCGAGCGTGCGCGTGATCGCCGAGGCGATGGCCGTGAGCTGCCCGAGCTGCTCGCGGTCGAGCGAGTCGATCACGATGCGGCGCACGAAGTCGATGTGGCCGGGGGTCGCGCGCACGAGCTCGCGACGTCCGGCGTCGGTGAGCCGTGCGTCGGTCGCACGGCGGTCGTCGGGTGCGCGGAGCCGTTCGACGAGGCCGCGGTTCTCGAGCCGGCTGACGACGTGCGAGAGACGCGGAAGCGTCGCGTTGGTGCCCGTCGCGAGCGCGCTCATGCGCTGTGTCCGGTCGGGGGAGAACCGGAGGTGGGAGAGCACGACGAACTCGAAGTGGGTGAGACCGGAGTCGCGCTGCAGTTGGGAGTCGAGGGCGCTGGGCAGCAGTTCGAGGAGGCTCACGAGCGCGAGCCACGCCGCCGACTCCTCGGGGTCGAGTCGGGGGACGAGGCGGGTCATGGCGCGATTGTAGCGAATGCTTGCAGCGACAACCATATGGGGATATTGTTGACGCGACAACCATCGAAGGGATCTCGTCATGACCACGATCAGCATCATCGGCACGGGCAACATGGGCGGCGCGCTCGCCGGCATGGCCGCGAAGGGCGGAGCCGAGGTGCAGCTCGTCTCGCGCGGAGACCGCGAACTCACGGGCGACATCGTCGTGCTCGCCGTGCCCTACCCGGAGATCGACGACGTCGTCGCGAACTTCGGCGACCGGCTCGAGGGGAAGATCGTCGTCGACATCACCAACCCCATCGACTTCTCGACCTTCGACCGTCTCGTCGTGCCCGCCGACTCCTCGGCCGCGGCCGTCATCGCCGACAAGCTCCCCGGAGCGCGGGTGCTCAAGGCGTTCAACACCAACTTCGCGGCGACCCTCGCCGCGGGTGTCGTCGGCGACGACCCCGTGACCGTGCTCGTCGCGGGCGACGACCAGGACGCGAAGGATGCGCTCCTCGCGGTCGTGCGCGCCGCGGGCCTCCGCGGTCAGGACGCGGGCCCGCTCGCCCGCGCGCGCGAGCTCGAGTCGATCGGCTTCCTGCAGCTCACCCTCGCGGTGGCCGACAAGCTCGCCTGGAACGCCGGCTTCACGCTCGTCGGCTGACGTGGTTCCGAATCACAGAAGGCCCCGCTTGTATACAAGTGGGGCCTTCTGGGGCTATTCCGTAGCGTAACCAGGGTCCAGTGTATACATTGGAGAGCGTGAGCATGTCCGGGGGACGCGCAAGCGACCGCGCATACGAGGCGCTCCGGGACGAGATCCTGCAGTGGCGCCTCCCTCCCGGCACCGTGCTCGGCGAGGTCGAGCAGGCCGCCCGGCTGGGTGTGTCGCGCACGCCGCTGCGCGAGGCGCTCTCCCGCCTGTCGGCCGACGGCCTCGTCGAGGCGCAATCCGGTCGCGGGCTCGTCGTCTCCTCGCTCGACACCTCCGACGTCCGCGCGCTCTTCGAGCTGCGCGAGGCGCTCGAGACGGCGGCCGCCGCGCTCGCCGCCGAGCGGCGCGACGCCGAGCTGTTCCGCGGGCTCGCCGCGGAGTTCGACGCGGCGGCCGACCTCGTGCGCCGCCACGAGCTCGACGCCTACTACGAACTCGTCGCGCGCTTCGATGAGGCCATCGACGCGACCCTCGGCAACGCCGCGTTCGTGAGCGCCCTGCGCGGCGTGCGCACCCACCTGCAGCGCATCCGCCGACTCGCGCAGGACCACCCCGCACGACTCGAGCGCGCCGCCGCCGAGCACCGCCTCATCGCGGAGGCCATCCGCGACGGCGACCCCGACCTCGCCCGCCACGCGATCGCCGTGCACCTGCACGCGAGTCTGCGCCACATCCTCGAGGCGACCGCCTCGTGAGCACCAAGGAGAGCACATGAAGCTCCACACCGTCCGCACCCATCGCAGCGACGAAGGGCTCGCCCGCGAGGACGAGCTCGCCTGGAAGATCGCGCGCCTCGCCGTCGACCCCGTCGCCGTCGAGCCCGAGGTCGCGGAGATGATCGTCAACCGCGTCATCGACAACGCCGCGGTCGCCGTCGCGTCGCTCTCCCGCGCGCCCGTCGTCGCCGCGCGCGGGCAGGCGCAGGCGCGACCCCAGGCGGATGCGCGCCCCGGTCACGCGGGATCCCGCGTCTTCGGCGTCGCGGGCGCGTACCAGCCCGAGTGGGCGGCGTGGGCCAACGGCGTCGCCGTGCGCGAGCTCGACTATCACGACACCTTTCTCGCCGCGGAGTACTCGCACCCGGGCGACAACATCCCGCCGATCCTCGCGGTCGCGCAGCACGCGGGCGCGGACGGCGCGGCCCTCGTGCGCGGCATCGCGACGGGCTACGAGGTGCAGATGGACCTCGTGCGCGCCATCAGCCTGCACAAGCACAAGATCGACCACGTCGCCCACCTCGGCCCGTCGGCCGCCGCCGGCATCGGCACGCTCCTCGGCCTCGACGCCGAGGTGATCTACCAGGCGATCGGGCAGGCGCTCCACACGACGACCGCGACGCGCCAGTCGCGCAAGGGCCAGATCTCGACCTGGAAGGCGCACGCCCCCGCGTTCGCGGGCAAGATGGCGGTCGAGGCGATCGACCGTGCGATGCGGGGTCAGACCTCGCCCGCCCCGATCTGGGAGGGCGAGGACGGCGTCATCGCGTGGCTCCTCGACGGCCCCGAGGGACGCTACGAAGTGCCGCTGCCCGAGTGGGGCGAACCCAAGCGCGCCATCCTCGACAGCTACACGAAGGAGCACTCGGCGGAGTACCAGGCGCAGGCGTGGATCGACCTCGCGCGCCGACTCGGCACCGAGCACCCCGAGCTGCGGAACCCCGACGCTGTGAGCCGCGTCGTGCTCCACACGAGTCACCACACCCACTACGTGATCGGCTCGGGCTCGGGCGACCCGCAGAAGTACGACCCGACCGCGAGCCGTGAGACGCTCGACCACTCGATCCCGTACATCTTCACCGTCGCCCTGCAGGACGGCGCATGGGATCACGTCGCCTCCTACGCCCCCGAGCGCGCGGGCCGTCCCGACACCGTCGCGCTCTGGCACAAGGTCACCACCGCCGAAGACGCCGAGTGGACGCGCCGCTACCACTCGGAGGACCCCGACGAGAAGGCGTTCGGCGGCCGCGTCGAGATCGAGCTCGCCGACGGCGGGCGGATCGTCGACGAGATCGCCGTGGCCGACGCCCACCCGCTCGGTGCCCGGCCCTTCGCGCGCGCCGACTACGTGCGCAAGTTCCGCACCCTCGCCGACGGCGTGCTCGCCGACGCCGAGATCGAGCGCTTCCTCGGCCTCGCCGAGCGTCTGCCCGAGCTCGGTGCGGTCGAGGTCGCCGAACTCAACATCGTCGCGGCGGGCCTTCCCTCCGCACCGGAAGGACTGTTCTGATGCTGCACTCGACCCTCACCGCATCCGCCAAGCGCCGCGTGCTCCGCGAGCGGCTCGTCTCGGGCGAGCTCGTGCGGATGCCCGGCGCCTTCAGCCCGCTCTCCGCGAAGCTCATCGAGGACAAGGGCTTCGAGGGGGTCTACATCTCGGGCGCCGTGCTCGCTGCCGACCTCGGGCTGCCGGACATCGGCCTCACGACGCTCACGGAGGTCGCGGGCCGCGGCGGGCAGATCGCGCGCGTGACCGACCTCCCGACGCTCATCGACGCCGACACCGGCTTCGGCGAGCCCATGAACGTCGCGCGCACCGTGCAGATGCTCGAGGACGCGGGGGTCTCGGGCATGCACCTCGAGGACCAGGTCAACCCCAAGCGCTGCGGTCATCTCGACGGCAAGGCGGTCGTCGACGAGGGCACGGCCGTCAAGCGCATCCGGGCCGCCGTCGAGGCGCGCCGCGACCCCGATTTCCTCATCATGGCGCGCACCGACATCCGGGGCGTCGAGGGGCTCGAGGCCGCGAAGGACCGGGCGAAGAAGCTCGTCGACGCGGGCGCCGACGCGATCTTCCCCGAGGCGATGGCCGATCTCGCCGAGTTCGAGGCCGTCCGCGCGGCCGTCGACGTGCCGATCCTCGCCAACATGACCGAGTTCGGGAAGAGCGACCTCTTCACGACGCAGCAGCTCGCCGACGTCGGCGTGAACATCGTGATCTTCCCCGTGAGCCTCCTGCGGCTCGCGATGGGCGCCGCGGAGCGCGGGCTCGACACGATCCTCGCCGACGGATCCCTCGAGGCCCGGGTGCCGGAGATGCAGACCCGTGCCAGGCTGTACGAACTCGTCGACTACGCGGGATACTCCGAGTTCGACGCCGGCGTCTACACCTTCGATCTGACCAACAACAGGAGCTGACATGGCGGACACCGAGATCAAGAAGGGGCTCGCGGGCGTCGTCGTCGACGTCACCGCGATCTCCAAGGTCAATCCCGAGACCAACTCCCTGCTCTATCGGGGCTACCCCGTGCAGGAGCTCGCGGCGAACTGCACCTTCGAGGAGGTCGCCTATCTGCTGTGGCACGGCGAGCTTCCGACGCCCGAACAGCTCGAGGCGTTCCAGGCGCTCGAGCGCGCGCACCGGGCGCTCTCGCACGTCGCGAAGCACGCGATCGACCTGCTCCCGCTCGACGCCCACCCCATGGATGTCGTGCGCACGGCCGTCTCGGCGATCGGTGCGGCCGATGAGACGGTCGCCGACCAGAGCCCCGACGCCCAGCTCGACCAGGCGATCCGGCTGTGGGCGCAGCTCCCCGCGGTCGTCGCCTACACGCAGCGTCGCCTGCGCGACGAGGAGGTCGTCGAGCCCCGCGACGACCTCGGCTACTCGGCCAACTTCCTGCACATGACCTTCGGCGAGGTGCCGGATCTCGTGGTCGTCACGGCCTTCGACGTGTCGATGATCCTGTACGCCGAGCACTCCTTCAACGCGTCGACGTTCACGGCGCGCGTCGTGACCTCGACCATGTCCGACCTGTACTCGGCGGTCACCGCGGCGATCGGCGCCCTCAAGGGGCCGCTGCACGGCGGCGCCAACGAGGCCGTCATGCACATGTTCGACGAGATCGTCTTCGCCGACCGCGCGGCCGAGTGGCTCGATTCCGCGCTCGCCGAGAAGCGCAAGATCATGGGCTTCGGTCACCGCGTCTACAAGAACGGCGACTCGCGCGTCCCGACGATGAAGGCGGCGCTCGACACGCTCCTCGTCGAGTACGACCGCGCCGACCTCGGCGACCTCTACACGGCGCTCGAGACCGCGATGGACGAGCGCAAGGGCATCAAGCCGAACCTCGACTACCCCTCGGGCCCGGCGTACCACCTCATGGGTTTCGACACCGAGCTCTTCACGCCGCTCTTCGTCGCGAGCCGTGTCACGGGGTGGACGGCGCACATCCGCGAGCAGGCGGCCGCGAACGCCCTCATCCGCCCGCTCTCCGAGTACGTGGGCGTCGAGGAGCGTCACCTCGGCTGATCGGGCCCGCACACGACGAAGGCCGCCCCGGATGCCGGGGCGGCCTTCGTCGTCTCGTCGCCGAGCGCGTCAGGTGCGGATGATCGAGCCGCCCGCCCGAACGCGCGAGACCGCGTCGACGGTCGCCGCGAGCACGAGCACGCTGCCCGTCACGATGTAGTTGACGCCGGCGGGCAGGTTGAGCAGGCCGAGCCCGTTCGCGATGACGGCGATCACGAGGGCGCCGATGGCCGCGTGCATGAGCCGGCCGCGACCTCCGAAGAGGCTCACGCCGCCGACGACCGCCGCCGCGACACCGCTCAGCACGGTGTCGGTCCCGAAGCCCGCGTTGACCGATCCCACCTTGCTCGCACTGAACACGCCCGCCACGACCGCGAGCAGCGAGCAGATGATGAACGCGACCCAGCGGATCGTGATGACCTTCACGCCCGCGCGCCGTGCGGCCTCGGCGTTGCCGCCGATCGCGTAGATGTAGCGGCCGAACTTGGTGCGGTCGAGCACGAAGGTGCCGATCCAGAGGATGAGCAGCACGATGGGCACGACGATCGGCACGCCCTCGATGACCTTGATGCTCGACGACCGGTTCGTGCTCAGCACGCCCACGACGAATCCGCCGGCGATCGCGATGACCGCGAGCTTGGCCCACACGAGCGCGATCGTGCGGTTGGGCACGCCCGCGCGCGTGCGCAGACGACGGTCCCACATCGACATCCCGAACGACACGAGCAGGATCACGCCGAGCATCACCCAGCCGCCCCAGATCGGCAGGTTGGAGTTCTGGATCGCGAGGAAGTCGGGGATCTGGATGCGGAAGACGCCGCCGTCGCCGAGCAGGATGAGGGTGACACCCTGCAGGCCGATGAAGAGGCCGAGCGTCACGACGAACGACGGGATGCCGACGCGCGCCACGAAGAAGCCGTTGAACGTGCCGATCGCGACGCCCACGAGCAGCGCGATGACGACGGCGAGCACCCAGTTCATGTTGATGCCGTCGGGCTTGGTGAGCACGACGAACGCCGAGAGCGCGACGCCCGCCGTGACACCGGCCGAGAGGTCGATCTCGCCGAGCAGGATCACGAACACGAGCGCCATCGCGAGCATGACGAGCGACGCGGCCTGGGTCAGCAGGTTCGCGAAGTTGCGCTCCGTGAGGAAGAACTGCTGACCGAGCATGGTCTCGCTGAGCACCGCGAAGAGGATGACGAGCACGACGAGACCGCCGATGGCCGGGAGGGCGCCCATGTCGCCGTGGCGCACGCGCTGCAGGTAGGCGCGCACCTGATCGCCGATGCCGCCCTCCTGCCCGCTTCCGATGAAGCCGCCCTCGGCCGGGAGGTTCGTGGTGTCGGTCGCCGGGGGAGGCGGCGCCGCGGGTGTGCTGGTCATGCGTTCGCTCCGTCGTAGGTCTTGCTGCCGGTGATGTAGCCCACGACGTCGTCGCTCGTGGTCTCGGCGGTCGGGATGGAGGCGACCATCGTGCCGAGGTAGAGCACGTTGATGTAGTCGGCCACCTTGAAGACGTCCTGCAGGTTGTGGCTGATGATGATGACGGCGACGCCCTGATCGGCGAGACGGCGGACGAGGTGGAGCACCTGCTCCGTCTGGGCGACACCGAGGGCCGCGGTGGGCTCGTCGAGCACGACGAGCTTGGCCTTCTTGAGCACCGAGCGGGCGATCGCGACGGTCTGGCGCTGTCCGCCCGAGAGCGAGGAGACCTTCTGGCGCACGGACTTGACGGTGCGCACCGAGAGGGACCGCAGGGTCTCGCTCGCCTCGCGCTCCATCCGGCCCTCGTCGAAGACGCCGCCGATCGTCTCCTCGCGGCCGAGGAACATGTTCTGGACGATGTCGAGGTTGTCGCACAGGGCGAGGTCCTGGTACACGACCTCGATGCCGAGGCGGGACGCCTCGCGCGGGGAGTGCAGGTGCACCTCCTCGCCTTCGAAGTGCACCGAGCCGCCGTCGTAGGGCTGCACGCCCGCGAGCCCCTTGATGAGGGTCGACTTGCCCGCGCCGTTGTCGCCGACGAGCGCCGTGACCTTGCCCGGGTAGGCCTTCAGGTTGACGCCCTTGAGCACGCTCACCGGGCCGAAGCTCTTGACGATGCCCGAGAGCTCGATGAGGGGGATGTCGGTCATTGGGGGCCCCTCCTTTCTGGGACGCCTGCGTCCCTGCGTGTGATGTTCCCACTCGAGAGCGGGTTGCGCCGTGGGAAGGGGCCCCGCGTCGAGGATTCCTCCCGACGCGGGGCCCCTCCTCGCGCGTGTTACTTGACGCCGTACTCCTCGCACTTCGCGGCGACGTCACCCGTGCAGATCTCCGACGCCGACGCGTTGCCGTCGTCGATGACCTTCTGCACGTCCTTCGGTCCCACGAGGACCGGCGTGACCGCGATGTACGGGGTGCCGTCGTCGAGCTGCTTGTCGGCGGTGGGCTTCTCGCCGTTCAGGAGCTTGATGGCGAGGTCCGAGGCGGCCTTGGCCTCGAGCTGGAACGGCTTGTAGACCGTGGCGGTCTGCTTGCCGAGCAGCACGTTCTGCAGACCCGCGACCGAGGCGTCCTGACCCGAGACGGGAACGGTGAGGCCGTTCTTGTCGAGGATCGAGATGACACCGGCGGCGTTGGCGTCGTTGGCCGACCACACTGCGTCGACCTTGCCGCCGAGCGAGGTCAGTGCCTGCTCGAAGTTGGTCGCCGACTTCTCGGTGTCCCACACGCCGGTGGGCTCGGCGGCCGGCTTGATGCCCGCGGCCTCCATGACCTTGACGGCGCCCTCCTTGAACATCGCCGCGTTGCCGTCGGACGGGTCGCCGCCCATGTAGACGACGACGGCGGTGGCCGGGTCCTTGCCGGCGGCCTTGAGACCGTCGACGACCGACTGACCCTCGAGCTCGCCGACCTTCACGTTGTCGAAGGAGACGTAGTAGTCGACGCCCTCGATCGGACGGTCGTAGGCGATGACCGGGATGCCCTCG
This sequence comes from Actinomycetes bacterium, assembly GCA_023428065.1. Classification (GTDB taxonomy): domain Bacteria; phylum Actinomycetota; class Actinomycetes; order Actinomycetales; family Microbacteriaceae; genus Homoserinibacter. The sequence continues at coordinate 26,305 of JAEYZI010000079.1, read as the reverse complement.
GCCTTGGCCTTCTCGGCGACGGCCACGCCGGCGCCCTGGTAGTCGGTGACGAGCATGACGCCGCAGCCCTTCGAGAGCTGCTGGTCGGCGATCGTGGCCATCTTGTCGGTCGAACCCTGGGCGTTCTGGATGTCGGCCTCGAAGCCGGCGTCCTTGAACGCCTTCTCGAGAGCCGGACGGTCGCCGTTCTCCCAGCGGTCGGAGGACTCGGTGTCGGGCAGGATGACGCACGCGCGGGTGGAGGCGGTGCCGCCCCCGTTGCCGCCGTTGTCGGTGGTGGAACAGCCGGCAAGAACCAGCGCGGAGGCGCCGGCGAGTGCAGCGATCGAAATCAGCGATGACTTCTTCACGTCACTCCCTTTCTCATGGTGTTGAGGGGGAACTTCCTCGAGTACCACTCTCGGCATTGAACAGTGGCAGTGCGATTGTGCACTGACTTCAAGAGTTGAAGATACCCGGCGCGAAAGAAATTGGGTAACTATTCGGTAACGGCCCAGGATTTCGGTGGCGACGCACCCACCCGGGGTGCCCCGTCGGCGCGTGCATTCACTTCACGACGTGAACGCTTACCCCCGGAGCGCCGCGAGAACGTCCTCGTGCAGCACGCCGTTCGTCGCGATGACGTTGGGCTCGTCGAGCGCCGTGCCCCCCGTGACGGTCCCCACCCGGCCGCCCGCCTCGGTGATGACGGGCCACAGCGCGGCGACATCCCACGGCTTGACGTCGAACTCGCCCGCGATGTCGATCGCGCCCTCCGCGAGCAGCATGTACGACCACAGGTCGCCGAACGCACGCGTGCGCCCCACGCGGCGCGAGAGCGCCACGAGACGGTCGAGGTAGCCGTACTGGTCCCACGTCTGCAGGTTGTTGTAGCTGAGGGTCGCGTCGGCGAGGTCGGAGACCGCGCTCACGTGGATGCGGCGCGGCTCGTGCCCCTCCTCGTGCACCCACGCGCCGTGGCCGGCGGCACCCCACCAGCGCCGGCCGAGCGCCGGGGCGCTCGCGACGCCCACGACGGGCACCCCGTCGACGGCGAGCGCGATGAGCGAGCCCCAGATGGGCACGCCGCGCGCGAAGTTGCTCGTCCCATCGATCGGGTCGACGATCCACTTGCGCCGCGACTCGCCCTCGCTGCCGAACTCCTCGCCGAGCACGGCGTCGTGCGGACGGGCGTCGGCGAGATGGGCGCGAATCATGCGCTCGACGCGCGTGTCGGCATCCGTCACGATCGACTTGTCGGCCTTGGTCTGCACGCCGAGGTCCTGCGAACGGTAGCGGTCCATCGCGATGAGGTCGGCCTCGGCCGCGAGGGTCAGCGCGACCGCGAGGTCGTCGGCCACGGAGAAGTCGGGGGAGTCGCTCACTCCTCGAGCCTAGCGAGCCGCGTCGCCGAGGCTCGCGAGGAGCCGACGCAGGGAGTCGACGCGCGCGGGGTCCGCCTCGCCGCGGTCGACGGCCTCGTCGAGCGCGCAGTCGGGGGCGTCGGCGAGGTGCGTGCACCCGCGCGGGCAGTCCTCGGCGATCGCGGCGAGATCCGGGAAGCCGCGCAGGATGTTCGCGGGATCGACGTGGCCGAGGCCGAACGACCGCACACCGGGGGTGTCGATGATCCAGCCGCCCGTCGGCACCCGCAGCGACACCGTCGAGGAGGAGGTGTGGCGTCCGCGGCCCGTGACGGCGTTGACGTCGCCCGTGGCGCGATCCGTGCCCGGGACGAGCTCGTTGACGAGCGTCGACTTGCCCACCCCGGAGTGGCCGACCGCGACCGTCGTGTGACCCGCGAGCAGGGGCGCGAGCTCGTCGACCGGCCACGACCCCTGGGCGCTTCGCACGACGGGGATGTCGAGTCCCGCGAAGTTCGCGAGGAACGGCGCGGGGTCGGCGAGGTCGGTCTTCGTGACGACCATGAGCGGCTGGATCCCGGCGTCGTACGCGGCGACGAGATAGCGGTCGACGAGCCGGGGGCGCGGCTCGGGGTTCGCGGCGGCGACGACGATCATGAGCTGGTCGGCGTTCGCGACGATGACGCGCTCCACGGCATCCGTGTCGTCGGCGCTACGACGCAGGAGCGTCGTGCGGGGGCGGATGCGCACGATGCGCGCGAGCGTGCCCGGGTCGCCGGAGACGTCGCCCACGAGGTCGACGCGGTCGCCCGTGACGATGGCCTGGTCGCGGAGCTCGCGTGCCCGGGTCGCCGTGGCCGTGTGCTCGGCGGGGGAGTCCGCGTCGACGAGCACCGTGTAGCGGCCCCGGTCGACCGAGAGCACGCGCCCCTCCACCGCATCGTCGTGCGTCGGCCGCACCTTCGTGCGCGGGCGGTTGCCCTTCGGGTTGGGGCGGATGCGCACGTCGGACTCGTCCCAGGCGTCGAAGCCCTCCGGCTCGTCGTCGTCGAGCCAGCTCACCGTGCGCGTCTCCGTGCCTGCCTCACAGCGGGAGCGTCTCCCAGTGCGTCGCACCGGGCTCGCGCCCGAGCATCCGGGCCCACAGCTCGGGGAACTCGGGGAGCGTCTTCGCGGTCGTGCCGATGTCGTCGACCGTCACGCCCTCCACGACGAGTCCCGCGAGAGCGCCCGAGGTCGCCATGCGGTGGTCGGCGTAGGCCTCCCACGCGCCGCCGTGGAGCGGGCGAGGATGCACCTCGAGGCTCTCGTCGTGCTCGACGACCTCGCCGCCGAGGCGGCCGAGCTCCGTCGCGAGGGCCGTGAGGCGGTCGGTCTCGTGCCCGCGCAGGTGGCCGATCCCGGAGACCGTGCTGGGGCCGTCGGCGAAGGCGAGGAGCGTCGCGATCGTCGGGGCGAGCTCCCCGCCGATCGTGAGGTCGAGATCCGCGGCCCGCAGCGGGACGCCTCCCCGAACCCCCGCGCCCCCGTCGACCGTCACGGCGTCGCCGTCGCGCGTGACCGTCGCACCGAGCCGGGGGAGGATGCGCAGGAACTCGTCGCCCACCTGCGTCGTCGACTCGGGCCAGCCGCCGATCGTGACCGTGCCGCCCGCGAGCAGGGCCGCGCCGAGGAACGGCCCCGCATTCGACAGGTCGGGCTCGATCGTCACGTCGATCGCCCGGATCGGCTGGGGGGCGACGACCCACGTCCCCGGCTCGGGCTCCTCGACCACGACGCCCCGCGCCGCGAGGCACTCGATCGTCATGCGGATGTGCGGCATGCTCGGCAGGCGATCTCCCGTGTGGCGCAGCACGAGGCCCTCCGCGAAGCGGGGCGCAGCGAGCAGCAGACCCGAGACGAACTGGCTCGAGGCGGAGGCGTCGATCGCGAGCTCGCCGCCGCGCACGCCGCCCGTGCCGTGCACGGTGAACGGCATCGTGCCGCGACCGTCGTCGCTCACCTCGACGCCGAGGCCCCGGAGGGCGTCGATCGTCGTGCGCATGGGGCGCTTGCGGGCGTACGGGTCGCCGTCGACGCTCGTGGGGCCGAGCGCGAGCGCCGCGACGATCGGCAGGAAGCGCAGCACCGTGCCCGCGAGGCCGCCGTCGATCGTGCCGCCGAGCAGCTCGCCTGGGGTCACTCGCAGGTCGGGCCCGAACTCGCCGTCGCCCGGCACCTCCTCGATGCCGACGCCGAGGCCGCGCAGGCCCTCGACCATGAGCGAGGTGTCGCGCGAGTGCAGGGGCCGGTGGATCGTCGACGGCCCGTCCGCGAGCGAGGCGAGCACGAGCTCGCGGTTCGTGAGGCTCTTGGAACCCGGAAGCGTGAGGCGGGCCGCGAGGGGGGCGTCCGCGCGAGGGGCCGCCCACGGGCCGGCGGGGGCGTCCGCCACCTGGGCGACGCCGTAGAGCGTCGCGGGCTCCTCCTCCTTGCCCGGGGTCTGGAGGAAGAGCTCCTCGTCGCGGCCGGAATACCTGAGAACACCCATCGGTTGACAAGGGTAATGCCCCACGGGCGGGAAGGAGCGCGGGGTGCTCGTACTGGAGCTGCCGACGGCGGGACGTGTCGTCGCGCCCGGCATAGACTCGACGCCGATGGCTGACAGCGCGCGCTCCGAGCACACCCCCGACCAGCTCCGAGGGCTCTTCGCCGAGCAGGCGATCCCCTTCATGGATCAGCTCTACGCGGCGGCCATGCGGATGACGCGGAACCCCGCCGACGCGGGCGACCTCGTGCAGGAGACTTACGCGAAGGCGTTCGCCGCGTTCGCCGGCTTCGAGCAGGGTACGAATCTCAAGGCGTGGCTCTACCGCATCCTCACGAACACCTACATCAACAGCTATCGCAAGAATCAGCGTGCCCCCTTCCAGGGCACGCTCGACGACCTCGAGGACTGGCAGCTCGGCTCCGCGGAGTCGCTCACGCAGGGGCGCACCACCCGCTCGGCGGAGGCGGAGGCGATCGACCACCTGCCCGACAGCGACGTCAAGGAGGCACTGCAGTCGATCCCCGAGGACTTCCGGCTCGCCGTCTACCTCGCCGACGTCGAGGGGTTCTCCTACCAGGAGATCGCCGACATCATGAAGACCCCCGTCGGCACCGTCATGAGCCGACTCCACCGTGGACGCCGCCTGCTGCGCGAGCGTCTCGCCGAATACGCCCGCGAGCGTGGGTACACCGTCGCGGACACGTCACCCGGGAGCACGAGATGACCGATTGCGGATGCGACAAGGCCAAGGCCGAGCTCGAGGAGTTCCTGCACCGCGAGCTCTCCGAGACCGACCTGCAGGACATCCAGGACCACCTCGACGCGTGCGAGGACTGCTCCACCGAGCATCTCGTGGGGCTGACCCTCATCCAGAAGGTGCAGCGCGCCTGCCAGGAGAAGGCGCCCGAGGAACTGCGTGCCCAGATCCTCGCGGCTCTCGACGCGTAGCCGTCGCCGACACGCGAAGAGCTCGAGGGCCTTCGCGATGAGCGTCGTCTGCTCGGCGGCGCTCCGCTTCGAGGAGCCCGTCGCGGGGGAGGCCGACGCCGGTCGCGACGAGACGCGGAGCGCACGCCCGCCGAGCTGCGGGGTGAGCTCGTACGACAGGAACGGCCATGCGCCCTGGTTCTCCGGCTCGTCCTGCACCCACATGAGCTCGGCGTCGCGGTAGCGATCGAGCACCGCGAGGAGCTGCTCGGTGGGGAGCGGGTAGAACTGCTCGAGCCGCACGAGCGCGAACGCGCCGCCATCGGCCCGCTTCTCGAGCTCGCCGAGCAGGTCGTAGTGGATCTTGCCCGAGTGCAGGAGCACGCGCTTCACCGTCGACGGGTCCTGGATGCGGGCGTCGTCGATGACGGGCTCGAAGCGGCCCTGCGTGAAGTCGGCCACCTCGCTCGTCGCGCCGCGCAGACGCAGCATCGACTTCGGGGTGAATACGATGAGCGGACGACGCGGACGCGCGTACGCCTGGCGACGCAGCAGGTGGAAGTAGGACGCCGGCGTCGAGGGACGCGCGATCGTCATGTTGTTCTCCGCCGCGAGCTGCAGGTAGCGCTCGATGCGCGCCGAGGAGTGGTCCGGACCCTGACCCTCGTATCCGTGGGGGAGGAGCATGACGACGCCCGAACGCTGGCCCCACTTCTGCTCGGCGCTCGAGATGAACTCGTCGATGACCGTCTGGGCGCCGTTCGCGAAGTCGCCGAACTGCGCCTCCCACAGCACGAGGGCGTCCGGACGCTCGACCGAGTAGCCGTACTCGAAGGCGAGGGCCGCGTACTCCGACAGCAGCGAGTCGTAGATCGCCAGGCGGGCCTGGTTCTCGGACAGGTTGCCGAGCGGCAGCCACTCCTGGCCGTTCTCGCGGTCGTGGAACACGGCGTGGCGCGACACGAAGGTGCCGCGGCGGGCGTCCTGACCGACGAGGCGCACCGGGGTGCCCTCGAGCAGGAGCGAGCCGAGCGCGATGAGCTCGCCGAAGCCCCAGTCGATCGAACCGCCGCGACTCATGTCGAAGCGCTTCTTAAGGAGCTGCTGGAGCTTGGGGTGCACGCTGAAGCCCGTGGGCGGGTTGGCGTGCGCATCGCCGATGAGCTCGACGACGCCCTGGTCGACCCCCGTCGACGCGGGCTCGCCGACACCGGCGTCCTCGCGCTGCTGCGCGACGGGCCGCTCGAGGTCCGAGACGGGGCTCTGGTCGTGCGCCACGACGGGGATCGAGCCGGTCTGGGCGGCATGCGTCTCCGCGAACGCGCGCTCGAGGCGGTCCTGGAAATCGGCCTGCGCCTGCTCGAACTCCTCCTGAGTGATGTCGCCGCGGCCGACGAGCGCCTCCGTGTAGAGCGTGCGGACGCTGCGCTTGGCCTCGATGAGGTTGTACATGAGCGGCTGCGTCATCGACGGGTCGTCGCCCTCGTTGTGACCGCGGCGGCGGTAGCACACGAGGTCGATGACGACGTCGCGCTTGAACTGCTGGCGGTACGCGAAGGCGTGCTCCGCGACGCGGATCACGGCCTCCGGGTCGTCGCCGTTCACGTGGAAGATGGGCGCCTGGATCGTCTTGGCGACATCCGTCGAGTACACCGAGGTGCGCGCATCCTGCGGCGTCGTCGTGAAGCCGACCTGGTTGTTGATGACGACGTGGATCGTGCCGCCCGTCTTGTAGGCGCGCAGCTGCGACATCTGCAGCGTCTCGACGACGACGCCCTGGCCGGCCATCGACGCGTCGCCGTGCACGAGGATCGGCAGGGTGCCGAACTGGCCGTCGCCCGTGCGGTCCTGCTTCGCGCGCACGATGCCCTCGAGCACGCCGTTGACCGCCTCGAGGTGCGACGGGTTCGCGGCGAGGTACACCGGCACCTCCTTGCCGCTCATGGCGGTGAAGGTCCCCTCGGTGCCGAGGTGGTACTTGACGTCGCCCGAGCCCTGCACCGACTTCGGGTCCTGGGTTCCCTCGAACTCGCGGAACACCTGGCCGTAGGTCTTGCCGGCGATGTTGGTGAGCACGTTGAGGCGACCGCGGTGGGCCATGCCGATCGCGACCTCGTCGAGCCCCGCCTCGGCGGCGCCCTGCAGGATCTCGTCGAGGAGGGCGATCGTCGACTCGCCGCCCTCGAGGCTGAAGCGCTTCTGCCCGACGTACTTCGTCTGCAGGAACGTCTCGAACGCCTCGGCCTCGTTGAGCTTGCCGAGCACGCGCAGCTGCTCGTCGTGCGTGGGCTTGACGTACGGCTTCTCGAGGCGCTCCTGGAACCACGCGCGCTGCTCCGGGTCCTGGATGTGCATGTACTCGACGCCGACCGTGCGGCAGTACGAGTCGCGCAGCACGCCCAGGATCTCGCGCAGCAGCATCGTGCGCTTGCCGCCGAAACCGCCCGTGACGAACTCGCGGTCGAGGTCCCAGAAGGTGAGGCCGTGGCTCGCGATGTCGAGGTCCGGGTGGGAGCGCTGGCGGTACTCGAGCGGGTCGATGTCGGCCATGAGGTGGCCGCGCACGCGGAAGGAGTTGATGAGCTCCTGCACGCGGCTCGTCTTCGAGATGCGCTCGGACAGGTCGACGTTGATGTCCTCGGCCCAGTGGATCGGGTCGTAGGGGATGCGCAGGGCGGCGAAGATCTCCTCGTAGAAGCCGCGCTCCCCGATGAGGAGCTCGTGGATCTTCTTGAGGAACTCGCCCGAGCCCGCGCCCTGGATGACGCGGTGGTCGTAGGTGCTCGTGAGCGTGATCGTCTTGCCGATGCCCATCTCGACGAGCGTCTTCGGCGAGGAGCCCTGGAAGGCGGCCGGGTACTCGAGAGCCCCCGCGCCGACGATGCAGCCCTGCCCGCGCATGAGGCGCGGCACCGAGTGCTCGGTGCCGATGCCGCCGGGGTTGGTGAGCGAGATCGTCACGCCCTGGAAGTCCGCCGCCGTGAGCTTGTTCGCCCGCGCGCGGGCGACGACGTCCTCGTAGGCGGCGAGGAACTCCGCGAAGTTCATGGTGTCGGCGCGCTTGATGCCGGGCACGAGCAGCGAGCGCGTGCCGTCGGGCTTCGGCAGGTCGATCGCGATGCCGAGGTTCACGTGGGCGGGCGCGACGACGGTGGGCTTGCCGTCCTCCGTCTCGCGGTAGAAGACGTTCTGGCTCGGGAACTCCGCGAGCGTCTTCACCATCGCCCACGCGATGAGGTGCGTGAACGACACCTTGCCGCCGCGCGCACGGCGGAGGTGGTTGTTGATGACGATGCGGTTGTCGATCATGAGCTTCGCCGGCACCGTGCGCACGCTCGTGGCGGTCGGCACCGTGAGGCTCTGGTCCATGTTGGTGGAGAGCGTCTTCGCCATGCCCTTGAGCACGGTCACGGTCTCCTCGGCCTCCGTCGACGCGGCGGCGACGGGGATCGACGCCGTCGTGGGCGCCTCGGCCGGGATGGGCTGCGGCTTCGCGGGCGCCGACGTCGTGCGCGCGATGGGCGTCGTCGACGGCGCGGGCTCCGCGGGCGCGGCGGGTGGAGCGCTCTCGGCCTCGGTCACGACCTCGGGGATCTGGGACTCGCCGCCCACCTGGCTCTTGGGTGCCTCCGTGTCGGGGGCGGCATCCGTCGGCTCGGCCGCCGCGGGGGCGGACTCCTGGGGCGCCACGACGGGGATCGCCGACGTCGGCGTCGGGTCGTCGACGGGGCGGTACGACTCGAGGATCGGCCACCAGCTCTTGTCGACAGATTCCTTGTCGACGAGGTAGCGCTCGTACATCTCGTCGACGAGCCACTCATTGGCTCCGAACTCCCCCGAGGCGTTCTCCTCGGGCGTCACTCCGGTGACGGGGTTGGACACAGCCGACCGCCCACTCTCACTACTCGCCGGTGCCAGGGATCCGGGTGATCCCCGCTGGTCACACCAGCCACCAGCCTAACGTTTCGGGGCGCGCTCCGTTGACGATCATGGGGGTGTCCGGGGAACCTCCCAGGCGACCCGTGCGCCCGCGGAGAGCACCCCCTACCGTGGAGGCATGCGCTTCATGGGACGCGTGCCCCCACACGACCTCACCTACTCGGACGTCTTCCTCGTGCCGAACCGGTCCGGCGTCGCGAGCCGGCTCTCCGTCGACCTCGCCACGACCGACGGCACGGGCGCCACGATCCCCGTCGTCTCGGCCAACATGAACTCCGTCACGGGCCCACGGCTCGCCGCGACGCTCGCCCGCCGGGGCGGCCTCGGCGTGCTCCCGCAGGACCTCCCGCTCCAAGAGCTCGACGCCGCCATCCGCGCCGTCAAAGCGCAGCCCGTCGGCTGGGACGCGCCCCTCGAGCTGCCCTCCGACGCGACCGTCGCCGACGCGCTGCGCATCATCCCGCCGATCGCCGCCGGCGTCGTCGTGCTGCGCGACCCCGCGGGCGAGGAGAGCGGATGCGTGCCCGCCGCCCGGCTCGCGACCGCGCTCCCCGACGCACGCCTCGGCGACCTCGTGCACGGCGGCGTGGCGTCCCTCGACGCCGACGACCTCGACGGCCCGCGCGCCGCGTTCGACCTGCTCGTCGAGGCGGACGCCGACGTCGCCCTCGTGCGTCACCACGGGCGCCTCGTGGGGTCGGTCACGCGGCGCAGCGCCCTGCGCTCCACCATCTACTCGCCCGCTCTCGACGCCGACGGGCGCCTGCGCGTCGCGGCCGCCGTCGGGATCAACGGCGACGTCGCCGCGAAAGCGCGCGCCCTCGCCGACGCCGGAGTCGACGTGCTCGTCGTCGACACGGCCCACGGACACCAGGAGGGGATGCTCGCGGCGCTCCGCACCATCGCCGGCCTCGGCCTCGGCATCCCGCTCGTCGCCGGGAACGTCGTCACCGCCGACGGCGTGCGCGACCTCGTGGAGGCGGGCGCGTCGATCATCAAGGTCGGGGTCGGCCCCGGCGCCATGTGCACGACGCGCATGATGACGGCGGTCGGCAGGCCCCAGTTCTCGGCCGTGCTCGAGACGGCGGAGGCCGCGCGCGAACTCGGCGCCCACGTGTGGGCCGACGGGGGAGTGCGCTACCCGCGCGACGTCGCCCTCGCGCTCGCCGCGGGAGCCGCATCCGTCATGATCGGCTCCTGGTTCGCCGGCACGATCGAGGCCCCGGGACGCCTCGAGACCGATGCCGCCGGTCGGCTCTACAAGGAGAGCTGGGGCATGGCGTCGACGAAAGCCGTGCAGGAGCGGTTCGGGCGACTCGACCCCTACGAGCTCGCCCGCAAGGAGCTCTTCGCGGAAGGCATCTCGAGCTCGAAGATCTACCTCGACCCCCACCGCCCCTCGCTCGAAGACCTGCTCGACATGATCACCTCGGGGGTGCGCAGCTCGTTCACCTACGCGGGAGCCGCATCGCTCCCCGAGTTCCACGAGCGCGCCGTCGTCGGCTTCCAGTCGGCCGCCGGCTACGAAGAGGGCAAGGCCCTCCCCGTCTCCTGGTGACTCGGCGGCGGCGCCCCGCACCCAGCGACGTCCGGGTCGACTGGCTGTAGGCTGGCGCGATCATGGATGACCCTCCGTCTTCGACGTCAGAGCCAGACCACGCAGCGCCAGCTGACAGACCCACGCCGGTGAACACCGCAATGGGGGGTGAGCGATGAGTCCCGAATGGTGGATGTTCATCGCGGGGATGCTCCTCACGGTCGGCACCGGACTCTTCGTCGCGAGCGAGTTCGCGCTCGTCAACCTCGATCGCCACGACCTCGAGGACCGCCAGTCCAAGGGCGAGACGATGCTCGGCCCCACCATCCGCGCGCTCCGGGTGACCTCGACGCACCTGTCCGCAGCCCAGCTCGGCATCACCCTCACGACACTGCTCGCCGGCTTCACCCTCGAGCCCGCCTTCAGCGCGTGGCTCCGCCCGCTCTTCGACGCGTGGGGCATCGCCGAGGGCACGGCACGCATCATCGCGCCCATCGTCGCCGTCGCCGTCGCCACCCTGCTGTCGATGATCATCGGCGAACTCGTGCCGAAGAACTTCGCCCTCGCGCTCCCGCGCCAGACCGCCAAGCTCGTCATCCCGTTCCAGCTCGTCTTCACGACGGTCTTCAAGCCGTTCGTCGCGCTGCTCAACGGCACCGCCAACGCCGTGCTGCGGGCCATGGGAATCGAGCCCAAGGAAGAGCTCAGCTCCGCCCGCACCGCCGACGAGCTCAAGAGCCTCGTGCGCCGCTCGGCGAGCGAGGGCTCCCTCGACCGCGACACGGCGACCCTCCTCGCCCGCACCCTCGTGTTCTCCGAGCACACGGCGGCCGACGTCATGACCCCGCGCCCGCGGCTCGCCGCCGCCCGCCGCACCGACACCGCCGAGACCGTCATCGAACTCGCGCGGCGCACCGGCTACTCGCGCTTCCCCGTCATCGACGAGAGCCCCGACGACATCGTCGGCGTCGTCCACATCAAGCAGGCGGTCGCCGTGCCGCGCGAGCGGCGCGCATCCGTCCCCGTCAGCGCGCTCCAGACCGACGCGCTGCGCGTGCCCGAGACCATGAAGCTCGACACCCTCCTCGGCGAGCTGCGCGCCCGCAGCTTCCAGATCGCCGTCGTGGTCGACGAATACGGCGGCACGGCGGGCGTCGCGACCCTCGAAGACCTCGTCGAGGAGCTCGTCGGAGAGGTCTCCGACGAGCACGACCGCTCCCGCCCCGACGTCGTGCGCAGCCGCGGCTGGCTCACCTTCCCCGGTGCCCTGCGCCCCGACGAGCTGCTCGACCGCGCCGGCGTCACCGTGCCCGACGACGGCCCCTACGAGACCGTCGCCGGCTACCTCATGAGCGAACTCGGCCGCATCCCCGTCGTCGGCGACACCGTCGAGATCGACGCGGGCACCTTCCGCATCGAACGCATGGACGGCCGCCGCGTCGACCGGGTGCGGTTCACCCCGCGCCCCGACGGGCAGGAGGAGGAGCGATGAACGCCTCCGACTGGTGGGGCCTCGCCTGGCTCGTCATCCTGCTCGCCGCCAACGCGTTCTTCGTGGGCGCCGAGTTCGCCGTCATCTCCGCCCGGCGCTCCCAGATCGAGCCGCGCGCCGAAGCGGGATCCCGCTCCGCCAAGACCGCGCTCTGGGCGATGGAACACGCGACGCTCATGCTCGCGACGAGCCAGCTCGGCATCACCGTGTGCTCGCTGCTCATCCTCAACGTCTCCGAGCCCGCCATCCACCACCTCCTCGAGGTGCCTTTCGCGCTCACCGGATGGCCGGAGGAGGTCATCGGCACCGTCGCATTCATCGTCACGCTCGTGCTCGTGTCGTTCCTGCACGTCGTGTTCGGCGAGATGGTGCCGAAGAACATCTCGTTCTCCGTGCCCGACCGCTCCGTGCTGCTGCTCGCCCCGCCGCTCGTCGCCGTCGCCACCGTCTTCCGCCCCGTCATCCGCGCCCTCAACGCGACCGCCAACGGCGTGCTGCTGCTCTTCCGCGTGCAGCCGAAGAACGAAGCCACGAGCGCCTTCACGGTCGAAGAGGTGGAGCTCATCGTTCGCACCTCCACGCGCGAAGGCGTGCTCACCGACACCACCGGCACCCTCAGCAACGCCTTCGAATTCACGACCAAGAAGGTCGCGGACGTCGCCCTCGGCATGGACGCGCTCGTCACCCTCCCCGAGGACGCGACACCCGCGGACGTCGAACACGCCGTCGCCCAGCACGGGTTCAGCCGCTACGTCCTCGTCGACGAGGACGGCGAGCCGAGCGGCTACGTGCACCTCAAAGACGTCATCGACCTCGACGACGACGAGTTCGACGACCCCGTGCCGCCCAAGCGCATCCGCCAGCTCATCTCCCTCTACCGCGGCATGGAGCTCGAAGACGCCCTCGCCATGCTCCGGCGCGCCGGCAGCCACGTCGCACGCGTATTCGACGAGAGCGGCGCGACACGCGGCGTGCTCTTCCTCGAAGACATCATCGAAGAGCTCGTGGGAGAGGTGCAGGACGCGACGGATCGTCGGTCGCCGCGATAATCCGCGGGGCTTCGCCTGGGCGTCGGTCGCCGCGATGATCCGCGGCGACGGGCTCCCGCCCCGAGGAGCCTGGGCGCGTCAGGCGGCGGGACGGCGGGCGCGCAGGTACTGGGGCGGCCACGTCACCTCGACGCCGAGCGCACGAGCGGCGCGCAGCGGGAAGTGCGGGTCGCGGAGCATCTCCCGGCCGAGCATGATCGCATCCGCCCGCCCGGAGCGCACGATCTCGTCGGCGTGATGCGGATCCGTGATGAGCCCGACCGCCGAGACCGTGAGTTCGCCGCCGCCGCGCACCCGCTCGGCGAGCGGCACCTGGTAGCCGGGGCCTGCGGGGATCGACTGGTGGGCCACGAGCCCCCCGCTCGAGACGTCGAAGAGGTCGGCGCCCGCGTCGCGCGCCCAGCGGGACACGATCGCGGTCTCGTCGACGTCCCAGCCGCCCTCGGCCCAGTCGGTGCCCGAGAAGCGCACGAAGAGCGGAACTTCGTCGCCGATCGCCGCGCGCATCGCGCGCACGACCTCGAGGAGCAGGCGCGCGCGGTTCTCGAGCGACCCGCCGTACGCGTCCTCGCGCAGGTTCGACAGCGGCGACAGGAACTCGTGGAGGAGGTAGCCGTGCGCCGCGTGCAGCTCCACGAGCTCGAAGCCCGCGCGGACGGCGCGCGCCGCGGCATCCGCGAAACCCCGCACGATCCCCGGGAGCTCCTCGGTCGCGAGCGCACGCGGCACGGCGTAGCCCTCGAAGGCGACCGCCGACGGCGCGACCGTGGGCCAGCCCCCGTCCTCGGGCGGCACCGAGCCCGAGCGTTCGGAGCCCCACGGGGCGAACGTCGACGCCTTGCGGCCCGCGTGCCCGAGCTGGATGCCGGCCACGGCACCCTGCGAGCGCACGAAGGTCGTGATGCGGGCCCAGGCGGCCTCCTGCTCCTCGTTCCACAGCCCCGTGTCCTGCGGGGTGATGCGGGCGTCAGGCGAGATGGCGGTCGCCTCGGCGATCACGAGGCCCGCGCCCCCGCGAGCGAGCGAACCGAGGTGCACGAGGTGCCAGTCCGTCGGCACGCCGTCGCACGCCTGCACCGAGTACTGGCACATGGGCGCCACCCACAGACGGTTGGCGATCTCGGCACGGCGGACGGTGATGGGGTCGAAGAGCCCGGGCATTCAGTGCTCTCCCGCGAGGGACTCGAGGAACCGCCGCAGGCGGGGCACGTCCGTGAACACGTGCCCCGTGGCGCCGAGCGCGGTGGCCCCCTCGACGTTGGGAGCCTTGTTGTCGATGAAGACCATGCGGTCGAGCTCGATGCCGAGTTCGCGGGCCACGTGCCGGTAGATCTCCGGCTCCGGCTTCAGCAGTCCGAGCTCCGCGCTCACGAAGACGCGCTCGAACACGGTCGCGAACGGCGCGTTGCGGAACGCGTCGCCGAAGTCGAAGCCCGCGTTGGAGAGGAGCGCGGTGCGCGTGCCGCCCGCGTGGAGCTCCTCGATGAGGCGCACCGTGCCCGGCTCGACGCTGATCCAGCTGCGGAAGTCGATCGCCCACAGCCGCTGGATCGTCGGCAGATCCCACGTGACGCCGAGGTCGGCGGCCACCCGCTGCCAGTACTCGACGACGGAGACGGCGCCCTTGTCGAGGTCGTCGCGGTGCCGCCAGTACACGGGCCAGAAGTCGTCCGCGTCCTGGAGGGCGGTGCCGAGGATCGCGCGCCGATCGTGCTCGCTCTGCGACATCGAGATGACCTCGCCGTAGTCGAAGACCACCACCCGATCGGGGATGCTGATGCGACCGGGACCCGCGTTGCTCACCTTCCCAAACTATCGTGACGCCATGGCGACGATTTTCGGGGCGGAGCAGGCGCGAGCGTGGATCGCGGTGCCGGGGCCCGACGACGACAAGTACTCGCGGGGCGTCGTGGGATTCGCGACGGGCTCCGCCCGCTACCCGGGTGCGGCCGTGCTGGGTGTCGAGGCCGCGCTGCGCACGGGCGTCGGGATGGTGCGCTACCTCGGCGCGGGACGCCCGACGCGGCTCGTGCTGCAGCGGCGACCCGAGGCGGTGACCGCTGAGGGCCGCGTGCAGGCGTGGGTCGTGGGCTCCGGGCAGGACCCGGACGCGCTCGACGAGTACTCGGCGACGATGCGCGACCGTGCGCTCGCCGACGCCGTGCCGACGGTCGTCGATGCGGGCGCCCTCGGGATGCTCGAGCGGGCGCGCGGCACCCGCGTACTCGTGCCGCACGCGGGAGAGCTCGCGCGGCTGCTCGGCACCGGACGCGACGCCGTGACGGCGGATGCGGCGGGAGCGGCGCTCGCGGCCGCCGCACGCTTCGACGCGATCGTGTTGCTCAAGGGCCACACGACGTACGTCGCCGACCCGGACGGCGGGCTCATCGACGTCACGTGCGCGCCGACGTGGACCGCCACCGCGGGGGCGGGCGATGCTCTCGCCGGCGTGCTCGGGGCTCTCCTCGCCACCCACTCCCTCGAGCTCGCCGCCGACGCGGGGACCGCGGCCCCGCTCGCCGCGACCGCCGCCGTGCTCCACGGCCTCGCGGCCGAGCGGGCGAGTCGGGGCGGGCCGTTCACGGTGCTCGAGCTGTGCGCCGAGCTCCCGGGCGTCGTGCGCGAGGTGCTCGGGGGCTGAGTCAGCCCAGCCGGGCGAGGAACTCGCGCGTGCGCGCCTCGCGCGGCGATGCGAAGAGCTCGTACGCCGCACCCTCCTCGACCACGACGCCGCCGTCGAGGAAGAGCACCCGGTGCGCGACATCGCGCGCGAACGCCATCTCGTGCGTCGCCATGAGGATCGTCGCGCCGTCGGCCGCGAGCTCGCGCACGAGGTCGAGCACCTCGCCCACGAGCTCGGGATCGAGCGCGCTCGTGATCTCGTCGAGCAGCAGCACCTCCGGGTCGGTCGCGATCGCGCGCACGATCGCCGCCCGCTGCTGCTGACCGCCCGAGAGGCGGTCGGGGTGCTCGCGCGCCTTGTCGGCGAGTCCGATCCGGTCGAGCAGCTGCAGGCCGCGCTCCTCCGCCTCCCGACGGGGCACACCGTGCACGACGCGCGAGGCGAGCGTCACGTTGTCGAGCACCGAGAGGTGGGGGAAGAGGTTGTAGTGCTGGAAGACGACGCCGAAGCGGGCGCGCACGGCATCCGGCTTCACGCGCGGGTCGGAGATGTCGTCGCCGCCGAGCACGATGCGGCCGTCGTCGATCGGTTCGAGCAGGTTGAGGCAGCGCAGGAGCGTCGACTTGCCCGAACCGCTCGGGCCGATGAGCGCGACGACCTCGTGCGCGGCGAGCTCGAGCGAGATGCCGCGCAGCACCTGCTTGTCGCCGAACGACTTCCAGACCTCGGTCGCGCTCAGCACCGCGCTCATACGATCGATCCCATCTGCTCGCGGTCGCGCAGCCGCGCGGAGTACCAGTCGGTGAGGCGGATGGTGGGGATCGCGAGCAGGATGAACAGCACCCCCGCGACGATGTAGGGCGTGAAGTTGTAGCTCTGCGCGGCCGCGCTCTGGGCCGCGCGCACGGCGTCCACTGCGCCGAGGATCGACACGAGGCCCACGTCCTTCTGCATCGACAGGAAGTCGTTCATGAGCGGGGGCGTGACCTTGCGCACCGCCTGCGGCAGCACGATCCGTCCGAGCGTCTGCGAGTAGCCGAGGCCGAGGGCGCGCGCGGCGAGTCGCTGCGAGGGGTGCACGGCCTCGATCCCGGCGCGCAGCACCTCCGCGACGTAGGCCGAGTAGGTGAGCGTGATCGCGAGCACGCCCAGCACGACGGGCGAGAAGCGCGTGTTCGTGATCGTCGGGATGCCGTAGCCGACGATGTAGAGCACGATGATGAACGGCAGCCCGCGGAACAGGTCGGTGTAGCCGGCGGCGAGCACGCGCAGCGGGAAGAACACGGGGCCCCGCAGGGTGCGCAAGGTCGCGAGCAGGAGCGCGACGACGCCGACGGTGACGACCGAGATCGCGAGAACCTGCAGGTTGAAGAGGAACCCGTCCCACACCTTCGGCAGGAAGCGCCAGGCGATCTCGGGGTCGAGGAAGAAGCGCTGGACGGCCGCCCAACCCTCGGTGTTGATGACCGTCGCCCACACGACGACGGCGACGACGACCGTCGAGAGCGCGGCGATCAGCACCGAGCGGAGCTGCTGCCGTCGACGATAGGCACGACGTTCGACCTCGAGCCGGCTCGGCTCGTGGGGAGCCGGCCGGCTCGAGGCCGGAAGTGGAGAACTCACGTGGTGACGCTAGCGCGTTGTCACTTGAGGAGGGTCACGCCCTGACCCGAGCCGAGCCACTCATCCGTGATCTTCGCGAGGGTGCCGTCCTCGCGCAGCTCATCGAGGGCCTTCGTGACCTTCGCGGTGAGCGGCGAGTCCTTGGGGAGGAGGAGGCCCCACTCGTCGGGGATGCCGGCGCCGGGGAGCTCGCCCACGATGAACGAGCCCTCGATGTAGACGCCCGTCGCGTAGTAGGCGGTCGGCAGGTCGAGCACGAGCGCGTCGATCTGACCGGCCTTGAGGGCGGCGACCGCGTCGTCGTTCGAGTTGTAGAGCTGCGGTGCGACGTTCGGCGCGATGGCCTCGTCGATCGTCGTGGCGCTCGTCGAGCCGGCCATGGCGCCGATCACGAGGTCCTTGAGGCCCGCGATGGAGTCGACCCCGTCGGCGGCGCCGCCCTCGATCGCGACGACCGCCTGGCTCGCCTGGTAGTACGGCGACGAGAAGTCGACCGCCTGCTTGCGCTCGTCGGTGATCGTGTACTGCTGGATGTTGAAGTCGAAGTTCTTCGGACCCGGTGCGATCGCCGACTCGAAGCTCGTGCGCACCCACACGACGTCCTCGGCGTCGAAGCCGAGCTTCTCGGCCACGGCGTAGGCGACGGCGGCCTCGAAGCCTTCGCCCGACTCGGGGGCGTCGTCGATGACGTACGGGTAGTACGCGGTCTCGCCGGTGGCGATCGTGAGCTTGCCGGGCGTGACGTAGCCCTCGTCCTCGCCCGAGGGCGACGCGGAGGGCGAGCTCGCGCACGCGGCGAGGCTCAGGGCGAGCGCTGCGGCGCCGGCGGCGGCGATGAACGGGCGGATTCGGGACACGGAACCTCCAGGGCTGTGGTCGTGAAGGGGGGTGACTCCATCATCTCGTGTCCGCGAGGTGCGCGCCGGACACGTCGTCACGATGTGTCACGCGCCGCGGATACGCTGACTTCATGACGGATGCGGCGCTCGGCTCCGGCGTCCGGGCCCGGGCGCGGGCCGTTCTCACGCATCCCGTGACCCTCTGGAGCGCGTTCGTGCTCGTGCACCTGGGGCTCGGGCTCGTGTGCCTCACGCATCCGAGTCTCCCCATGGGCGACGTGACGATCGTCTACGAGTTCTGGATGCGCCGCGGCATCGAGGACGGGCTCTGGGTCGGCGTCGACACGGCATGGGTGTACCCGCTGCTCGCGCTCGTCCCCATGGTGCTCTCGGCGGCGTTCGGCTGGTCCTTCTACGCGAGCACGTGGCTCGCACTCGCGCTCGCCGTCGACGCCGTGGCGTTCGCCGTGCTGCTGCATCGGGGACGTCCGTACCGCGCGACCGCGTCGGCCGCGTGGTGGTGGATCGCGTTCCTCGTGGCGGTCGGCCCGATCGCCCTCGGACGCATCGACACCTTCGCGACGTCCGTCGCCGTCGTGGGGGTGCTCGTGATCGTCGGCCGACCCGCCCTCGGCGCCGCCCTCCTCACCGTCGCCGCGTGGATCAAGGTATGGCCGGCCGCGCTCGTCGCCGCCGTCGTCATCGCCCTGCGCTCCCGCATGGTCGTCGTCGCGAGCGCCGCCATCACGACCGGGGTCGTTTTCATCGCCGGTGTGCTCCTCGGGGGCGGCGCGAGCCTCCTGAGCTTCGTCACGCAGCAGACGGACCGGGGGTTGCAGATCGAGTCGCCCCTCGCCCTGGCCGCCATGTGGACCGCGTGGGCGCACGCGGGCACGTCGATCTACTATGACCACGACATCCTGACCTACCAGCTCCGCGGTCCCGGCACGGAGCTCGCTGCCTCGCTGTCGACGCCCTTGCTCGTCGTCGCCGTGCTCGCGATCGTCGTGCTCGGCGTCGTCGGGGTGCGCCGCGGGGTCGCCGCCGCCCGCATGCTGCCGCTCCTGCTGCTCGCGTTCACGATCGCGCTCATCACCTTCAACAAGGTCGGCTCACCGCAGTTCGCGATCTGGCTCGCCGCCCCCGTCCTTTTCGGGCTCGTCACGGCGCGCCTCGACGGCGGACCCTCGTTCCGTGTGCCCGCCGCGCTCGGGATCGTCATCGCGGGGCTCACGCAGGTCGTCTACCCGTACTGGTACGGGAGGCTGCTCGGGCTCGACACCGTCATCCTCGCCGCGCTCTCGGTGCGCAACGTGCTCTACCTCGCCCTGTTCGCCTGGGCGCTCGCCGCCCTCCTTGCCGAGATCCGATCGGAGTCCCGACTCACGTGAGCCCCGCAGCCCCCCTCGCGCCCGTCTCGCCCGCCCGCACGCGTCTCGCGCTGCTCGCGCTCGCGCTCGGCGGGTTCGGCATCGGCGCCACCGAGTTCGTCGCGATGGGTCTCCTGCCGCAGATCGCGCGCGACCTCCTGCCCACGACCTGGCACGCCGCGCCCGACGACGCGATCGCCCAGGCGGGCGTCATGATCGGGGCATATGCGCTCGGCGTCGTCGTCGGGGCGCCGACGATCGCGGTGTTCGCGGCCCGGCTGCCGCGCCGCCGCATCCTCCTGGGACTCGCGATCGCGTTCACGGTCGGGACCGCCGCGTCCGCCCTCGCGCCGACGTTCGAGCTCGTCGTGCTGTTCCGGTTCCTCGCCGCGCTCCCGCACGGTGCGTATTTCGGGATCGCCGCCCTCGTCGCCGCGTCGCTCATGGGCCCCGGCAATCGCGGGCGGGGCGTCGCGCTCGTGCTCTCGGGGCTCACGGTCGCGAACGTCGTGGGGGTGCCGCTCATCACCTTCCTCGGGCAGCAGACGGGATGGCGCATCGCCTACCTCGCGGTGGCCGGCATCTTCGCGCTCGCGGTCGCCGCGATCGCGCTGACGGTGCCGTGGCAGCCGGGTGACCCGGGTGCGACGCCGCGCCGCGAGCTCGGGGCGTTCCGTCGGCCGGCCGTCTGGCTGGCGCTCCTCACCGGGTCGGTGGGCTTCACGGGCTTCTTCGCCGTGTACAGCTACGTCGCGCCCCTCACGACGGAGATCACGCGCCTCGACGAGGGCTGGGTGCCGCTCGCGCTCGTGACCCTCGGGCTCGGGATGACGGTCGGCAACCTCCTCGGCGGCTGGGCGGCGGACCGGGGCGTGCTGCGCGCGCTCTTCGCCTGCTTCGCGGTCTTCGCCGTGACCCTCACGGGCCTCGGACTCACGGCGTCGTCGCCCGTGGGGCTCTTCGGGTTCCTCTTCGGGGTCGGGGGCGCGGCCGCGGCGCTCTCGCCCGCGATCCAGACGCGCCTCATGGATGTCGCCGGCGACAGCCAGACGCTCGCCGCCGCCGTCAACCACTCGGCGCTCAACATCGGCAACGCCCTCGGCGCGTTCCTCGGCGGCGCCGTCATCGCGGCGGGCTGGGGCTACCTCGCGCCCACCTGGGTCGGCCTCGCGATGTGCGCGCCCGGCGTGCTGCTCGCCGCTGCGGGAGCGGCCGTCACGACGCGGGCCGCGCGGCGCGCGGACGCGATCCCTGCCGCGTAGCCCGCCTCAGTGGACGTCAGAAGGTGCCGTTGGGGGCATCCTGGATGAGGATGCCGTCCTGGATCGCGCGCCGCCGCAGGGCGACCTTCGTGCCCACGTCGATGCCCGCGACTCGATACTTCTCGCGGATGCGCTTGAGGTAGCTCTTCGCGGTCTCCTCGGAGATGCCGAGCTGGAAGGCGACCGACTTGACGGGCTCGCCCCCGCCGTAGAGGGCCATGACACGGCGCTCCTGCGCCGAGAGCTTGGGGGCGCCGCCGATGTCGGATGCGTTGATCGCGAGGTCGAGCTCGGCCGAGATGAAGCTCTCGCCCTGCGACGCGGCGCGGATGGCCTCCACGATCATCGCGGCGTCCTCGGTTTTCACGAGGTAGCCGAGCGCGCCGGCCGCGAGGGCCTCGCGCACGACGTTGGGCTCCGAGTAGGTGCTCATGAGCACGACGCGGACGCCCGTGGACTTGAGCGCCGAGATCTTGACGGCGACGGGGATGTTGTCCTTGAGGTCGAGATCGAGCAGCACGACGTCGACGGGGAAGGCGGGGTGCGTGAGCAGCTCCGGCCAGGTGGCGAGCTCTGCCACGACGTCGATCTCCTGCGTCGCGTTGCGGATCCAGTTGGCGAGCCCGCTCAGGATCATGCGGTGGTCGTCGACCACGGCGAGTCGGATCGGGGCGGCCATTCGGTTCTCCTTCGGGGGGTTGTCGTGAGGTCAGACGTCTGCGGGATTGTCGACCGCCGCCTCGATGTCGACGCGGAGGCTTCCGCCCTCGGTGGAGTCAGAGTAGCGCCCGACCCGGCCGAGGGCGGCCCAGATCGAGGGATCGACACGATTCCGTCGGATCCCGACGCTCGTGATCGTGATCGGCACGATGATGCGGTGGTCGGGGCGAGGGTCGCCCGCCGGGGCGAGCGGCCCGAGCTGGATCGTGATGCTCCTGTTCGGGGCGGCCTTCTTGCGGGTGTCGCTCACGAGCATCCACGCCGCCGAGAGCAGCCCGTCGCGCTGGCTCGGGTCGAGCAGCCCCGCGAGCGCCGACTTGTCGACGAGCGTCACCGACCTGCCGAGCATCTCCGACTCGCTCACCGCGTGGTAGAGCCACGTCTCGCGCCGCCCCTCGATGAGGTGCAGGCGCAGTTCCGTCGCGAGGGAGGCGGCGATCGACGCCGTCTTGGGCGCGAGCGGGAGCGCGGTCTTCTTGGTGGCGATCGAGTCGAGGAGGCGTTCGGCGGCGAGATCGAGGCGCGCGAGCTCCTCGGATGCGAGCATGCCGACCGCGTAGCGCGGCGCCGAGACGTTGCTCTGGACGAGGACGCGGTCGAGCTCGAGCTGCACCATGCGGCGATAGCCGTGCACGACCGTGACGCCGATGACCGCGGGTAGCACCGCGAAGGCGATGACCGCGATCTGGGGTGCCGCGTGATCGGCGTCGAACGGGGTGCCGGGCAGGGTGTTGGCGAAGAGGGCGACCGCGAGCACGAGGCCGAGGGTGCCCGCGGCCACGAGCAGCTCCGTCGCCCCGCGCTGGGTGACGACGAGCAGGAGGGCGGCGCCCGCCGCGGTCGCCGCGGTGAGCGTGCGTCCGAGGTCGTGCAGCTCCCACACGGCGACGAGGTCGAGCACGACCGCGCCCGCGAGGCCCGCGAGCACGAGCGCGAAGCCCCACGTCGGCATCCGGTCGCCGCCGACACGCGAGGCGACGACGGTGCCCGCGATCACGACGACGAGGAGGATCCAGGCGGCGGCCGCGGCGCCCGGCACGGGGTAGTGGTCCCAGAGCGCGACGAACCAGCTGAGGCCGTACACGGCGCGCAGCGCGACGAGGATGTCGGCGCCGAGGCCGAGGAACGAGGAGCCGAGGCTCGGGCGCGCGCCGGCCCGGCC
Organism: Actinomycetes bacterium; assembly: GCA_023428065.1. Lineage (GTDB taxonomy): Bacteria > Actinomycetota > Actinomycetes > Actinomycetales > Microbacteriaceae > Homoserinibacter. Next base: position 3,889 of record JAEYZI010000079.1, on the reverse strand, counting down.
GAGGCGCCGTGCCGTCTTCGACACCGCGCGCGCCGCGTTGCCCACGACGATGCCGAGGGTGTTCTCCTCGGGGATGCCGGTCACCGGGGCACCTCCAGGACGACGGTCGTCCCCGCACCGGGGGACGAGAACAGGCGGGCGTTGCCGCCGACGTCGCGGAGCCGCGCCACGACCGACTCGGCGAAGCCGAGCTTCGCCTCGTCGATGTCGGCGATGTCGAAGCCGACGCCCGCATCCGTCACCATGGCGCGCACGGTCGTGTCGTCGTCGGTGATCGTCACGTGCGCCTCCGTGACCCCGGAGTGGCGGCGCACGTTCTCGAGGCACTCGGCGAGGGCGAGCAGGAAGGCGTCGAGCACCTCGCTCGGCAGGAGCACCTGGCCCGTGCCGTGCCAGGTGACGGTGAGGCCCATGCGGCCGAAGCGCTGCTTGACGGATTCGAGCGTGCGCCCGAGCACGGGCTCCGGCTCGCCGCCCGCCTCGAGCTGGTAACTCCCCGACGACTGCGGGGTCGGCGTCGACCCGAGCCGCAGCTGCCGCAGGAGTCGCGCATCCTCGGCGGCCTGCTCGCGGAGGGCCTGCGGGGTCACGCCGACGCCCGAGTGCGCGAGCAGCGTGAGCGTCGCGAGCACCGTGTCGTGGAGCAGCCGGGCGGATTGGCGACGCTGAGCCTCGAGCTCGCTCGCCTGCCGCTCGGCGCGGTGTGCGCGGCCGATGCTCGCGATGCGCTTGCTCACCTGGGGCACTCCCGCCGACACCCACAGCCCGATGCCGGCGGCGAGCAGCCAGCCGAGGAGCACGAGGCCGGCCGTGCGCACGGGCGCCTGCGACTCGGGTGTCACGAGCCAGAGCGTCGCGCCGCCGACGACGACGAACGCGATCGCGAGCCCGACGACGCGCCAGACGGTGCCCGTGAGCACCACGGCGACCGAGGCGAGCGAGCCGGCGACGAGCAGCTGCATCGCCGTCATCGCGCCCTCGCCGAGCGTGTGCCGCCCGAGGCTCGTCGTGAGGCACAGGATGCCGATGCCGGCCGCGAGGGTCAGCAGCACCCAGGCGGGGTTCCGGCTCACGCCGAGCATGGTCTGCGCCCCCGCGAGCACGAGGTACAGGAACACGCCGAGGACGACCGCGACCGCGTTCGGGGCCGCGCCGGGCAGCACGAAGCACAGGGCCGAGGGGAGCGTGAAGCCCAGGCCGAAGACGCGCGCGGCGCGCTGAAGTACGCGGTCGCGTTCTTTGGCGATCAGATCCATGGGGCACATACCACCGGACGGGCTGACCGGGGCCTCCTCGTTCCCATCGTGGCAGATGGGGGCACCCGAATGGGGGTAGCCAACCCCTGCGTGTCTTCCGCGTCAGGCGTCGAGGAGTCGCGCGAGTTCCGGGCCGACGAGCGCGTCCTCGATGAGGAACGCGTCGTGGCCGAAGGGCGAGGAGATGACGACGGGTTCGGTGCCGCTCAGACTGTTGGGCAGGTGCTGCGCGATCGTCCGCTGACCGGGCACCGGGAAGAGCCGATCGCTGTCGATCCCGAGCACGAGGCCGAGGCCCGTCGCGCGGCGCAGCGCCGCGGCGATCCCGTCGCGATCCCGCCCCACGTCGTGGGAGTTCATCGCATCGACGAGCACGAGGTAGCTGTTGGCGTCGAAGCGTCGCGTGAACTTGTTGCCGTGGAAGTCAAGGTAGCTCTCGACGGCGAAGCGTCCGCCTCCGCCCATGGGGTTGAGGCCGCTCTGCCAACTGCGCGCGAAGCGGTCGTCGAGCTCGCTCGGGGAGCGGTAGTTGAGCAGCGCCATGCGGCGCGCGAGGGCGAGCCCGCGGTGCGGCCCCTCGCCGTCGTCGGCGTTGTAGTACTCGCCGCCCGCGAAGCCCGGATCCATGCGGATCGCCTCGCTCTGTACCGAGTTGAGCGCGATCTGGTCGGCGGAGGAGCTCGGCGGGGCCGCGAGCACGGCGAAGCGCTCGAGTCGGTCGGGGTGGCTCACGGCCCACTCGAGCGACTGCATGCCACCCATCGAGCCGCCGATGACGGCCGCCCACGTGTGGATGCCGAGCGCATCGGTGAGGGCGAGCTGGGCCTCCACCTGGTCGCGGATGGTGAGGTACGGGAAGCGGGGACCCCACTCCGCGCCGTCCGGCGCGACCGACGCGGGGCCCGTCGAGCCCTGGCAGCCTCCGAGCATGTTGGGTGCGACGACGAACCAGCGCTCGGTGTCGAGCACCTTGCCGGGACCGACGAGCCCCGACCACCATCCCGCGGTCGGATGCCCCGACGACGCGTGACCCGTGACGTGGCTGTCGCCCGTGAGCGCGTGCAGCACGAGCACCGCGTTGTCACCTGCCGCGTTGAGCGCGCCCCACATCTCGTAGGCGATCGTCACGTGGGGGAGGCTGCCGCCGCGCTCGAACCGCATCGGTCCGATCGGCTGGAAGAGTCGCGATCCGGGGTCGTCGCCGATGCGCCACGCCCCGGATGCCGGGGGCTTCGCGGAGATCGCGCGGCGGTTGGACTCGGTGACGAACGCCGAGGGCACGGCGTCCTCGGGTGTCTGCCAGTCCATCCCGCCATTCTCCCCGGTGACGGCTGCGTGTTACGCATATGCGCCCCCGCCGGAGTCCGGCGGGGGCGCATATCGGGGGGCCGGTCAGGCCTTGGCGTTCGCCGCCGCGGCACGGCGCGCGGCGTCGAAGCCGGCCTGAAGGTCGGCCTTGAGGTCGTCGACGTGCTCGAGGCCGATCGAGAGGCGCACGAGGCCGGGCGTGACGCCGGTCGTGAGCTGCTGCTCGGGGGTCAGCTGCGAGTGCGTCGTCGACGCGGGGTGGATGATGAGGCTGCGCACGTCGCCGATGTTGGCGAGGTGGCTGAACAGGCTCACGTTCTCCACGAGCGCGCGGCCCGCGTCCACGCCGCCCTTGAGCTCGAACGACAGCACCGCGCCGACGCCGCGCGGGGCGTAGCGGTTGGCGGCCGCGTACCACGGGCTCGACGGGAGGCCGGCGTAGTTGACCGAGGCGACATCCGGGTGCTCCTCGAGCCACTCGGCGATCTCCTGCGCGTTCTGCACGTGGCGCTCGATGCGCAGCGAGAGCGTCTCGACGCCCTGGATGAGGCTGAAGGCGCTGTCGGGGGAAAGTGCGGCGCCCGTGTCGCGCAGGAGCGTCACGCGCGCCTTGATGACGTAGGCGATGCCGTCGCCGAGCACGCCCGTGTAGCTCGCCCCGTGATACGAGGGGTCGGGCTCCGTGAGGCCGGGGAACTTGTCGACGTGCTGCGACCAGGGGAAGCTGCCGCCGTCGACGATGAGGCCCGCGATGACCGTGCCGTGGCCGCCGAGGAACTTCGTGGCCGAGTGCACGACGATGTCGGCACCGTGCTCGAAGGGACGGATGAGGTAGGGCGTCGCGATCGTGTTGTCGACGATGAGCGGCACGTCGTTCTCGTGCGCGATGTCGGCGACGAGGCGGATGTCGAGCACGTTGATGCGCGGGTTGCCGATCGTCTCGGCGAAGAACGCCTTCGTGTTGGGGCGCACGGCCGCGCGCCACTCCTCGGGGTCGTCCTGGTTCTCGACGAAGGTGACCTCGATGCCGAGCTTCGCGAGGGTGTACTTGAAGAGGTTGTAGGTGCCGCCGTAGATCGAGCTCGACGACACGATGTGGTCGCCCGCTCCGGCGATGTTGAGGATCGAGTAGGTGATCGAGCTCGAGCCCGACGCCGTCGCGAGCGCGGCCGTGCCGCCCTCGAGCGCGGCGATGCGGTCCTCGATGACCGCCTGCGTCGGGTTCATGATGCGCGTGTAGATGTTGCCGAACTCGGCGAGCGCGAAGAGGTTCTTCGCGTGGTCGGCGTTGTTGAAGACGTACGACGTGGTCTTGTAGATCGGCG
>JAEYZI010000046.1 GCA_023428065.1 Actinomycetes bacterium | reverse complement strand
GGGCGTACACCGCGGCGCACCAGCTCGGGCAGTATGTCGGCGGCATTGCCGAGCAGGGCGATAGAAACCGCCTCGCCTTTGCCGGTGTGTTCGGCAATGAGCCGCAGCGCGTCATCGTGGTCCTTGGCCTGCTTGTCGACATAGCGGGTGCGCAGACGAAAATCGATGCGCGACTGCTGACATTCGATGTTGAGCGATGAAGCCCCGGCCATGGCGGCGGCAAGCGGCTGGGCGCCGCCCATGCCGCCGAGGCCGGCCGTCAATACCCAGCGTCCCCTCAGATTGCCGTCATAATGCTGGCGTCCGGCTTCCACGAAGGTTTCGTAGGTGCCTTGCACGATGCCCTGCGCGCCGATGTAAATCCACGAGCCGGCCGTCATCTGGCCGTACATCGTGAGCCCGAGCGCCTCGAGGCGGCGGAACTCGTCCCAGTTCGCCCAGTCGCCCACGAGATTCGAGTTGGCCAGCAGCACGCGCGGCGCCCACTCGTGCGTCTGCAGCACGCCGACCGGCTTTCCCGACTGCACGAGCAGGGTCTCGTCGCCCTTGAGGGTCTCGAGAGTGCGCACGATCGCGTGGAAGCTCGCCCAATCGCGGGCGGCCTTCCCCGTGCCGCCGTAGACGACGAGCTGCTCGGGGTGCTCGGCGACCTCGGGGTCGAGGTTGTTCTGCAGCATCCTCAGGGCGGCCTCCTGCGGCCAGCCGAGCGTGTGCAGCACGCGTCCGCGGTGTGCCCGGATCGTGGGGGTCGTGGTGGTCATGCGTCGAGTCCCTTCACGAGGTCTCCCGCGGCGACGAGGTCGACGGCCGCGGCGATGTCGGGGGCGAGGAAGCGGTCGGGGCCGGCACCGGGGACGCGCTCGCGCAGGGCGGCGACGACGCGCGAGGTCGCGGGCGCGCATCCCTCGCCGCGCAGCTCGATGCCGCGTGCGGCGGTGAGGATCTCGATCGCGAGCACGCGGCCGAGCCCGTCGAGCGAGCGGCGCAGCTTGCGCGCGGCGCTCCAGCCCATCGAGACGTGGTCCTCCTGCATGGCGCTCGTGGGGATCGAGTCGACGGATGCCGGCGCCGCGAGCCGCTTGAGCTCGCTCACGATCCCGGCCTGCGTGTACTGCGCGATCATGTGCCCCGAGTCGACGCCGGGGTCGTCGGCGAGGAAGGGCGGGAGGCCGCCGTTGCGGGCGCGGTCGAGGAAGCGGTCGGTGCGGCGCTCGCTCATCGAGGCGACGTCGGCGGCCGCGATCGCGAGGAAGTCGAGCACGTAGCCGATCGGGGCGCCGTGGAAGTTGCCGTTCGACTCGACGCGCCCGTCGAGCGTCACGACGGGGTTGTCGATCGCGCTCGCGAGCTCGACCTCCGCCACCCGACGGGCGTGGGCCGCGGTGTCGCGCGCCGCCCCGTGCACCTGCGGCGCGCAGCGCAGCGAGTAGGCGTCCTGCACGCGCGTGAAGCCCGTCGTGCGATACGCCGCGACGACGGGGGAACCCGCGAGCAGCTCGCGCATGAGGCGGGCGGATGCCCCCTGGCCGGGGTGCGGACGCAGGGCGTGCAGGTCCTCGGCGAATACGGCATCCGTCCCCGCGAGCCCCTCGATGCTCATGGCCGCCGCGAGATCTGCCGTCGTGAGCAGGAGGTCGAGGTCGTGGAGCGCGAGGCACAGCATGCCGAGCATGCCGTCGGTGCCGTTGATGAGGGCGAGGCCCTCCTTCTCGTGCAGTTCGAGGGGGGCGATGCCCGCCGCCCGGAGCGCGTCGGCCGCGTCGACGAGCTCGCCGCCCACCCGCACCGGGCCCTCGCCGATCGCCGCGAGCGCGATGTGCGCGAGCGGGGCGAGGTCGCCCGAGCAGCCGAGCGAGCCGTACTCCCCGACGACGGGCGTGATGTCGGCGTCGAGCATCGCGGCGTAGACACGGGCGACCTCGGGGCGCACACCCGTGCGGCCGGTCGCGAGCGTCGCGAGCCGCAGCAGCATCGTGGCGCGCACGACCTCCCGCTCGACCTCGGGGCCCGAGCTCGCGGCGTGCGAGCGCACGAGCGAGCGCTGCAGCTGCACGCGCCGATCCCGCGGGATCTGCTGTGTCGCGAGCGCGCCGAACCCCGTCGAGATGCCGTAGTGCGGGCGCGGGTCGGAGGCCAGCCGGTCGACGATCGCGCGGGATGCGGCCATCGCGTCGAGCGCCTCGGGGGCGAGGTCGACGCGGGCGTCGTGGCGTGCGACCGCGACGACGTCGGCGACGGTGAGGGGCGCGGCCCCGATGCGCACGGATTCCACGGGCATGGCGGTATTCCAGCGCGACGACCCGCCCGACGGGAGAGGGTGGCGCGTTATTCTGTCTGAGATCTCAGACGAACGGAGCCCCGTGCCCGCGATCCCCGCCGCGCGGAACGCGCTCGGCATCCTGCGCTACCTCGGCGAACGCGCGGCGCCCGCCCGCGCCTCGAGCATCGCGCGCGACCTCGCGCTGCCGCGCTCCTCCGTGTACCAGCTGCTGCGCGTGCTCATCGACGAGGGGTTCGTGATCCACTACCCGGAGCACCGCACCTACGGCCCCAGCACGCTCATGGCGGAACTCGGCGCGGCGCCCCGCCGCTCGGCCCAGCTGACCCGGCTCGCGACGCCGCTGCTCGAGCGGCTCGTGCCGCAGGCGCCCCTTCCCGTCGTCGCGCACCTCGCGCTCCTGAGCGGGCGCGACGTCATCTACCTCGCGCGCGTGCAGGGGCTGCGTGCACCCACGACCGTCACGAGCACGGGCGTGCGCCTGCCCGCCCACCTCACCGCGACGGGACGATCGATGCTCGCGGCGCTCCCCGCCGGTCAGGTGCGCGCCCTCTACCCCGACCGCGGGAGCCTCATCCGCCGCAACGAGCGCGGCCCGACGACGCTCTCCGCGCTCGAGGAGGTGCTGCGCGCCGCGCGCGCGAGGGGATGGGCGCGGGAGGACGGCGAGGTCACCGACGACTACGCGTCGACGGGCGCGGCGGCGCTCGACGCGGCGGGCTACCCGGCCGCGGCCGTGGGCGTGACCTTCCGGAGCACCTCGGCGGGCGAGCCCGAGTGGGAGGCGCTCGGCGTCGCGGTCGTCGCGACCGCGCGCGAACTCACCGCCCGGCTCGCGGGACGCCACGGGCGGTAGCATCGGCGACAGGCGCCGACGCACGTCGACACCCGCCTCCAGCGGAAGGGGCAGTCGTGGGATCGCTCATCTACGGCGTCTCGGGCATCGAGATCAGCTTCGACGACCGGGTGCTCGCGCACCTCGAGCTCGTGATCAACGCGAAGCTGCGGCGCCGCGAGTCGTTCATGCTGAGCTGGCGCGACTCCCCCGACGTCGGCGACGGGCGCAGCTCGATCTGGCTCGACACCGCGATCCCCCTCTACTTCCGCTACTCGGGCAGCCGGGTGCCGCTCATCGACAAGGACTGGCTCGAGGAGCTCGTCGTCGAGGCCGGGTCGACGCGCGGCCTCGTGCTCTCGGAGGACCCCGCCACCGACGAGCCGGTCACGGCGCGCGACAACTCGGTCAAACGCAAGGACCACCCGGCGCGCTGACGCCGCTCAGGGCGTCTCGAGGCCGACGCCGTCGAGCCGGCGGGCCTTCCCGCGCAGCGCCTCGATCGCGGCGTCCTCGCCGTGGAGCGGCACCTCGCGCTCGTGCGAGGAGGTCGTGACGATCGGCGCGAAGGCCGTCACGACGAACTCCGCGACGACCTCGTCGCCCGCCCGCAGCGCGGGGATCGTCACGCGCTCGGGGGGCTGGTTGAGGGGAAGCGTCACGAGGTAGTCGACGAACGCCTCGGCCACCCGATCCGACGTCACGAAGTCGCATCCGGCGTAGTGCAGCGTTCTCATCTCGGACTCCCCTCGGCTCCGGTGATCCCAGCGTGCGCCGTCGGCGCCACCTGCGGGACCCGGTTCCGTTCCGAACGCGTTAGTGCTACAAGGCGTCCGCGCTACAGCGCCTCCATCGCGGAGCCGCCACCGGGGTCCGCGGGCTCCGCCGAGGTCTCGATGTCCTCGGCGGTGAGATGGATGCCGCCCGTCGTGTTCGCCGAGCGCAGGATCGTCTCGATCCACTCCCGACGCAGCTCCGGCGGCTCGCTTTCCTCGAACTCGAACCGCAGGGGGATCGACTCGTGCATCCAGATGGTCGTGCGACCCCCGGGCTCCGCCTCGCCGTGCTCCCACGAGAGCGTGAAGCTCTCCCCCCGTCGGAGCTTCGTGACGACCGCGACCTTGACATGGGCGAGCGTCCGGTCATCCATCTCGATCGCCTGGTCGGCGTAGTAGAGCGTGCCCATGCTCGCCATCGTAGGACGCGGTGTTCCCCTGGGGGAGAGGACGTGCCAGGCTCGTCGCCGGGAGGCACCATGTCGATCATCAGCACCCCCGAACCCGACGAGGTCGGCGGCGACGCGGCCGAGCTGTATGCGGCCGACATCGCCGACCTGGGCTACGTCCCCCCGCACACGCGCGTCATGGCCACCAACCCGGAGGCGGTGCGCGCGTTCGTGGACCTCATCCGCGCCACGCGCCGCACGATGGATCTGCGCCGCTACGAGCTCGTGACGCTCGCCGCCGCGCAGGCGATCGGATCGCGCGCGTGCCGGCTCGCGCACGGCCGCAAGTCGCTCAAGGCGATCGACGAGGCGGAGCTCGTGCGCATCGCGCGCGACTTCCACGACGCGGGCCTGAGCGAGGCCGAGGTCGCCATGATGGACTTCGCGCAGAAGCTCTCGCGCGACTCGACGTCGATGACGGATGCCGACTCCCTGCGGCTGCGCGAACTCGGCTTCTCCGACGAGGAGATCGTCGACATCACGCTCGCCGCAGCGGCCCGCAACTACTACTCCCGCGCGCTCCACGCCCTCGCCGTGCCCGTCGACGTGCCGCCCGACCTCTCCGAGGAGCTGCGCGACGCACTCGTCTCGGGCACCTGAGGCGTCGCGGTCACGCCGCCTCGTCGGCCACGTTGGGGGGCGGTGGGATCTCGCCGGGCCGATAGCGGGGCAGGCGCGCGGCGGGCACGATCGCGAGCGCCGAGACGCCCGCGAGCGCGAGCAGCCCCATCCGCAACGCTGCGAGCCGCGCCTGCTCGTTGATGCGCACGAACTCGTCGATCTGCGACGGCGTCGCCTCGGTGGCATCGAGAACACCGCGCAGCTGGTCGTTGCTCACGAAGTTGGCGTTCTCGAGGCTCACCTCCTCGACGAGCTCGTCGGGCAGATAGGTGTTCTCCATGAGGGCCTGCGCGAGATTCGCCGAGAGGATGCCGACGAGCAGCGCGCCCGAGACCGCCGTGCCCACCGCGGAGGCGAGGTTCTGCGTCGTGCCGCGGATCGACCCGACGTCGCCCGCGAGGGTCTTCGGCACCGCCGTCACGAGCACGTTGAAGACGAGGGTCACGAGGGCGCCCTGCCCCACGCCGAACACGAAGAGGCCGAGGATCGTGGGGAGCGTCTCCCAGTTGTTGCTCACGACGAACGAGAGCCACACGAGCGCCGCCGTCGTCAGCACGAACCCGGACACCCCGATCGTGCGCGGGTCGAAACGCCCGTAGAACCTCACGATGAGGGTCGCCGTGATGAACACGGTGAGGTTGAAGGGCATCATCGCGATCGAGGTGTCGAACGGAGTGCGCCCCTGCACGACCTGGATGTAGAGGGGCACGGTGAAGTTCAGGGCCGCCTCGAGCGCCACGACGATGAACATCGCGTACACCGCGGCGCGCTCGCTCCCCCGTCCGAGCACCGCGAGGCTCACGAGCGGCGCCTTCCCCCGTCGCGTGCGCCGCCGCGTCCACAGGAAGAACGCCTGACCCAGCACGACGCCGACGACGACGAGCAGCGGCGCCGGCGAGATGCCGACGATCGAGAACGGCGCGTCGTCGGTCGCCTCGAGAAGGCCCCAGCCGCCGAGGTTGTTGAAGCCGAGCGTCAGCGAGACGATCGCGAGGCCGATGAGCACGGCCCCCACGAGATCGATCGTGATGCCCGGATCGCCGCGGTCTCCGCGCAGGCGGAAGCTCAGGGCGAAGACGAGCACCGCGATGCCGAGCACGACCGCGAAGACGGGACGCCATCCGACGAGCGTCCCGAGGGCGCCGCCCACGAAGAACGCCGTCACACCGGAGATGGCGCGCGCTGACCCGAGCGAGCCCACAGCGGTGGCCTGTTGACGACTGCGATAGTTCTCGGCGATGAGCGCGACGAGGCTCGGCACGATGATCGCCGCGGATGCGCCCGCGACGACCTGCGCCGCGATGATCCAGCTGATGCTCGGCCCGAGAAGCATCATGAGCGACGACACGGCGAACGTCACCACGACGATGCGGAAGATCAGGACCCAGCCGACGCGCTGCCCGAGCTTCGCGCCCACCATGACGAGCGCGGCGACCGCGAGCCCGTACACGACGATCGCCGTGCTCGCCGTGGTCGGCGGCACCCCGAACTCGTCCACCATGCCGCCGATCGAGACGGGAAGCGCGGCGACGTTGAACGACATGAGCGTCTGGGCGAAGAACAGGCCCACCATGGGCGCCCAGGAGGCGCGGACCTCCGGGTGGGCTACGGCATCCGTCGTCGTCATGCGCGATCCTCCTGTCTCGTGTGGGGATGGGGTCCGTGCTCGTGCACCTCGGATGCGAACACGTCGAGACCGAGGGCGCGCGCGAGGTAGCGGGTCGCCCGTCGCCCCCGCACGCTGTTGCCCGCGCTGTCGAGCCGCGGCGAGAAGACGCCCACCCCGCCCTTGCCGGGCGCGACGGTGACGATGCCCCCCGCGACCCCCGACTTGCCCGGGAGGCCGATCTCGAAGAGCCACTCCCCCGAGCGCTCGTAGAGTCCCGTCGAGGCGAGCACGGCGAGCGTGTCGCGTGCGACGGAGGCCGAGACCACGCGTTCACCCGTGACGGGGTTGACGCCGCCGTCGGCGAGCGTCGCCCCCATGACGGCGAGGTCGGTGGCCGTGACGAGGAGCGCGCACTGCCTCGTGTACACGTCGACGACGGCGAGCGGGTCGGCGTCGATGCGCCCGTAGGCCTGGAGGAGTGTCGCGATCGCGCGGTTGCGCTGATTCGTGTCGGCCTCCGAGGTGTACACCTCGCCGTCGAGCTCGAGCGGGCGGCCTGCGAACGCCGAGAGGCCCGTCTGGATGCGCGCCCAGCGCGCCTCGGAGGTCGCGGCGGGCACGAGAGCCGTCGTGGCGATCGCGCCCGCGTTGACCATCGGGTTCATGGGGTGCCCGTCGTTGAGCTCGAGCGCGATCACGGAGTTGAACGGGAGCCCGGTGTTGTCGACCCCCACTCGCTCGCGCACCGCCCCGTGGCCGAGCTCCTCGCACACGAGCGCGTAGACGAAGGCCTTCGAGATGGACTGCACCGAGAACGCGACCCCGGCATCCCCCGCCGCGTGCACGGCGCCGTCGACCTCGACGACGCTCACACCGAACAGCTCGGGGTCGACCTGGGCGAGCCGCGGAATGTAGGTGGCGATCACACCCTCGGAGGACTCGAGGCCGTAGCGGTGGGCCTCCTCGACGAGGAGCTCGACGTCGTGCCACCCGGGGAGGGCTCCCGTCGACACGCGCCGAGGAACCGTGTCGAGCTCGTCCATGACTACCCCTCACGACGATGACGGCGCCCACGGTACTCCCCTGTGCGCACTCGCACTAGACCGGGTCGTCCACCCCCGCGGATTCCGGCGCCGACATGCGCGCGACGTAACGTGGATGGATGCGCCGCCTCATCGCACGGATCTTCTGGGCCTTCTCCCGCTGGAAGCTCGTGACCGAGCCCGCACCCACGCGCCCGACGGTGCTCATCGGCGCGCCGCACACCTCCAATTGGGACTTCGTGCTCATGCTGGGCATCGCCTGGCGGCTCGGCATGGACTTCCGCTGGCTCGGCAAGAAGAGCCTCTTCGCGGGGTGGCGCGGCCCGATCATGCGCGGCCTCGGCGGCATCCCCGTCGACCGTGACGACGCGGGCCGCGTCGTCGACGAGGTCGTCGCGCGCGTCAAGGCCGGCGAGGTGTTCGGCCTCGTCGTGACGCCCGACGGCACGCGCGGCGGCAACACCCGGTGGAAGTCCGGCTTCTACCGCATCGCCCGGGACGCCGGGATGCCCGTGACCCTCGGCTACGTCGACCGCACGACGATGACGACGGGCCTCGGACCCACCATCGAGCTCACGGGCGACGTGGCCGCCGACATGGACCGCATCCGCGCCTTCTACGCCGACAAGGCGGGCTTCCGCCCCGAGCGCCGCGTCGAGCCGCGCCTCTCGGCGGAGGACGGCGCCGACGCCCGGTAGTGCTAGCCGGCTGCGGCGAGCACCATGAGCGCCGCCTGCAGGTCGAGCAGGAAGTGCACGACGAGCAGGTAGGGCAGCAGTGACGGACGCCAGCGCAGGGCGAGCGCGAGCAGGATCGCGAACGGCAGGAACATCACGGCCCGCCACAGCAGGAACGCGGGGTCGAAGATGAGCGGCAGCGCGGCGTGCTGCAGGGCGTGGAAGACCGCGGGCAGCAGCAGGACAAGCCATCCGGCCCGGACGACCGCGGCGAGCCGCGGCTGCAGGTAGCCGTAGTACATGGGCAGCTCGGCGGCGGCCGTCGTGATGGGGAACAGCACGACGGCGACGATCGCGGCCCACATGGGCAGCGGCTGCACGAAGAGGTCGAGCGCGATCTGCGGGTCGCCGAAGAGCGCGGTCGCGAGCAGGATGTTGGGGCCGGCGGCGAGCGGCGCCGCGACGAGCGTGACGCCGAGCGCCAGCAGCACGTCGCGCTTCCAGGTGCCGCGGGCGGGCCGGTACAGCTCGAGCAGCCCGCTGCCCTCGCGACGCAGCGCGCGCGAGAGCACCCCGAGGTTCACGAGGTTCGCGGCGACCGCCGCGAGGGGCCACCACGCGGCGGATGCACGCCACGGGTCGTCGACGCCGCTCGCGAGCAACGCGAGCGCGATGAGCCCCTGGAACCCCGCGAAGAGCACGAGTCGAAGGGCGAGCAGACCGAGAAGGCGCGGCAGGGTCAGGGTGGCGGTGTCGCCGGCGGGCGCGGCGATCGTGGCGGTGGACATCGTGATGCTCCGGGTGTCGTGGGCAGTCGGGTGGCGCGCGACCGGCGATCCGGCGCGCACGGCCGATCATATATCTTCCGCGGAAGATATATGAGAACCTCGGCGAGGGGATCAGGCGTCCGCGTCGCGCGGCGGATTGTTCATGAACTCGATGCGGATGCCGTCGGAGCTCTCGAGGAACGACGCGTAGTAGCGGTCGGTGAAGCGCGGGTACTCCCGCGGCTCACGCACCGCGGACCAGCCCGCCGCGAGGGTCAGCGCGTGCAAGCGGTCGACCTCGGCGCGCGAGCCCACCTCGAACGCGAGGTGCTGCCATCCGACCCGGCCGTGCACGTGGGGGCCGGTGCCGCCCTCGCGTGCCGGGTAGAGGATGAGCTCGGTCTCGCCCTCGCGGTACCACGACGAGCCGGTGTCGCCGTCGGTGCGCGTGAATCCGAGAGCCGTCAGCACGGGGTCGAACTCGGCGATCCCGCGATCGAGCTCGTCGACCGTGATGCCGATGTGGTCGAGAAGGGGCATGCCCCGAGTCTGGCGGATGCGCCCGTCAGTCGACGAGCGCGTGGCCGTCGACGGGCCGCGCGCGCGTCGAGAGGATCGCCGCGAGGCGCGCCAGGTCGCCCCGCAGCCCCTTCCGGAAGGCGAACCACAGCACGGGCTCGAGCACGCGCAGGTGCGGTTTGACGCGCACGACGAGGGCGGCCTCCACGCGGCATCCGCCCTCCGTCGGCGTGACGCGGTAGCTGCCGCCGCCGCGCCACGGCTCCCCGTCGAGCGTCCAGGAGACGGACTCGCCGGGAGTGAACTCGCTGATGACCCAGCGCATGGTGACGCCCTGCGAGCCCATCTCGGCGACCGTCTCGCCCTCGACCCCGAGGGCGGGCTGCTCGGCGTCGAGGTAGCGCGAGCCGACGACCGACTCGCGCCAGTGGATCTCGTTGCGCACATCCGACAGGTAGGCGAATGCCTCGGCCGCCGTGACGGGCACCTCGACGTGGTGCGACGTGCGCACGACACCCCCTCCGAGCCGGATTCGGGCGATCGCGGCTCCGCGCGAGCGTATCAGCCGCCCTCGAGCGGCTCGACCCCGGCCGCACCGTGCGAGAGGTCGGCGACGCGCGCGGAGAAGGGGCCGACGGCATCCTCGGGCAGCTCGATCGCGAGCTCGACACCGGTGCCGTGCTCGCGGTCGACCAACTCCCCCGCGTGCGACTCGATCTCCCGCCGCAGGGCGCCTTCGAGCGCGAACGGCGCCGTCACGCGGACGCGGCGGGTGCGCACGAGCGGCACCCGCTCGGCGCCGACGAGCGCCTGGGCCACGGCATCCGTGTAGGCCCGCACGAGCCCGCCCGCACCGAGCTTCACGCCGCCGAAGTAGCGCACGACCGTGGCGAGCACCCCCTCGAGCTCCTGGTGCCGCAACACGTCGAGCATCGGGCGCCCGGCGGTGCCGCCCGGCTCGCCGTCGTCGTTCGCGGCCGAGTGCCCGCCCGCCATGAGCGCCCAGCACACGTGCCGGGCATCCGGGTGCTCCGCGCGCAGTTCGGCGACGCGCGCGAGCGCCTCCGCACGGCCGGCGACGGGCTCGACGCACCCCAGGAAGCGGCTCTTCTTGATGACGAGCTCGCTCTGGTGTCTCGCGGCGAGGGTGGACGGCACCCTCCATTGTGCGTCCGGCTCGGGCCGGCGCGCCCGACTCACAAGCTCACACGTTGAAGCGGAACTCCACGACGTCGCCGTCCTGCATGACGTAGTCCTTGCCCTCGATGCGGGCCTTGCCGCGTGCGCGGGCCTCGGCGAGCGAGCCCGCCGCCACGAGGTCCTCGAAGGAGACGACCTCGGCCTTGATGAAGCCGCGCTCGAAGTCGGTGTGGATGACGCCCGCCGCCTGCGGGGCCTTCCAGCCCTTGCGGATGGTCCAGGCGCGCGACTCCTTCGGCCCCGCCGTGAGGTAGGTCTGGAGCCCCAGGGTGTCGAAGCCGATGCGCGCGAGCTGGTCGAGGCCCGACTCCGTCTGGCCGGTCGACGCGAGCAGTTCGGCGGCGTCCTCGGGGTCGAGGTCGATGAGCTCCGACTCCACCTTGGCGTCGAGGAATACGGCCTTCGCGGGCGCCACGAGCGCCGCGAGCTCCGCCTTGCGAGCCTCGTCGGTGAGCACCGCCTCGTCGACGTTGAACACGTAGATGATGGGCTTCGCCGTCATGAGCCCGAGCTCCTTGAGGAGCGAGAGGTCGATGCCGGTCGCGCGCGACAGGGGCGTGCCCTCGTCGAGCGCTTTCTTCGCGGCGAGCGCCGCATCCAGCACCGCGGGGTCGGCCTTCTTGCCCCGCGCCTCCTTCTCGAGGCGCGCGATCGCCTTCTCGAGGGTCTGCAGGTCGGCGAGCGCGAGCTCCGTCGTGATGACCTCGAGGTCGTCCTGGGGGTTCACGACACCCGCGACGTGCACGACGTCGGCGTCGTCGAATCCGCGCACGACCTGCGCGATCGCATCCGCCTCGCGGTTGTTGGCGAGGAACTGGTTGCCAAGCCCCTCGCCCTCCGAGGCGCCCTTCACGATCCCCGCGATGTCGACGAAGCTCACGGTCGCGGGCAGGATGCGCTCGCTGCCGAAGATCTGCGCCAGGATGCCGAGGCGCTCGTCGGGCAGGTTCACCACGCCCACGTTCGGCTCGATCGTCGCGAACGGGTAGTTCGCCGCGAGCACCGTGTTCTTGGTGAGGGCGTTGAAGAGGGTCGACTTGCCGACGTTGGGCAGGCCGACGATTCCGATGGTGAGAGCCACGGGCGTCAAGCCTACCGGCGGGACCTGCGCCCCGGATGCGTCCTCGATGTGTCCCCCTCGCGTCCCGAATCCGCCGCGACACGCCCGGGATGCTTGCGTCGCCGCGCGCGAGGGGGCTAGGTTCGGAAGCCGTGCCGAGGGTCGGCACAGCACCAGACACCGAAAGGAGCCGGCGATGATGATCAACGCACCGTTCAACCGGAGCGAGCGACGACTCGCATCGACCGCCGGCTTCGTCGGCGTCCTCACCGTCCGGGAAGGCTGAGCGTTTCTGCGCCGCCGTCCATGACGGTGGCGACGCTCTCGAAGCCCGACCAGCGGAGGCACCGCATCCGCTGATCCCGTCCCGTCCACGACCCCGCCCGACGTCGGCGGTGGTCGGTACCGTGCCGCCAGGAGCGGCACTCCTCCGGGGCGGCCCACCAGGCACGCCTCGACCTCCACCACACCTGAGGACACCACCATGAACACCACGCTGACGCGCACGACGCGTCACACCCACCCGCCCCACGAGGTCGCCACGGCCGCCGTGCACGCTCCGGCGCGCACCCTGAGCCTCATCGACCGCGCCGCGCTGCACCTCGGCATGGCGCTCATCCGCTGGGGCCGTCGCCCCGGTCGCGAACTCGCGCGGCACGAGCGGCTCGCGAACTCCTTCGAGCGCGGACTGCTCCACCGCGAGCGCGAGGCGCTCCGCCTCCAGCTCGAGCGCGAGCGTGTGCTCGCGAGCACCCACGCCCTCGTGCGCGTGCGGTGACGCGACCGGGCTCGACACCGCCGGAACCACCATCGGGACCGTCGCCGGGAGACCGGCGACGGTCCCGCCGTTCTGACGGCGGCGCGTTTCGACGAGCGCGGCGCGCCCCTCAGGGCGCTGTCAGTGCCCCGTGCGAGAGTCGAGACGTGCCACTGGACTTCACCGCGATCGACTTCGAGACGGCGAACGGATCCAGTGCGAGCGCGTGCTCGGTCGGCCTCGTGAAGGTGCGCGACGGGCAGGTCGTCGACCGTCTCGGCTGGCTCATCCAGCCCCCGCCCGGCCACGACCACTTCGTCGATTGGAACACCCGCATCCACGGCATCCGCGCCGCCGACGTCGTCGGGGCCCCCGGATGGGCGGAGCAGCTCCCCGACCTCGTCGAGTTCGCGGGCGCCGACATCCTCGTCGCGCACAACGCCGGATTCGACATGGGCGTCATCAAGTCGGCGTGCGCCGCGACGGGACTCCCCGTGCCCGCCTACTCCTACATGTGCAGCCTGCAGCTCGCGCGCAAGACCTACCACCTCGAGTCGTACCGGCTGCCGATGGTCGCCCTCGCCGCCGGCTTCGAGGACTTCCCCCACCACGACGCGGTCGCCGACGCCGAGGCGTGCGCCGCCATCATGATCCACGCTGCCGACCGCCACGGCGCGATCGACCTGCCCGAACTCTCCGAGCTCGCTGGCATCCGCATCGCCTCGACCGTGCCGCCCGCGGTCGCCGTCGCGTCCTAGCCGCGGCACCGCATTCCGTGAGGCGCGTCGTCGCGTATCCTCGCAATCGAATGGAGGATTCCATGCCCGACACCATCCTCGGCCGCCTCTCCGGCGGCCCCCTCGACAAGCAGATCATCCGCCTCGACGCGCCCTCGCTCGCAGAGGTCGACGACGAGCTCGTGCTGCCGTGGGACCAGGTGCAGCTCATCTACCGGCGCGCCGGCGACGCCGAGAACACGGGGCCCGACGACGGACCCACGACGGTGCCCTACCGCTTCCACTCCGAGATCTGACCGCGCCGCCGAGCCGTCAGTCGGCCGCGCCGCGCGGCGGATGCAGCAGCAGTTCCGCGCGTTCGGCCAGGTAGGCCTCGAGGGGCGCGGGCACGGCACCGGGCGTCCACTCGACGGCGAGGCCCGCATCCGTCGCCACGAGCGGCGGCACGGGGGCGTCGAGCTCGAGCGGGCTCGCGCCCAGCACGATCGCCGTGCCCTGCCGGATGCCCGACGACACGGCGAGTCCGCGCAGCTCGTTGCGCCGCAGCGCGGCGGCCGAGCGGTGGTTCGGATGCGTCGGTCGCGTCACGACGAGCACCTCGCCCGTCGCGTAGAGCTGCCCCGCCGCATCCGCGCACACCGCGCCGAGCCGCCACACCTCACCGGCGACGACCATGCGCGTGCCGCGGAACCGCCGCCGCACGATCTCGACGCGCGTCTCCGTCGGAGCGGCGGCCGCGCGCAGCCGGGCGACGACCCGTTCGATCGCCGCCCGCGCCGCATCCGTCATGCCGTCACGGCTCCCGCCGCGCCCCGCTCAGCCGTTCTGCGGGAAGCCGAGGTTGATCCCGCCGTGCGACGGGTCGAGCCAGCGCGAGGTGATGGCCTTCTGACGCGTGAAGAAGTGGATCGCGTCGGGGCCGTACGCCTTCGTGTCGCCGAAGAGCGAGTCCTTCCAGCCGCCGAACGAGTAGTAGCCCACCGGCACGGGGATCGGGACGTTGATGCCGACCATGCCGACCTGCACCTCGCGCTGGAAGCGACGCGCGGCGCCGCCGTCGTTCGTGAAGATCGCGGTTCCGTTGCCGTACCGGCCGGCGTTGATGAGCGCGAGGCCCTCCTCGTACGACTGCACGCGCACGACCGACAGCACGGGCCCGAAGATCTCGTCGCGGTACACGGCGGAGGTCGTCGGCACCTTGTCGACGAGGGTGGGCCCGAGCCAGAAGCCGTCGGCGTCCCCGTCGACCTCGATGCCGCGACCGTCGACGACGAGTTCCGCGCCGTCCGCGACCGCGACGTCGAGGTAGCCCGCGACCTTGTCGCGGTGCTCGCGCGTGATGAGCGGGCCCATGTCGCAGCCGCGCGTGCCGTCGCCCACCGTGAGAGTCGACATCCGCTCCGTGATCTTGCCGATGAGCTCGTCGGCGACCGGCTCGACCGCGACGAGCACCGAGATCGCCATGCAGCGCTCGCCCGCGGAACCGAAGCCCGCGTTGACGGCCGAGTCGGCCACGAGGTCGAGGTCGGCGTCCGGCAGCACGAGCATGTGGTTCTTGGCGCCGCCGAGCGCCTGCACGCGCTTGCCCGCCGCCGTGCCGCGCTCGTACACGTACTTCGCGATGGGGGTCGAGCCCACGAACGAGACGGATGCGATGCCCGGGTGCTCGAGGATCGCGTCGACGGACTCCTTGTCGCCGTTGACGACGTTGAAGACACCGTCGGGGAGGCCCGCCTCGGAGAGCGCCTCGGCCATCCAGATCGCGGCCGACGGGTCCTTCTCCGACGGCTTCAGCACGACCGTGTTGCCCGCCGCGATCGCGACGGGGAAGAACCACATGGGCACCATCGCGGGGAAGTTGAAGGGGCTGATGATGCCCACGACGCCGAGCGGCTGGCGCACCGAGTACACGTCGACGCCCGTCGACACGTTCTCGGAGTACTCGCCCTTCACGAGGTGCGGGATGCCGCACGCGAACTCGACGACCTCGAGGCCGCGCGCGATCTCGCCGAGCGCGTCGGAGGTGACCTTGCCGTGCTCGGCCGTGAGGATCGCGGCGAGCTCGCCCTTGCGGGCGTTGAGGATCTCGCGGAAGGCGAAGAGCACCTGCTGGCGCTTCGCGAGGCTCGTCTCGCTCCAGCTCGCGAAGGCGGCTGTCGCGGTCGCGACGGCGTGGTCGACGTCGGCCGCGGACGCGAGGCGCACCTCCTTCTGCACGACGCCCTTGGCGGGGTTGTAGACGGGCGCGGTGCGGGTCGAGTCGCCGGCGAAGACGGCGCCGCCCACCCAGTGGTCGAGGATCTCAGTGGCCATGATCACGAGGCTACTCGGAGACATTTCTTTAACATTTTCGGCGCGTGGCGCCCGGCCCTCGGTCCCCGGAAAATGCAGGAGAGGAGAGGCTCCGGCCCGTCGCCACGGGGATGTCGGCGGCGGCTGCGAGACTGACGGCATGGACGCTCTGCTCCCCCTCCTCATCGGGCTCGTCATCGGCCTCGTCGTCGGCGCCGTGGCGGGCGCGGTCGTCGTGCGCTCCCGCGCCGCCGCAGGGGGCGTCGACACCGCGGTGCTCGAGGCCCGGCATCAGGCCGTCGTCGCCGAGGTGCGGGCGCAGGAGGCGGCGGCGCGCGCCGAGGTCGAGCGGTCGCTCGCGGCGGCCACGGCATCCCTCGAGGGGCTGCGCGAGCAGCTCGACCTCGCCCAGGAGCGATACGGCGAGCTCGTCGCGCAGCAGCGCGAGGAGGCCAAGAAGCGCGAGGCGGATGCCGCGGCCGAGCACCGCGTGCTGCAGGAGCTCGCTCCCGTGAAGGAGACCCTCACGGCGATGCAACGCAAGGTCGTCGAGCTCGAGACGCAGCGCGCGCAGCAGCACGGCGAGCTCAGCCAGCAGCTCAAGACGGCCACCGAGTCCGAGGAGCGTCTGCGCCAGACGGCCGAGCAGCTCGCGAGCGCCCTGCGCAACAACGCGACGCGCGGCGTGTGGGGCGAGACCCAGCTGCGCACCCTCGTCGAGTCGGCGGGGCTGCTCAACCGGGTGGACTTCTCGGTGCAGTCGACGATCGCATCCGAGAGCGGCACGCGACGCCCCGACATGGTCATCACCCTGCCGGGCGGCAAGTCGATCCCGGTCGACGCCAAGGTGCCCTACAACTCGTTCATCGAGGCGAGCGCGATCCCCGCGACCGCGACGGGCGAGCAGGAGGCGCAGCGCGCCCGGCTGCTCACCGCGCACGCGAAGCAGGTGCGCAGCCACGTCGACGCGCTCGCCTCGAAGTCGTACTGGACGGGCCTCGACGCGAGCCCCGACTTCACGATCGCCTTCATCCCGAACGAGCCCCTCCTCGCCGCGGCGATGGAGGCCGACCCGAACCTCATGGACTACGCGTTCTCGAAGCGCATCATCCTCGCCAACCCGGGCACGCTGTGGGCGCTGCTCAAGACGATCGCCTTCACGTGGCAGCAGGACGTGCTCACGGAAGACGCCAAGCGCCTCTTCGACCTCGGCAAGGAGCTGTACGGCCGCCTCGCGACGCTCTCCGAGCACGCCGACCGCCTCCGGGGCGCCATCGAGTCGACCGTCACCCACTACAACAAGTTTGCGAGCTCGCTCGAGCAGCGCGTGCTCGTGACCGCGCGGAAGCTCGACGGCCTCGACGAGTCGAAGGTCATCGGCGAGCCGCGCCTCATCGACGAGACGCCCAAGCACCTCACGCAGAGCGAGTTCGCCGTGCTCGACGAGCTCGGCACCGCGCGCCCGGAGATCGACCCCGAGCTCGCCACGCCCGCATCCGCATCCGCCGCCGACGCCGACGCCGGTGCGGGCGCCGCCGGGGCCGCCTCCGCCCCCGAGGCGCAGTCCGCCTGACCCGAGCGCGCTGCCGCGACCCGAGCGCGCTGCCGCGACCCGAGAGCACACCCGCGCAACTTCCCCACCCGTGCCACCTCCCGTACGGCGGGAGCAGTTGCACGCGCGGGCGGCAATCGTCACACGCGGCGGGAGCAACTACTCCCGCCGCCTGCGCGCTTCACCGCCCGCACCCGTTCCCGAGCGGGCGAGCGCGGACGAGCGCGAGCTGAGACGCCCCGCGCGGATCCTGCCCGGGCGGGCGCCGGCGGGCACACGCGGGCGGCACTCGGCACACGCGGCGGGAGCACCTACTCCCGCCGCGTGTGCATACGGCGAGCGGCGGGTGCAATTACTCCCGCCGACGGACACACTCGGGCGCGGCGCGCCGTCACTCCGCGTTCTCGGCGCCCGACTCCTCGGCCAGGGACTCGCGCACGATCTCGCCCGTCGTCGGCGGCGCCTCCGCTCCCACGAGCACGGGCGGCCCGGCGGGTGCCGGCTCGTCGTCCTCGAGGGGCGCGGCGAACTGCGCCTCGTAGAGCCGCGCGTAGGCGCCGTGCGCTGCGAGCAGCTCGTCGTGCGTGCCCTGCTCGACGATCGCGCCGTCCTCCATGACGAGGATGAGATCCGCGTCGCGGATCGTCGACAGCCGGTGCGCGATCACGAACGAGGTGCGGTCCTTGCGCAGCGCGCTCATGGCGCGTTGCACGAGCAATTCGGTGCGCGTGTCGACCGAGCTCGTCGCCTCGTCGAGGATGAGCACCGACGGCCGCGCGAGGAACGCCCGCGCGATCGTGATGAGCTGCTTCTCGCCCGCCGAGACGTTGCCGCCCTCGTCCTCGAGCACCGTGTCGTACCCGTCCGGAAGGGAGTGCACGAAGCGGTCGACGTAGGCGGCGGTCGCGGCCGCCATGATCTCCTCCTCGCTCGCATCCGGTCGCCCGTAGGCGATGTTGTCGCGGATCGTGCCGCCGAAGAGCCACGTGTCCTGCAGCACCATGCCCGTGCGGCTGCGGAGGTCGTCGCGCGTCATGCGCGTCGTGTCGACCCCGTCGAGGGTGATCCGTCCGGCATCCGGGTCGTAGAACCGCATGACGAGGTTCACGAGCGTCGTCTTGCCGGCGCCCGTCGGGCCGACGATGGCGACCGTCTGCCCCGGCGCGGCGACGAGCGAGAGGTCGCCGATGAGCGGCTTCTCCGGGTCGTACGAGAACGAGACGTGCTCGAAGGCGAGCCGACCCGTGGCGTTCGCGGGGGTCTCGGCGGGGTCCGGGTCGGGCGTCTGCTCCTCCGCGTCGAGCAGTTCGAAGACGCGCTCGGCGGATGCGACGCCCGACTGCAAGAGGTTCGCCATCGATCCGAGCTGCGAGAGCGGCTGCGTGAACTGCCGCGAGTACTGGATGAACGCCTGCACGTCTCCGAGACGCATCGAGCCGTCCGCGACGAGCAGGCCTCCGACGACCGCGATCGCGACATAGACGAGGTTCCCCACGAACATCGTCGCGGGCATGATGATGCCGCTCACGAACTGAGCCCCGAAGCTCGCACGGAAGAGTTCCTCGTTCTTCTCGTCGAAGCGCGCCTGCACCTCGCGGTGGCGCCCGAACACCTTGACGAGCGAGTGCCCCGTGTAGCCCTCCTCGATCTGCGCGTTGAGGGTGCCCGTGTGCGTCCACTGGGCCACGAAGAGCTTCTGCGAGCGCTTCGCGACGAGCACCGTGATGACGAGCGTGACGGGGATCGCGATGAGGGCGATGAGAGCGAGCACGGGCGAGATCACGAACATCATGACGACGACGCCGATGACGGTGAGGAGCGAGGTGAGCAGTTGCGAGAGGGTCTGCTGCAGGCTCTGCGAGATGTTGTCGATGTCGTTCGTGACGCGGCTCAGGAGCTCGCCGCGCGGCATCCGGTCGAAGTAGGTGAGCGGCAGCCGGTGGATCTTCTCCTCGACGTCGCGTCGCAGCCGCAACACGGTGCGCTGGGTGATGCCGTTGAGCACGTAGCCCTGCAGCCACATGAACAGCGAGCTCAGCACGTACAGCAGCAGCACGATGCCGAGCACGAGGGCGAGGGCCGAGAAGTCGATGCCCTCCCCCGGCCGCAGGTTCATGCTGCGCAGCATGTCCGCCTGGTTGGTGTCGCCCTGCGCTTCGAGGTTCTCGATCACCTGCTGCTTCGTGACGCCCTCCGGCAGCTGCGCCGAGATGACGCCCTCGAAGATGAGGTTCGTCGCCTGCCCGAGCACCTTCGGCCCGATGACGCTCAGGATGACGCCGATCGTGCCGAGCAGGATCACGAAGACGACGCCGACGCGCTCCGGGCGCAGCCGTCCGATGAGGCGACGCGCCGACGGCCCGAACGACATGGCCTTCTCGGCGGGCATGCCCATGCCGCCGAAGGGTCCGTGCCCGCCGCCGGGTCCGGGGCGCCGCGGGGGCGCCGCAGGACGCTCCGATGCGGTCGCCGGTGCGGATGCGGATGCCGGGTTCGCGCCGCCCCGCGGCTCGCGCGCGCTCACGCCGCCTCCTCCGCGCTCAGCTGGCTCTCGACGATCTCGCGGTACTCCTCGGAGCTCGCGAGGAGCTCCTCGTGGGTCCCCCGCCCGACGACGACGCCCTCGTCGAGCACGACGATCTGGTCGGCGTGGAGGATGGTCGAGACGCGCTGGGCGACGACGATCATCGTCGCCCCGCCGACCTCTCTCGCGAGCGCATGTCGCAACCGCGCATCCGTCGCGGTGTCGAGTGCCGAGAACGAGTCGTCGAACACGTAGATCTCCGGCCGCTTGACGAGAGCGCGCGCGATCGCGAGGCGCTGGCGCTGTCCACCCGAGACGTTGGTGCCCCCCTGTGCGATGGGCGCCTCGAGCTTCTCGGGCATCGCCTCGACGAAGTCGCGTGCCTGCGCGATCTCGAGCGCCGCCCACAGCTCCTCGTCGCTCGCGTCCGGGTTGCCGTAGCGCAGGTTGGAGGCGACGGTGCCCGAGAAGAGGTACGGCCGCTGCGGCACGAGCCCGATGCGGCTCCACAGCAGTTCGGGGTCGAGGTCGCGCACGTCGACGCCGTCGACGAGCACGGCGCCGCCCGTGACGTCGAACAGGCGCGGGAGGAGGTTCACGAGGGTCGTCTTGCCGGACCCGGTCGAGCCGATGATGGCCGTCATCCGTCCGGGCCGCGCGGTGAACGACACGTCGCGCAGCACGGGCGCCTCGGCCCCCGGGTAGGCGAAGGTCGCCGCGCGCAGCTCGACCTCGCCGCCGGGCGGCAGCTCGGTGACGGGCGCGAGGGGCGCGACGACGGAGGGCTCCGTCTCGAGCACCTCGCCGATGCGGTCGGCCGAGACGGTGGCGCGCGGCAGCAGCACCGCGAGGAAGGTCGCCATCATGACCGCCATGAGGATCTGGATGAGGTAGCTGAGGAACGCGATGAGCGCCCCGACCTGCATGCCGCCGTCTTCGATCCGGAACGCCCCGAACCACAGCACCGCGACGCTCGACACGTTGAGCACGAGCATGACGACGGGGAACATGAGCGCGAAGAGGCGCCCGGCGCGTACGGCGGTGTCGGTGAGCTCCTCGTTCGCGACCCCGAAGCGCTCGCGCTCGCGCTCCTCCCGCACGAAGGCGCGGATGACGCGGATGCCGGTGAGCTGCTCGCGCAGCACGCGGTTGACGTTGTCGATGCGCGTCTGCATCTTGCGGAAGTAGGGCACCATCCGCGTGATGATGAGGCCGACCGCGATGAGGAGCACGGGGACCGCGACGACCATGATCCACGAGAGCGTGAGGTCTTCCCGCAGCGCGAAGATCACGCCGCCGATCGCGAGGATGGGCGTCGACACGAGGATCGTGCAGCTCATGAGCACGAGCATCTGCACCTGCTGCACGTCGTTCGTCGTGCGCGTGATGAGCGAGGGGGCGCCGAAGCGGGCCACCTCGCGCTCGGAGAACTCGCCGACCCGGCGGAACACGGATGCGCGCAGGTCGCGTCCGAGGGCCATCGCGGCCTTCGCGCCGAAGTAGACGGCGAGGATCGCGGCGGCGATCTGGCCGAGGGTGATGACGAGCATGAGCCCCCCGATGCGGAGGATCACGCCCGTGTCGCCCGTCGCGACGCCGTCGTCGATGATGTCGGCGTTGAGCGCGGGGAGGTAGAGCGAGGCGATCGACTGCGCGAGCTGGAAGATCACGACGCCGATGAGGAGCGGCCAGTACGGCCGCAGGTAGCGCACGAGGAGTTTGCCGAGCACGACTGCTTCTTTCGGTGGTGGGGGTGTCAGGGATGGGGCACGGTCACGCCGTACGTGACGACCGTTGCGAGTTCGGCGGAGTCGAAGGGACGGAAGTGGTTGAACGGCTCGATAGACGCGCCGAAGGCGACGAGCCGCAGGTACCAGGCGAGCGTGTCGAGCGGCACCCCGAGGCGCTCGGTGTCGGAGACGAAGAGCTCGCGCACGATGTCGAGCCAGTCGTCGTCGCCGGTCTCCCGCCGGGGCGGCGGCCCCTCGAGCTGGAAGAGGGTCATGATGCGGAACACCTCGCGGAAGCGGCCGCGCAGCGCTTCGATGACGCACGTCACCTTGTCCTCGAAGGGCAGGTCGTGCGGGATGCGGCGCAGCTCGCCGCGGAACGGCGCCGGGTCGAGGAGCCGGTCGAGGCCGGCTGCGAGGAGGCTCTCCTTGTCGCCGAAGGCCCGGAACACGGTGCCCTCGGCGATGCCCGCGGCCTCCGCGAGCTCCCGGCTCGTGACGTCGCGGCCCTTCTCTCGCAGGAGCGGGAGCACGGCGTCGAGGATCGCCTCCCGACGCTCGTCGGGGGCGAGCGGTCGTGCGCGTTCGCGTACGACCAGAAACTCGTCCGGCAGGACCACGTCGGCGAGCATAAGTGAGTGAGCACTCACTCCGCAAGAGGTCCCGCGATCAGTCGGCGAGTGCGCGCACCGTCTCCACTCCGTGCCGCTCGGCGAGCGCCTCGGCGCACGCGGCGACCTCGTCGCGCCGACGCTCGGCATCCCACCCCGCCGCGTCGCCGAGCGCCTCGGCGAGCTCGCGCAGGAGCTCGGCGTCGACATCGCCCGTGAACGCGAGATCAGTGCGCCGCAGCACGAGATCCGTCAGGCGCACGAGGTGCTCGTGCTCGAGCATCCAGCGCAGCTCCCCCGTCGAGAGCCGACCCCCCGCGAGCACGCGGTCGTCGGATGCGGCGATCAGCTCGGCGACCTCCCGGGCGCGCACGCCGTACCGCGCGAAGAGCACCTCACGCCGCTCGGGCGCCACGCCCGCGAGGTTCTCCTCGAGCCACGCGGCGCGCTCGGCGTCGCCGCGCGGGAAGGCCGCGGAGCCCGCGAGCACGCGCCCCGCCGTGCTCGCGACGCGCGGGCGCCCGAGCAGTCGCAGCACGGCATCCGCGACGCTCTCCCCCACGGCGCGGAAGGTCGTCCACTTGCCGCCCACGAGACTCACGACGCTCGGGCGGCCCTCACCGCGGTCGATCTCGACCCGGTAGTCGCGCGACACGAAGCCCGGCTGGGTGTCCTCGTGCCGCGGCAGTGGGCGGATGCCCGAGAACCGGTAGACGATCTGGGAGCGGTCGACGGCGATGCCGGGGAACACGTGCCGCACGAGGTCGAAGAAGTAGTCGACCTCCTCCTCGGTGCAGCGCACCGGCTCGGACGGGTCGGCGTCGATGTCGGTCGTGCCGACCATGACGCGGTCCTTGAGGGGGTACACGAGCACGATGCGCCCGTCGGAGTGCTCGAAGAAGATCTCGCGCCCTCGCGTGGCCGCGAGCAGCTCGGGATGGCGCAGCACGATGTGGGATCCCTTCGTGCCACCCATGAACCGCGTCGGCCGCCCGAGCGCGTCGTTCGTGAGGTCGGTCCACGGCCCCGTCGTGTTGACGACGACGTCGGCGGCGAGCGAGAACTCGCGGCCCGTCTCCCGGTCGCGCAGGCGCACGCCCTCCTCGTCGAGGCCGACCGCCTCGACGTAGGTCACGGCGAGCGCGCGCTCCTCGGCCTCCGCGTCGCCCAGCACGTCGAGGGCGAGCCGCTCGGGGTCGTGCATGGCCGCGTCGTAGTAGGTGGCGGTGTAGCGCACCGCGGGGTCGAGGTGCGGCAGGTCGGCGTGCGCGGCCCGGCGGGTGCGGAAGCGGTGCCGCGGCACGGCGCCCCCGTCGCGCGAGAAGGTGTCGTAGATCGTGAGGCCCACCTTGATGAGCAGCGCGCCGCGTTCGGTGGCGCGTCCGCTGCGGTGGGTGAGGAAGCGCAGCGGGGCCGCGAGGATGCCCGAGAAGGTCGAGTAGATCGGGATGGTCGTCTCGAGCGGCACGACCCGGTGGGGCGCCGTGCGCAGCAGCGCGTTGCGCTCGCGCACCGACTCGCGCACGAGGCGGAACTCGCCGTTCTCGAGGTAGCGGATGCCCCCGTGCACCATGTGGCTCGACGCCGCGGAGGCGGCCGAGGCGATGTCGTCGCGCTCCACGAGCACGACGTCGAGGCCCTGCAGTGCGAGGTCGCGGAAGACGGCGACCCCGTTGATCCCTCCCCCGATCACGAGCACGTGCGTGCGCCCGCGGCGGGCGAGTCGCGTGACGAGGGGGCGTTCGGATGCGGGCGGGTCGATCACGCGTACCATTCGAGAGGCCCCCGCAAGGATTCGCAAGCCGAGTGAACGGATGTGCACGCCGCATGGAACGCACCGCCTCGTCCGACCCGAAGCTCACGGCCGCGCTCACGGCCGCGCAGCTCTACTACCTGCAGGACCAGACGATGGACGCCATCGCGCAGCAGTTGCGCACCTCCCGCTCCTCGGTGTCACGGCTCCTGAGCCACGCGCGCGCGACGGGCATCGTGGAGATCCACGTGCGCTCCCCGCTCGAGGGGGGCGCACTCCTCGAAAGGCGCATCACCGAGCGGTTCGGGGTGGCCGCGCACGTCGTGCCGATCCCCGAGCCCACCTCCGAGGTCGATCGCCTCGAGCGCGTCGCGATGACGGCGGCACGCCTCCTCCCGGACTTCGTCGAGTCGACGAGCATCGTGGGCATCGCGTGGGGCTCGACGCTCGGCGCCATGAGCCGCCACCTCACCGCGAAGGAGACCCACGGCACCGTCATCGTGCAGATGAACGGCGCCGGCAACCTCGAGACGACGGGCATCGAGTACGCGAGCGAGATCCTCGAGCGCTTCGGACGCGCGTACTCGGCACGCATCCAGCAGTTCCCCGTGCCGGCGTTCTTCGACAGCCCGCTCACGAAGGAGGCGCTGTGGCGGGAGCGCTCGACGCGTCGCGTGCTCGACCTCGTGAAGCGGATGGACGTCGCGGTCTTCGGACTCGGCTCGCCCTTCGCCGCGGTTCCGAGCCGCGTCTACATCGGCGGGTACCTCGAGCGGGCGGACTACCGCAGCCTGAGCGCCGACCGGGCGGTCGGCGACGTCGCGACGGTGTTCTACCGGGCCGACGGAAGCTGGCGCGACATCGCGCTCAACGCGCGCGCCACGGGCCCCGGCTTCGACCAGCTCTCCAAGGTCGCCCGCCGCGTGTGCGTCGTCTCGGGGCCGCAGAAGCTCGCGAGTCTGCGCGGCGCGCTCGCCGCGCGCCTCGTGACCGACCTCGTGCTCGACGACGCGCTCGCCCGGAGCCTCGTCGAGAGCGCCTGAAACGGCTGCACGTCCGTCCACCCCGGCCGCACCGCCGCGGACGCCTCGCTACGGTGGAGCAGATCGAAGGAGCACCGATGCCCGCACCCGAGAATGCCGCCCGCCACATCGTCGCGATCGACCAGGGCACGACGTCCACACGGGCGATCGTGTTCGACGACCGCGGCCGCATCGTGAGCAGCGGGCAGCGGGAGCACCGGCAGCACTTCCCGAAGCCCGGCTGGGTCGAGCACGACGCGATGGAGATCTGGCGCAACACGCGACACGTCATCGGCGAGGCGCTCGCGGATGCCGGCATCACGCGGCACGACGTCGCCGCGATCGGCATCACCAACCAGCGCGAGACCGCGGTGGTGTGGGACCGCGCGACCGGGAAGCCCATCCACCCCGCCATCGTGTGGCAGGACACCCGCACGCAGGACGCCGTCGACGCGCTCGCGGCCGATGGCGGCGTCCGGCGCTTCGCCGAGAAGACGGGCCTGCCGCTCGCGACCTACTTCTCGGCGACCAAGATCGCGTGGATCCTCGACAACGTCGACGGCGCACGCGCGCGCGCCGAGGCGGGCGAGCTCGCCTTCGGCACGATCGACACGTGGCTGCTGTGGAACCTCACGGGCGGCACCGTGCACGCGACCGACGTCACGAACGCGAGCCGCACCCTGCTCATGGACCTCGCGACGCTCGACTGGGACGACGAGCTGTGCGCGACGTTCCGCGTGCCGCGCGCGATGCTGCCCGTCATCCGCTCGTCGTCGGAGGTGTACGGCCACGCCGAGTCCCGGAGCCTGCTGCGGGAGACCCCCATCGCCGGCATCCTCGGCGACCAGCAGGCCGCGACCTTCGGGCAGGCCGCCTTCGACGCCGGCGAGTCGAAGAACACCTACGGCACGGGCAACTTCCTCATCGTCAACACCGGCACCGAACTCGTGCAGAGCGCCAACGGACTCATCACGACGCTCGCCTACCGCCTGGGAGACGACGCGCCGCGGTTCGCGCTCGAGGGATCCGTCGCCGTCGCGGGCTCGCTCGTGCAGTGGCTGCGCGACAACCTCGGCATCATCCAGACCGCACCCGAGGTCGAGACGCTCGCGAAGACCGTCGACGACAACGGCGACGTGTACATCGTGCCCGCCTTCTCGGGGCTCTTCGCGCCCTACTGGCGGCCGGATGCGCGCGGGGCCGTCGTGGGGCTCACGCGCTTCGCGAACAAGGGCCACCTCGCGCGCGCGGCCCTCGAAGCGGTCGCGTACCAGACCCTCGACGTCGTCGAGGCCGCGAACTCCGAACTCGGAACGCCGATCGCCGAACTGCGCGTCGACGGGGGCATGGTGGCCAACGAGCTGCTGCTGCAGTTCCAGGCCGACGTGCTCGGCGTGCCCGTCGTGCGCCCGCAGGTCACCGAGACGACGGCGCTCGGCGCCGCCTACGCCGCGGGACTCGCGGTCGGCCTCTGGACGAGCACCGACGAGCTGCGCGCCCTGTGGGCCGAGGACCGCCGGTGGGAGCCGCGGATCGACGAGGCCACCCGCGCGCGCGGCATCGCGCGCTGGCACCAGGCGGTCGAGCGCACGCTCGGCTGGGTGGAATCCGACACGCCGTAGACTCGAGGCGAAACCACCCCGTCCCTCCAGGAGGACCCTCATGCCCGTCGCCACCCCGGATCAGTACGCCGAGATGCTCGACAAGGCGAAGAACAACGGCTTCGCCTTCCCCGCCATCAACGTGTCGAGCTCCTCGACCATCAACGCCGTGCTCCAGGGCCTCACCGAGGCGGGTTCCGACGGCATCATCCAGGTCACGACGGGTGGCGCGGACTACTTCGCAGGCCAGAGCGTCAAGGCGCGCGCCTCCGGTGCGCTCGCCTTCGCGGCCTTCGCGCACGAGGTCGCCAAGAACTACCCCATCACGGTCGCGCTCCACACCGACCACTGCCCGAAGGACGCCCTCGGCGGCTTCGTGCTGCCGCTCATCGAGGCCTCCGAGGCCGAGGTGAAGGCCGGCCGCAACCCGATCTTCCAGTCGCACATGTGGGACGGCTCCGCCGTGCCGCTCGCCGAGAACATCGAGATCGCCGAGGAGCTCCTGCCGCGCATGAAGAACATCCGCGCGATCCTCGAGGTCGAGATCGGGGTCGTCGGCGGCGAGGAGGACGGCGTGCAGCACGAGGGCAGCAACGAGGCGCTCTACACGACCCTCGGCGACGTCGAGCAGGCCGTCGAGGCCCTCGGTCTGGGCGAGAAGGGCCGCTACATCGCCGCCCTCACCTTCGGCAACGTGCACGGCGTCTACAAGCCCGGCAACGTCAAGCTGCGCCCCGAGCTGCTCGGCGAGATCCAGGCCGGCATCGCCGCGAAGTACGGCACGGGCCCGAAGCCGCTCGACCTCGTCTTCCACGGCGGCTCCGGCTCGACGGATGCGGAGATCGCCGAGGCGGTCGCGAACGGCGTCATCAAGATGAACATCGACACCGACACGCAGTACGCCTACACGCGCGACATCGCGGGCTGGATGTTCGAGAACTACGACGGCGTGCTCAAGGTCGACGGCGAGGTCGGCAACAAGAAGGTCTACGACCCGCGGGCGTGGGGCAAGCGCGCCGAGTCGGCGATGGCCGCGCGCGTCGTCGCCGCCACGCGTCAGCTCGGCTCGGCGGGCCAGTCGATCAGCGCCTGATCGTCCGCGTCGCGCCGTGAGCGCGGCGGGCTCCGCTACGGGGTCTCGTCCGGGGGAACCCGGAACGAGACCCCGTCGCGTCTCAGCAGCACGTCCTCCGTCGCGCCGCGGAGGTTGAAGTAGTACGGCGCGAGGTGGCGCACGCGGCGCCCCTCGGGCAGCTCGGTGTCGAGGGAGATCGCGACCGCGGTCGAGCCGTCACGCTCGCGTCGCATCGCGAGCAGCACGGTCGTCGCGTCGGTGCTCGGATCCTCGAGCACCGCGCGGACGAGATCGCGGATGGCCGTGCGCTGCGCCGGGCGGAGCGTGTGCGCCCGGCGGTCCGGGTCTGACACGACGACGCGCGTGTCGTCCGCGCGCACTCCGAGCCACGCGAGGTCGCTGCGCGAGACGAGGTCGTCGCGGAGGTGACGCGCGAGCTCTCCCGCGAGGTGGCGGTCGCCGTCGTCCACCGTGCCGCGCGCGGCGATCTCGCGGAGGAACGGCACGGCACGCGCGGTGAGGCGCGCGAGCACGACGCGCTCCGCCTCCTCGTCCTCGGGGTCGGGCGCGAGCGCCGGCGACACGATCGCGCGCGAGCGGTTGTCGACGATGGGGAGCAGGTGGGAGACGACGCTCGCCGAGAACGCGGCTGCCGCGACGGTCGCGACGATCGCGGGCGTCGCGACGAGGAGGAACACCGACACGGGACCCCATGTCGGCACCCGTGGGCTGACGATGACGAAGGCGAGGGGAACGGCCGTCAGAAGCCCGAGGAGCCCCCAGCCGATCAATCGTCCCGCCGAGAGGTACGGGGCGAGGCAGGCGAGGCTGAGGCCGAACGCGAAGGGCGCCCACCACAGCTCGATCGCGAACGTCGACTCGGCGTAGCCGAGCGCCGACACGACGAGACCGGAGCCTCCCGCGAGCACCACGACGGCGCCGAGCTGCCAGTCGAGGCGCTGACGCAGCGAGACGAACAGCTGCACGAGGAGGCACGCCGCCACCATGAGGACGACGCCGATCAGCTGCACGGCCGGATACTCGCTCGCGTTCCAGGTGAGGACCGCCATCGCTCCGCCGTAGCCCGCGATGAGGGTCGCGAGCACGAGCGGGACGTACGGACCCGTGAACCAGCTCATCGGATCGACATCGCGTGCCGCATACCGCAGCACGCCCGGGTGACTACTCGGCATCCGATCCTCCCCGACCTCGCCGGGGGGCGCCCGTGTCGCTCTCCCGGTGCCGAGACGGGTCGCCGGGGTCGCGCACCTCGATGATCGGCATCCGCAGCATGACGGTCGTGCCCTCCCCCGGCGCCGACCACAGGCGGGCGCTCCCGCCCGCCGCCTCGACCCGGCCGACGATCGACTCCCGGATGCCGAGGCTCGACGCGTCGACTCGCGCGAGATCGAAGCCGACCCCCTCATCCGAGATCATGAACGTCACGTCCCGCTCGCCGTAGATGATCTCCACGTTCGCGACCTCGGAGCCCGAGTGCCGCAGCACGTTCTCGAACGTCGCACGCATGGCGCCGAGGAGCGCGTCGGCCTGCTCCGTGCCGTAGCGGTACACGCCGGAGGAGACCCCGGTCGCGTTGATCGTGAGCCCCCTCCAGCGGAACTCGTCGACGAGTCGCGAGACCGCGTTGCGCAAGGCGACCTGCGCGTCGTCGGGCACGGCGAACTCGCGGGCCGCGTGCACCCACTCCCCGCCCTCGAGGGTGTCGAGGTCCTCGCGCAGACGATCGCGCGTCCGGGCGTCGAGCGACCCGGGCGCGTTCATGACGATCGTGAGGTCGTTGAGCACCGTGTCGTGCACGAGCGCGGTCGCCCGGCGCGCGAGGTCGGCGCTCGCGGCGCGGCGTCGTGTCGCCTCCTCGAGCTCCTCGAAACCCGGGAGCCGCCTCCGCTGCCGCCTCTGGAGCGCGAAGAGCGTCAGATAGAAGACCACCGCGAGCACGAGCACCATGGTCGGCCCGATGCCCGGCCGCACGGGCGTGTCCGTGATGAGGGCCGTCGCGACGGCCGCACCGCTCGCGGCCGCGTACCCGACGAGGCACCAGAGGATGCCTCCGAGCGCCGAGGTGGAGGCGACGCCGATCGCGACGAGCGCGAGCGTCGGACGGTTCACGAGGAAGAGCTCGTGGTCGAGCAGCGAGAGGTCGCTGCGCAGCAGACTCACCTCGTAGACGATGGTGGCCGGCGTCGCGAGCACGAGGTAGCCGACGACGACGGACGGCGTCATGCGCCAGATCGCGACCCCGATACCCGCGAGGATGAGGAGGATCATCGCGAGCGGCACGGGGAGCGCGTCGAGTTCACCGCGGCGCGCGAGGGATTCGACGAGCACGGGGACCACGAGCACGAGGATCGCGGCGCCGGATGCCCACGCGAGGGTCGAGACGGAGCCGGTGATGACGCGCGCGGCCGCCTCTCGCGGAAGCAGTGTCACGCGCATCCGGTCTCCTCGTCTCGCCCGATTCTCGCGGAAGACGGGCCCGAATGGGCCTCAGGGGCGGGTTCGCCCGCCGAGGGCTCGGGCGTCGGCGTTCCCCGACGCGTCTCGGCGCAGCTCCTTGGGGAGCGAGAACATGAGGTCCTCCTCCGCCGTGCGGACCTCCGCGACGTCGCGGTAGCCGGCGTCGGCGAGATCCGCGAGCACCTCCTGCACGAGCACCTCGGGCACGGAGGCGCCGCTCGTCACGCCGACCGTCGCGACGCCCTCGAGCCACTCCTGGCGGATCTCGCTCGCGTAGTCGACGCGGTGCGCCGCGCGGGCGCCGTGCTCGAGCGCGACCTCGACGAGGCGCACGCTGTTGGAGGAGTTCGCGGAGCCCACGACGATCACGAGGTCGGCCTCGGGTGCGACCTTCTTGATGGCGACCTGGCGGTTCTGCGTCGCGTAGCAGATGTCGTCGGAGGGCGGATCCTGCAGCTTCGGGAAGCGCTCGCGCAGGCGGCGAACCGTCTCCATCGTCTCGTCGACGCTCAGCGTGGTCTGCGAGATCCACACGAGGTTGTCGGGGTCGTCGACCTCGATGCGCTCCACGTCGTCCGGCGAGTTCACGAGGATCGTGCGCTCGGGCGCGTGGCCCATCGTGCCCTCGACCTCCTCGTGGCCGGCGTGGCCGATGAGGAGGATCTGCATGTCCTGCTTCGCGAAGCGCGTCGCCTCGCGGTGCACCTTGGTGACGAGGGGGCACGTCGCGTCGATCGCGAGCAACTCGCGCTCGGATGCCGAGCGCACGACCGCGGGCGAGACGCCGTGGGCGCTGAACACGAGGTGGGAGCCCGGCGGCACCTCGTCGACCTCGTCGACGAAGATCGCGCCGCGCCGCTCGAGCTCGGAGACGACGTGCACGTTGTGCACGATCTGCTTGCGCACGTAGACAGGTGCGCCGAAGTTCTCGAGCGCCTTCTCGACCGCGATGACGGCGCGGTCGACGCCCGCGCAGTAGCCGCGCGGCGCCGCGAGCAGCACGCGTTTCGGCCCGTCGACGGGATCGTCGCGCAGACGGCCCCGGACGGCGGGCATGCGAGGGGCTTCGAGGGTCGTCCCCATGGCGCCGTTCGTGATCCCGCTCATCCCCTCGAGTCTACGGGGGACGCGGGGGGCGACGCCGGGCGTGACGCCGGCATCCCGTACCCTGGCCGCATGACCGACGTCGAGGGGCCGAGCGCCGAGCATCCGTGGCCCGTCGCGACCCTCTCGGCCAAGGTCAAGGGCTACATCGACCGACTCGGGTCGGTGTGGGTCGAGGGCGAGCTCACGCAGTGGAACCTCGCGCGCGGGGTCGTGTACGCGAAGCTCAAGGACCTCGATCAGGACGTGACCGTCTCGCTCACCGTGTGGTCGTCGACGCTCCAGCGCCTCACCGAGCAGTTCGCGCAGGGCGACCGCGTCGTCGCGCTCGTCAAGCCCGACTTCTGGATGCGCGGCGGCACGCTCTCGATGGTCGCCTCCGAGCTGCGGCACGCGGGCCTCGGCGACCTCCTCGCGCAGCTCGAGCGGCTCAAGCGCACGCTGCAGGAGGAGGGCCTCTTCGACGCCGCGCGCAAGAAGCCGCTCCCCTTCCTCCCCCAGTGCATCGGGCTCGTCACGGGCCGCGACTCGGATGCCGAGAAGGACGTGCTGCGCAACGCCCAGCTGCGCTGGCCCCAGGTGAACTTCCGCGTTCGGCACGCCGCCGTGCAGGGCACCAACGCCGCCCGCGAGGTCGCCGCCGGGATCCGCGAGCTCGACGCCGACCCGGAGGTCGACGTCATCATCGTCGCCCGCGGCGGGGGCGACTTCCAGAACCTCCTCGTCTTCAGCGACGAGCAGCTCGTGCGCGCCGCCGCAGCGTGCACGACCCCCCTCGTCTCGGCCATCGGCCACGAGGCCGACAGCCCTCTCCTCGATCTCGTGGCCGACCTGCGCGCCTCGACCCCCACGGACGCCGCCAAGCGCGTCGTGCCCGACGTCGCGGAGGAGGCGGCCCGCGTGCAGCAGGCGCGCGCCCGCATGGCGATGCGGATGTCGTCGCTCGTGACGGGCGAGATCGAGCGGATCGCGGCGCTCAGATCGCGCCCCGTGCTCGCCGATCCGGGCGTCATGGTCCAGTCGCGAGCGGAGGACCTCATCCGGCTCGTCGACCGCGGTACGCACCTCATGCAGCTGCGCGTCGAGCGGGAGGAGACCGCTGTGCACCGGCTCGCGGCGGAGCTCCGTGCGCTCTCGCCGCAGCGCACCCTCGATCGGGGCTACGCGGTCGTGCGCTCGGGCGCCGTCGTCGTGCGCGATCCCTCCCAGGTCGCGCCGGGCGACGCTCTGCGCATCCGGGTCGCGGGCGGCGAGCTCACGGCGAGCGCCGAGTAGGCTGGAGGCATGACCGACGACACCCCCGACGTCGCCGAGCTCAGCTACGAGCAGGCGCGCGACGAGCTCGTGCAGGTGGTGTCGAAGCTCGAGCAGGGCGCCGCGACTCTCGAGGAGTCCCTCGCCCTGTGGGAGCGAGGCGAGGCGCTCGCCCGCCGCTGCGAGGAGTGGCTCGTCGGCGCGAAGGCCCGCCTCGACGCGGCGCGCGCCGCGGCCGAGGAATCGTGAGCCCGCGCGACCGGGGCGTCGACGAGGCGGGTCGCCCGATCGTCGCCGAACTGGGGCGCGCCGAGACCCCCGAGGAGACCGCCGCGCGCAAGGCTGCGGCGAGCGCGAAGCGCCGCGGCAGCCAGACGGCGCTCAACCTGTTCATCGCAGTTCTCGCATCGCTCGGCATCGTCGCGTTCCTCGTCATGGTCGTCGTGCGTCCCGACCAGGGCAGTCTTCGTGCACCCGTCGACTACCTCGCGGCGGCGGAGGCGGCCAGCGCCACCGTCGACGAGCCGATCGTGGCCCCCGCCATGCCGAGCGATTGGCACGCGAACCATGCGGAGCTGCGCACGGGATCCGACGGCGTCGTCTCATGGAACGTCGGGTTCACGACGCCCGCCGAGTACTACCTCGCGATCGTGCAGGGCATCGACGCCAACAGCAGCTGGCTCGCCGAGCAAGTGCGCGACGCGCGGCCGGCAGACACGGTCACGATCGACGGCGTCACCTGGACGGCCTACGACCGCCGCGACGTGACCGATCCGGGGAACGTCGCCTACGCTCTCGTGACGGAACGCGGAGCATCCACGATTGTGCTCGTGGGCACCGCGGACGATGAGGAGTTCGCGGCCCTCGCCGCCGCCGTCGCGAAGGAGATCTCATGAGCGAATCCCCCCGCCGCACGCCCGCCGACGTCTGGCGGGAGATGGTGCGCGGCAACGAGCGGTTCGTGGCGGGCGCACCGCGGCATCCGCGCCAGGACGTCGAACGCCGGGAGGAGCTCGCGACGACCCAGGCGCCGCACGCCGCCCTCTTCGGCTGCAGCGACTCGCGGCTCGCCGCCGAGATCATCTTCGACAAGGGACTCGGCGACCTCTTCGTCGTGCGCAACGCGGGCCAGGTGATCTCCGACTCCGCGATCGCCTCCCTCGAGTACGCCGTCGCCGTGCTCGACGTGCCCCTCATCGTCGTGCTCGCCCACGACGCGTGCGGGGCCGTGCGGGCCGCGATCGACCTCGACAGCCCGGATGCCCGACCGCTGCCCCCGCACATCGCGGGCCACATCGCCGCCATCCGTCCCTCGGTGCGGGCCTCCCCGAACCGCGACCCCGAGACGGTCGGCATCACGCACCTGAAGCGCACGGTGAGCGAGCTCGTCGCACGCTCCGAGCTCATCACCGACGCCGTCGCCGACGGCTCCCTCGCCGTCGTCGGCGCCAACTACAAGCTCCTCGAGGGCGCCGCCGTCCCCGCCGTCATCGTGGGCGACGTGGGCGTCTCCTGACCTCCCCCGCTCTCTCTCCGCACGCACTGCACGAAAGGCACACACGCATGGGCACCGACGCCGACTTCCGCATCGAGCACGACACGATGGGGGAGGTGCGGGTTCCGATCTCGGCCCTCTACCGCGCGCAGACCCAGCGCGCCGTCGAGAACTTCCCCATCTCCGGCACGGGACTCGAGCCCGCGCAGATCGTCGCGCTCGCCCGCATCAAGCGCTCCGCCGCGATCGTCAACAAGGAGCTCGGCGTGCTCGACGGCGACATCGCGGATGCCATCGTCGCCGCCGCGGACGACATCATCGCGGGTCAGCACCACGACCAGTTCCCGGTCGACACCTACCAGACGGGCTCGGGTACGAGCTCGAACATGAACATGAACGAGGTGCTCGCGACCCTCGCGACCGAGAAGCTCGGCGCGCCCGTGCATCCGAACGACCACGTCAACGCGTCGCAGTCGTCGAACGACGTCTT
Organism: Actinomycetes bacterium; assembly: GCA_023428065.1. Classification (GTDB taxonomy): domain Bacteria; phylum Actinomycetota; class Actinomycetes; order Actinomycetales; family Microbacteriaceae; genus Homoserinibacter. The sequence continues at coordinate 25,774 of JAEYZI010000046.1, read as the reverse complement.
CCCCACCTCCGTGCACGTCGCCGTCACGGGAGCGCTCATCTCCGACCTCGTGCCCGCGCTCGACCACCTCGCGTCGGCCCTCGAGACGAAGGCCGAGCTGTGGAAGGACGCCGTCAAGCCCGGCCGCACCCACCTCATGGACGCGACCCCCGTGACGCTCGGTCAGGAGTTCGGCGGCTACGCGCGCCAGGTGCGCCTCGGCATCGAGCGCATCGAGGCGGCCCTCCCCCGCGTCGCGGAGGTGCCGCTCGGCGGCACGGCCGTGGGCACGGGCATCAACACGCCGAAGGGCTTCCCGCAGAAGGTCATCGCGGAGCTCGCCGCGGCATCCGGTCTGCCGATCACCGAGGCGCTCGACCACTTCGAGGCGCAGGCCAACCGCGACGGGCTCGTCGAGGCGTCGGGCGCGCTGCGCGTCATCGCGGTCTCGCTCACCAAGATCTGCAACGACCTGCGCTGGATGGGCTCGGGCCCGAACACGGGTCTCGGCGAGCTGCACATCCCCGACCTTCAGCCGGGCTCCTCGATCATGCCGGGCAAGGTCAACCCGGTCGTCCCGGAGGCGGTCATCATGGTCGCCGCGCGCGTGATCGGCAACGACGCGACCGTCGCGTGGGCGGGTGCGACCGGCTCGTTCGAGCTCAACGTCGCCATCCCGGTCATGGGCACGGCACTGCTCGAGTCGATCCGCCTGCTCGCGAACTCGAGCCGCGTGCTCGCCGACAAGACGATCGACGGTCTCGAGGCGAACCTCGAGCGCGCCGCCGCGCTCGCCGGCATGTCGCCCTCGATCGTGACGCCGCTCAACAAGTACATCGGCTACGAGAACGCGGCCAAGATCGCGAAGCACGCCGTGGCCAAGGGCATCACGGTGCGCGAGGCGACGATCGAGCTCGGCTTCGTGGAGCGCGGCGAGCTCACCCTCGAGCAGCTCGACGCGGCCCTCGACGTGCTCTCGATGACCCACCCCGGCTGACCCCCCTGCCCTCCCCCCTCCCGCCCCTCGCCCATGCCCCCTGCGCGGCCCTCAAGGTCGAAAATGCAGGAACATCCGCCGCTGGCCCCCGGAACGACGGGCGCGCTGCGGGGGCCCAGGGTCGGATTTCCTGCATTTTCGACCTTGGGGACGCGCCCGCTCGGCGGCGGATGACGGGGGGATCGGGGATCGGCGCGACGGGGGTCGGGGGTCGGCGCGCCGGGGTTGGGGGGCGGCGCCCTGGGGCTCGGGGGTCAGCCGACCGGGTCGAGGCGCAGCAGAGCTGTGCCGTGCGCACCCACGAGGGGTGAGGTGATCGCGTCGGACGTCGTGCCGAGATCGACCCGGTTGATCGCGTCGCGCACGGTGAAGGTGCCCGTGAGACCGAGCTCGGCGAGCGTCGTCGTCCCCGTGAGGTTCGAATAGCTCGTGTTCCAGAACGCGACGGCATAGGAGCCGTCGGAGAGCTCGCGCGCCCAGAGCTGGATGCCGTCGGCGTCTCGCAGCCGGTCGCCCTGCTTGCCGAGCGGGTCCTGATCGATCGCGAGCAGCTCGGGGTTGGTGAGCAGGTCGACGTGCTGCTGGTCGAGGGCGGCGGGGTCCGTGCCGATGAAAAGCGGGGCGGCGAGCATGCACCACATCGCCATCTGCGTGATGTTCTCGTTGGGCCCGAGTCCGTTCGCGAGCTACAGCATGTCGGGGTCGTTCCACGCGCCGGGCCGCGCGTACTGCGAGAGCCCCGCCTCCGCGTTGATGTGGTCGAAGAGCGACTTCCAGTTCGGATGCAGGTCGTGGCTCGTGCGCCACATGTTCGCGATCCCGGGCGCCCACGTCCACGGCTGCGACTCCCCGTACTCGGAGATCGACAGCACGATGTCGCGTCCCGTCGCCACGAGCTCCTTCTCCATCTGCGCGAACGCGGGCGGCTCCGTCATGCCGTCGTTGATGTCGGCACGGCACCAGTCGTACTTGAGGAAGTCGACGCCCCACTCGGCGAAGGTGCGGGCGTCGAGCGCCTCGTAGCCGAGGCTGCCGATCCCGCGAACGGGGTACCGGTCCCAGTAGTTGGCGCAGGTGACGGAGCCCGGCACGGCGTAGATGCCGAACCGCAGGCCCTTGCCGTGCAGGTAGTCGCCGAGCGCCTTCATGCCGCTCGGGAATCGGCCGGGATCGGCGAGCAGCACCCCGTTCGCGTCGCGACTGGCCTGCCAGCAGTCGTCGACGACGATGTACTCGTAGCCCGCCGCCGCGAGACCCCGGGCCACGATCGCATCCGCGGCCGACTTCACGGCGGCCTCGCTCAGGTCGTTGCAGCGCAGGTAGTTCCAGCTGTTCCAGCCCATGGGCGGCGTGAGGGCGAGGCTCTCGCGGTACGGCACCGTGGGAGTGGGGGTGGGCGTGACGGTCGGCGTGGGCGCGACGCTCGTGGGACGTGGCGACCCGGCCACCTCGGCCGGCGCACCCGCGAAGACGCCCGCCGCGGCGAGCGCCCCCGTCGTGCCGAGCGCGACGACGAGCGCACCCGCGACCGAGAACGCGACGACTCGGCGGCGGCGTCCGCGCGCGGCGGCCCCGGCGTGTCGGGGCGCCGACGCCCGGTGTCGGGGCGCACGCGTGTGTCTCTCGCGCGGCATCCCTCCATTATCGGGGTGCAGCACGCCCCCTCATGACAACACCTCAGCTCAGCTCGTGCGACTCCAGGAGCTCGGTCACGAGCGCCGCGATCGCCGAGCGCTCGCTGCGGGTGAGCGTGATGTGCCCGAAGAGCGCGTTGCCCTTGAGCGTCTCGATGACGGATGCGACGCCGTCGTGCCGCCCGACACGCAGGTTGTCGCGCTGGGCCACGTCGTGGGTGAGCACGACGCGCGAGTTCTGTCCGATGCGACTCAGCACGGTGAGGAGCACGTTGCGCTCGAGCGACTGGGCCTCGTCGACGATCACGAAGGCGTCGTGGAGCGAACGTCCGCGGATGTGGGTGAGCGGCAGCACCTCGAGGATGCCGCGCTCCACGACCTCGTCGAGCACGTTCTCGGAGACGAGCGCGCCGAGCGTGTCGAAGACGGCCTGCCCCCACGGGCTCATCTTCTCCTCCTTGTCGCCGGGGAGGTAGCCGAGCTCCTGCCCGCCGACCGCGTAGAGGGGACGGAAGACCATGATCTTGCGGTGCTGCTGCTTCTCGAGCACCGCCTCGAGGCCCGCGCAGAGCGCGAGCGCCGACTTGCCGGTGCCCGCGCGCCCCCCGAGCGACACGATGCCGACCTCGGGGTCGAGGAGCAGGTCGATCGCGAGCCGCTGCTCGGCGCTGCGCCCGTGCACCCCGAAGATGTCCCGGTCGCCGCGCACGAGCTTGAGCTCTCCGCGCCCGGTGACGCGGCCGAGCGCAGACCCGCGGTCGGAGTGGATGACGAGGCTCGTGTTGACCGGGAGGTCCTGCACCTGACGCGACACGAGCGTCTCGGTGTCGTAGAGGTCGGCCATCTGCTCGACCGAGATCTCGAGCTCGGCGACACCCGTCCATCCGGAATCGACGGCGAGCTCGGCGCGGTACTCCTCCGCCGCGAGTCCGATCGAGGCCGCCTTGACGCGCAGTGGCAGGTCCTTCGAGACCACGACGACGTCGAGGCCGTCGTTCGCGAGATTGAGGGCGACCGCGAGGATGCGGGAGTCGTTGTCGTTGAGCTGGAGACCGGAGGGCAGCACCGACATGTTCGAGTGGTTGAGCTCGACGCGCAGCGTGCCGCCCGCATCCCCCACCGAGATGGGGAAGTCGAGCCGCTCGTGCTCGACGCGCAGGTCGTCGAGAATGCGGAGCGCCTGCCGGGCGAAGTAGCCGATCTCGGGGTCGTGGCGCTTGGCCTCGAGTTCGGTCACCACGACCACCGGCAGCACGACGGAGTGCTCGGCGAACCGGTAGATGGAGCGCGGATCCGCGAGCAGCACGGAGGTGTCGAGCACGTAGGTGCGCTCCCCCTGCTTCCGCGTCTGAACTGCGCCGGTCGTGGATGTCTGCTGGGGCTTGTCGAGCGCGGGCACTCCCACTCCATCCCCGGGTGGGATGCCACCCGGATCCTGTCGCGGATCGGCCAGGGGCTCTACGGTGCGAACGTGTGTGGCCGCTCCGACCGGGCACGGTGCCCGATGACCCGACGCTAAGCCCGACCTCCGGCATCCGTGTGCCGCGACACGCCCGCCCCGGTTACGGCCGCGTAAACGCTCGGTCGCTCAGCGCACGGATGCGGTCGCGAACGACAGCAGGGCGGAGCGCAGCATGGTGAGCGTCTCCGTCTCGGTCGACGCGTGCGGCGAGATGCGCACCGTGCCCTCGCGTATCGTGACGCTCACTCCGTGGTTGTGGAGCGCGGCCGCGAGCACCGTGAACTGGTCGGGGTCGGGCTCCAGCACGACGATCCCGGCGCGCTCGTTCTCGGCGCGCGGGGAGACGACGGGCACCGCGAACTCGTCGGCGATGTCGATGATGTCGCTCACGCGCTGCGCGATGCGGGCGTGGAGCTCGCCCACGCCCACGGCGGCGATCTCCTCGAGTGCCGCCGCGAAGCGGGCCTCGGCGAGCCAATCGGGATTGGAGACGGTGTAGGCGCGCGCGTCGCTCGCGGGCGGCAGCACCTCGTCGAGCGGCAGCCCGGTGTGCTCCGATGCCGGGAAGCCCGACCAGACGGGGGTGAGGTGCTCGAGCGCGCGGTCGGAGAGCGCGAGGAATCCCGTGCCCCATCCGGCCCGCACCCACTTCTGGCCGCCCGCGACGACGACGTCGGCGAGCGCGTAGGGTGCGTCGACGACGCCGAAACCCTGCATGGCGTCGACGATGAGCAGCCGGTCGCCGATCACCTGCCGCACGCCCTCGAGGTCGACGAGGTGCCCGGTGCGGAAGTCGACGAGGCTCACGGCCACCGCGACGGTCGACGACTCGAGCTGGTCGCGGATGTTGCCCGGCGTGACGCGCCCGTGGTCGGTCTCGAGCCACTGCGGCGCGACGACGCCGAGCGCCTGCTGCGCCCGCACGGTCGCGTACGGGAGCGAGGGGAACTCCGCCGGCGAGAGCGCGACGCCGCCCGTGATGCCGAAGAGTGCGTGCATGAGCCCCTGGCTCGTGTTCGGCTGGAAGGCGATCTGGTCGACGCGGAAGCCCGTGAGGGCCGACACGGCCGCGCGCACGCGCGCGTCCTGTTCGAAGAACGGCGCGAACGAGCCGAACCGGCCGCCCTCGAGGATCGCGTTGAACGCGTCCGCCTCGGAGCGCACCGTGTCGCCGATGGGGCCCGCCGAGGCGAAGTCGAGGTAGCCGGGCTCCTCGTGGAACCGGCTCGCGTACTCGTCGATGCCGAGTGTCATGGGCGACCTCCCCTGATCGGTCACTGCCCGAAGCGGCGATGCCGCGTGGCGTAGGCGCGCAGGGCGCGCAGGAAGTCGACCTCGCGCAGGTCGGGGCCGAGGGCCTCCACGAAGTAGAACTCGCTGTGCGCCGACTGCCACAGCATGAAGTCGGAGAGCCGCTGCTCCCCCGAGGTTCGGATGATGAGGTCGGGGTCGGGCTGCCCCTGCGTGTAGAGGTGCTCGCCGATGAGCTCGGGCGTGAGGATGCCCGCGAGCTCCTCGATGCTGCCGCCCTTGTCGCCGTGGTCGCGCACGATGCTGCGCATGGCATCCGCGATCTCCCGGCGCCCGCCGTAGCCGACCGCGAGGTTCACGTGGAGGCCGGAGTTGCCTGCCGTGCGGGCCTCGGCACCGCGCAGGGCGGCGACGAGCGGCTCGGGCAGCCCTTCGGTCGTGCCGACGTGCTGGATGCGCCAGTCGGCCGCGCGCGACAGGTCGTCTGCGAGGTCGGCGATGATCTCGAAGAGCTGGTCGAGCTCCTCGCTCGGGCGACCCGTGAGGTTGTCGGTCGAGAGCAGGTAGATCGTGACGACGCGGATGCCGAGGTCGTCGCACCAGCCGAGGAACTCGCGCATCTTCTCGGCGCCGGCGCGGTGGCCGTGTGCCGCCGTCTCGAGGGCGCGCTCGCGGGCCCACCGGCGGTTGCCGTCGATGATCATGGCGACGTGGTGGGGCAGGTTCGCGCCGTGGAGCTGGCGGCGGAGTCGCGCCTGATACAGCCCGTAGAGGAGACCCGTGCCGCCGGGACCCTGCCGCTCACTCACGGAGCTACGCTAGCCGACGCGCCCGTGCAGGAGCCATGCAGCCGTCTTTCAGGGTAAGCGGAACGCGGCGCGCTACCTTCGCGGCATGAATGCCGCGCCGGTCCCGACCCACCGACCCTCCGACGCGTCCGAGCCGGAGACGCGCGACGCGTCGACGGTGCCCGAGGTGCAGGCCGAACAGGAGCCGGCCGCGGGCCTGCCCCGGCTTCCGCTTCTCGAGGACGAGCTCGATCATCCGCCCGTCGAGGTGAAGCCGCTGTGGCGCGGTTGGCTGCACGCGGCGACCTTCCCCATCGCGATCGCGGCGGGCATCGTGCTCATCAGCCTCGCCGACGGCGCCGCAGCCAAGTGGGCGTCGGCCGTCTTCATGGCGAGCTCGCTCCTGCTGTTCGGCATCTCGGCGACCTACCACCGTTTCAACTGGTCACCCAAGGTCAAGGCCGTCTTCCGCCGCCTCGACCACGCGAACATCTTCCTGCTCATCGCGGGCACCTACACGCCGCTCGCGGTGTGCGCGCTCCCGCCCGACAAGGCCGTCGTGCTGCTGTCGATCGTGTGGGGCGGCGCGCTGCTCGGGATCGGCTTCCGCGTGTTCTGGCTCAAGGCGCCCCGCTGGCTGTACGTGCCGCTCTACATCGCCCTCGGGTGGGCGGCCATGATGTACATCGTCGACCTCGTGAACGCGAACGTCGCGATGATGGTGCTCGTGCTCGTGGGCGGCGTCGCCTACACGGTGGGTGCGGTCTTCTACGCCCTCAAGAAGCCCAACCCCGTGCCGGGCGTGTTCGGCTTCCACGAGCTCTTCCACGCGTGCACGGTCATCGCGTTCCTGTGCCACTGGACCGCGATCTTGCTCATCGTGATCCACCCGGTGTACGGCTAGGGTCGCGTGTCCTCGTCGTCGGCGCGCTCGGCGGCCTCCGCCTCCTCGGCGTCGAGCCGCGCGGCGATGTCGGCGCGGTTGTTGACGCGTCGGATGCGGCGCGTGAGGCTCACGAGGAGGAGGATGGTCGCGACGATGAGGCCCAGGGTCACGACGAAGCCCACGACGCCCGGCGTGACGAGGTTCGGATCGACGTCGCCCGTCGGGCTGGGGGTGGGCGTCGCCGCCCAGAGGAGATGCCGCACGATCGCCCTTTCCGAAGCGGATAGCCTGGAACAAGCGTAATCGGCCCCCGGAGCATCCCATGACCCACGACCTCGACGCGAGGTACGGCCGCACCCCCGCGCACCGCGCCCGGATGCGGCTGCTCGGCCTCGCCGCGGCCGTCGGCGTCGCCGTGGTCGTCGTCTCCTGGGTGATCTGGGCGGGCCTGTTCAGCCCCGACGCCTCGCTCGAGACGAAGGACGTGGGCTTCGTGGAGCTCTCCGATTCCTCGGTCGAGGTGCGCTGGCAGCTCACGGCTCCCGCCGACACCCCGGTGTCGTGCGCCGTGAAGGCCGTGAGCGAGAAGCACGCCGTGGTCGGCTGGCGCGTCGTCGACGTGCCGCCCTCGCAGCAGACCACCCGCGTGCTGAGCGAGACGCTGCGCACGAGCGAGCCGCCGGTCGGCGGATCCGTCTTCCGCTGCTGGCTCGCGGACGACGTGGCGACCGCGGATGCGGTACGGGCGGAACTGTCCTAAGCTCTTCGGAACGCATCACCCCTGGAGACCGGCCGAGTGCCGGTCTCGATTGTTTGTGAGGAGCTATCCATGCCCGAGACCACGACGTGGCTCACCCAGGAGTCGTTCGACCGCCTCAAGGCCGAGCTCGCAGAGCTGGAGGGTCCCGCGCGCGTCGACATCGCCAAGAAGATCGAGGCGGCGCGCGAGGAGGGCGACCTCAAGGAGAACGGCGGCTACCACGCGGCGAAGGACGAGCAGGGGAAGATCGAGGCGCGCATCCGCCAGCTCACGGAGCTGCTGCGCACGGCGACGGTGGGCGAGCCTCCCGCCTCGGATGGCACGGTCGCGCCGGGCACGCTCGTGACCGCGAAGATCGCGGGCGACGACACGACGTTCCTGCTCGGCAACCGCGAGATCGCGGCCGACAACGAGGATCTCGACGTCTACCCCGAGTCGAGCCCCATCGGCCAGGCCATCATCGGACGGAAGGCCGGCGAGAAGCTCAGCTATACGGCGCCCAACGGTCGTGAGATCGCGGTCGAGATCGTGACGGTGACGCCCTACGCGGGCTGACGCCCCGCTTCCGGCTGCGCGTCGCCGCGCGCCCGGCGCTCCCGCTTGCCGCGGGCGACCTCGGTCGCGAGCGCGTCGAGCGGGTTCGCGAGCGGGGCGAGCGGGTCGACGAGGGCCGTGAGCCAGGCGCGCGCGGCGTCGACGGCGTCCGGGTCGAGCGCGTAGAGCCTCCGGGTGCCTTCGGCGCGCACGGTGAGAAGCCCGGCGTCGCGGAGCACCCGGAGGTGCTGGGACACCGACGGCTGCGAGATGGCGTGCACGCGCTGCACGCCCTCGACGAGCGCTCCCGCCGGCTGCTCTCCCGCCGCCGCGAGGCGAACGAGCAGGCGGCGCACCGGGTCGCCGAGCGCCTCGAAGACCGGGTCGACGGGGAGCGCGCTCACGGTTCGGGAACCGTCGTGTAGAACGCGTAGGCGCTCTCACCGGCGGCGCGCATGGCGTCGGGGTCCTCGCCTGCGGCGATCGCGGCATCCGTCCAGCCGTCGGCCGCCGCGCGGTAGAACGCGCGGCCCTCGTCGGTCGTGGGCAGCGCATCGGCGTCGGCGCCGGTCACCGTCGCGCCGCTCGAGAGGTGCAGCCCGAGGCCCATGAGTGCACCATCCCATCCGATGCCGACGGCGCCGGGGCCGTAGATGCTCCAGAACTCCTCGGGCACGTGCGCCTCGTGCACGAGTTCGAGCTCGGTGCCGGATGCGGTCGGGGCGAGCGCCACGGTCACCCACGACGGGGCGCCCATCATCTCCCACGTGATCGCGAAGCTCCGGGGGGCGTCGCAGCTCTCGACCGTGCCGGAGGCGTTGCCCTCGAGGGCGTAGCGGCCGCCGACCCGCAGGTCTCCCGTCACGGGCAGGAACCAGCGCGGGATGCGCTCGGGGTCGGTGAGGGCGCTCCAGAGTTCATCGGGGGTCGCCGGGTACTCGCGGCGCGCGACGGCGATGCGGGTGGGCGCGCCGTCGCGCTCGCCCGTGCGGAGCTCGCGCGTGACGAGTCCGGCTGTCTCGATGGGGTTGTCGATGAGGGCCACGGCCGCATCCCTTCTATATAGGTTGGCACCTATGATAGCGATGCGGCGTCCGGCCGCAACCCCCGCGTCAGCCTTCGTCGACGCGCGGCCGGTAGCCGGCCTCGCGCAGGCGGCGCAGCACGAGCTCGGCGTGCTCGGCGCCGCGGGTCTCCATGTGGATCTCGATCTCGACCTCGCTGATGAGCAGCCCGAACCCGTGCCGCGTGTGCAGCACCTCGACGACGTTGGCGTTGGCCTCCGCGATGAGCTCCGCGATACGCGCGAGCTGCCCCGGGCGGTCGGGCAGGGGGATGTTGACCTTGAGGTACCGATGGGAGGCCGCGAGCCCGCGACTGATGACGCGCTCCATGACCATTGGGTCGATGTTGCCGCCCGACAGCAGGATGACCGTCGGCCCCTCGAGCGCGACGCGCTCCGCGAGCACCGCCGCGGTTCCGACGGCGCCCGCGGGCTCCACCACGAGCTTCGCCCGCTCGAGCAGCACGACGATCGCGCGAGCGATGTCGTCGTCGGGCACCGTCACGACCGTGTCGACGGCCTCGCGCACGATCGCGAAGTTGAGCTCCCCCGGTCGCCCGACCGCGATGCCGTCGGCGATCGTCGGCGACGTGGCCACGGCGACGGGCTCCCCCGTCTCGAGCGAGGGCGGGAAGGCCGCCGCGTTCTCCGCCTGCACACCCACGACGCGCACGCGACGACCGAGCTCCGGCTCGAGCTGCGCGAACGCCGACGCGATGCCCGCGATGAGGCCGCCGCCGCCGATCGGCACGACGACGTTCGCGACATCGGGCACCTGATCGAGGATCTCGAGCGCGAGCCCGCCCTGCCCTGCCACGACATCCGGGTGGTCGAACGGCGGGATCACGACCGCACCCGTGCGCTCGGCGAACTCGGCGGCGGCCTGCAGCGTCTCGTCGACGACGTGGCCGTGCAGCACGACCTCCGCGCCGTAGTTGCGCGTGGCCTGGAGCTTGGGGAGCGCGACCCCGATGGGCATGAAGATCGTGGCGCGGATGCCGAGCTCGCGCGCCGCGAGCGCGACACCCTGCGCGTGGTTGCCGGCCGACGCGGCGACCACACCGCGCGCGCGCTCCTCGGGCGTGAGCTGGGAGAGGCGGTTGTAGGCGCCGCGGATCTTGTACGAACCGGTGCGCTGCAGGTTCTCGGCCTTGAGGTGCACGGGCGAACCGACGACATCGCTGAGGAAGCGCGAGAACTCCATGGGCGTCACGGAGGCGACCTCGGCCGCGCGCGCCCGTGCGGCACGGATCTCGGCGAGAGAGGGACCGGGCAGCTCAGTCACGGATGGTTCGGCCTCTCGTCGACGGGACGACATCCGCGATCGCCGGATGCGGGTTCGTGCGCCACTCGCCGCGGGAGATGTAGACGATCATCGCGTTGAGGGTAGCCACGAGCGGCACCGCGAAGAGCGCGCCCGGGATGCCGGCGAGGAAGCCGCCGGCGGCGACGACGATGACGACCGCGAGGGGATGCACCTTGACGGCGTTGCCCACGAGGAACGGCTGCAGCACGTGCCCTTCGAGCTGCTGCACGCCGATCACGATGAGCAGCATGATGAAGGCCTGCCACGGCCCCATGAAGACGAGCGCGATGAACACGGCGAGCGCGCCCGACACGACGGCGCCGACGACGGGGATGAACGACCCGAGGAACACGAGGATCGCGATGGGCACGACGAGCGGGAAGCCGTCGTAGAAGAGCCCCAGGATGAACGCGCCGAGGCCGATGCCGACCGCGTCGATGAAGGCGACGAGCACCTGCACGCGCACGAACGTCGACAGCGTGATCCAGCCCGCCTCGCCCGCGCCGACGAGAGCCGCACGCGACCGTCGGGGGAAGATCCGCACGACCCAGTACCAGATGCCCCGCCCGTCGATGAGGATGAAGAGCGTCGCGAAGAGCACGAGCAGGAAGCCCGCGAGGAAGTGGCCGACGCCGCTGCTGACGGAGAGGGCGCCCGTCCATAGCGAGCTCGAGTCCTCCTGGAGCGAGGCGATGAACTGGTCGGCCCAGGCCTGGATGTCGGTTCCCGACAGGTGGAGGGGCGAGTCGAGGAGCCACGCCTTGAGGTCCTCCCAGCGCGCGAGCGTCTGCTCCTGCAGCGCGGGGTAGCCGCTGATGACGGTGCGCACCGTGAGCCAGATGAGGCCGCCGATGATCGCGAGCACCCCGACCTCGCTCACCGCGATCGCGGCCCACTTCGGCCAGCGGTGGCGCTGGAGCCAGTTCGAGAACGGCACGAGGAGGGCGGCGAGCAGCATCGCGACGAGCAGCGGCACGACGATGTAGCGCAACTGGATGACGAGGAAGATGACGAGGGCGACGACGCCGGCGATCACGAGCATGCGCCACGACCACGCGGCGGCGATCCTCACCCCGGGCGGGATCGCATCCGCCACGCGCGCGTCGGTCGCGCGGCGCGCCTCCTCGTCGCGAGCGCGTTCGCTGCGGAATCCGAAGGCCATTCGCCAAGTCTAGGCACCCCGTATTCCGCGGGACGCCCGACGCGTCGGGGGCGGGCGCTAGGGTCACTCGGGTGGTCGACACCGTCTCCCCCGCCGCCGCGCGCCGCATCGCGCTCGCCGCGCAGGGGTTCGGTCGGCCTCGCCCCGAGGTCGTCGGCACGCGCCAGCTCAACCTGCTGTTCGAGCGCGTCGGCCTGCTGCAGCTCGACTCCGTCAACGTGCTCGAGCGCAGCCACTACCTGCCCGTGTTCGCACGCCTCGGCTCCTACGACAAGGCCCTGCTCGACAGGCTGACGTTCGCCAGGCGCGGGCCCTATCGCGAGTACTGGGCGCACGAGGCCGCCCTCATCCCGCTCGGGGACTGGCCGCTCTTCCGCTTCCGGATGCAGGACTACCGCGACTACTTCGACCGTGCGGGCGACCCGTGGCTCACCGCGCACGCCGACACCCTCGCGTGGCTGCGCGCCGAACTCGCCGAGAAGGGGCCGCTGCCGGCCTCGAAGATCGAGCGCGATGCGTCGGCGCCGCGACGCGGCAGTTGGTGGGACTGGGACGAGGTGAAGCGCGGCCTCGAGCGGATGTTCCGGGTGGGCGACGTCGTCTCGGCGGGCCGCACGGGCTTCGAGCGCACCTACGCGCTCCCCGAGCAGGTCATGCCGCCCGGGCTCTGGGAGCAAGAGATCCCGCGCGCGGACGCCGTGCACCGCCTCATGGAGCGCGCAGCCCGCGCGCACGGCATCGGCACCCTCTCCGACCTCGCCGACTACTACCGACTGAAGACCGCCGACGCGAAGCCCGCCCTCGAGCGCCTCGTCGACGAGGGCGTCGTGCGCCGCGTGGAGGTGCCCGGATGGCGCAAGCCCGCCTTCCTGCACCGCGACGCGCGCATCCCGCGTCGCATCGAGGCGACGGCCCTCTTGAGCCCCTTCGACCCCGTCGTGTGGGAGCGCGAGCGCGCCCTGCGCATGTTCGGCTTCCACTACCGCATCGAGATCTACACGCCCGCGCCGAAACGCGTCTACGGCTACTACACGCTCCCCGTGCTCGTCGACGACGCCCTCGTGGGCCGCGTCGACCTCAAGAACGACCGGCAGCGGGGCGTGCTGCGGGTGCAGTCGGCGTGGCGCGAGGAGGGCGTGGGCGACGCCGTCGCGGAACGCATCGTGCCCGCCCTCCGCGAGCTCGCCGCGTGGCAGGGCCTCGGCGAGCTCGAGGTGGTCGATCGCGGGGATCTCGCCCGGGCGATCGCCGCGGAGGCTCAGGCCCCTCTCGTCGACCAGGCGATGTCGGTGACGACCGGGTAGTGGTCGGATGGCGGCAGGCCGTCGGGCTCGTCGCGCACGATCCAGGTGCGCGTCGCGCGCGCCCCGAGATACCCGGGCGTGTACAGGATGTGGTCGATGTGCCGGTCGATCTGCTCGGCCGCCTCACGGGGCGCGAACCGGTTGTCGGAGCTCAGCGTGCGCGGGTCCGCGTCGCGCTCGGCGGCATCCCACGCGTCGAACAGCAGCAGCCCCTTGAGCGGCAGCTGGGTGCGGTCGTAGTTGAGGTCGGCGAGCAGGATGCTCGGGAGGGCACGCGAGGCGGCGTCCTCGCGGATCATGCGCTGCAGGGCGGAGACCTGGAGCGTCGACTCGACGATGCGGTCCGGCTCCCAGCTCGTCGCCCCGACGACGACGCGCAGCGGTCCCTCCGGGTGTGCGACGCGCGCGAACAGGGCCGCGTTGTCGCGGTCCTCGCTCGGCAGCGTCGTGCGCAGGAGGCGGTCGAGCGGCCACCGGCTCACGAGGCCGAGGCCCATGCGCACGCCGTCCTGGGAGGCCTCCTCGACGGGGTACGGCACGGGCGGCAGGCCCGTGGGCACGAAGGCCGCGTGGCCGCCGAGCGCCTCGGCGAGCAGGTCGGCCTGTGTGCGGTCCCCCTCCGCCCAGCACTCCTGGATGCCGAGCACGTCGGGATCCTGCTCCCGCACGACGCGCAGGATGCCCGCCTCGCGTTCGCGCCAGTTGCCGCCGAAGCGCCACCAGAGGTTCCAGGTCATCGCACGCAGGGTGCTCATCCTTCGACGCTACGCCGCTCATCGGTGAGGCGCGACCCCGCGCGGCGGACGCTCGAGGGGCGGTGTCAGAAGCGGTCAGCGTTGCCGAGCAGACGGGCGATGCGGTCGTCGAGCGGCGGATGCGTCGCGAACAGTCGCTGCATGATGCCCGGCTTGTTGGGGTCGGAGATCCACAGGTGCGACGTGGAGGAGTGGGTGCGGGCCACCGGACGACCGTAGACCTTGAGCTTCTCGAGGGCGCGGGCGAGCGCCTCCGGGTGCCGCGTCGTGAGCGCCCCCGTCGCATCGGCGAGGTACTCCCGCTGCCGGGAGACGGCGGCCTGGACGACGCCCGCGAGCAGGGGCGCGATGATCATCGCGACGATGCCGATCGCGAGCATCACGATCGCCGCGGGACCGCCGTTGTTGTTGGAGCGCCCGCGACCTCCGAAGATCGTGACGCGCAGCGCGATGTCGGCGAGCAGCCCGATCGCGACGACGAGGCCGAAGACGATGAGCGAGACGCGGATGTCGTAGTTCTTGACGTGCCCGAGCTCGTGGGCCATGACGCCCTCGAGCTCGGCGTCGTCCATGATCTCCAGGAGGCCCGTCGTGGCCGCGACGACCGCGTGCTCGGGGTCGCGCCCGGTCGCGAAAGCGTTGGGGGCGGGGTCGTCGATGATGTAGAGCCGCGGCATCGGGAGTCCCTCGGTGATCGCGAGGTTCTCGACGATGCGGTAGAGGCGCGGGTTGTCGCGCTTCGAGATCTCGACGGCGCCCGTGAGCGCGATCGTCTCGCTCGTCGCGGCGAAGTACTGGATGATCGCGTACACGACGGCGACCGCGAGCGTGATGCCGGCGATCCACCAGTCGCCCACGATCCACGCCGTGAGCGTGCCGAGACCGCCGATGATGACGATGAAGAGCGCGATGATGAGCACCGTGTTGCGCTTGTTCGCGGCGATGGCGGAGTACATGGGGGGGTTCCGGGTTCGGGGCGGGGTCAGACGGGGCGCGCCCGCGCGCCGGATGTCGGCACGCGCGCGCTGGTCACGTGGTCAGAACTGCACGCGCGGCGGCTCGGCGATCGCGGCGGCGTCCTCGACCTCGAAGAACTCGCGCTCGGTGAAGCCGAGGCCGCGCACGAAGAGCGTGTTCGGGAACAGCTTGATGCGCGTGTTGAGCTCGCGGACTCCGCCGTTGTAGAAGCGCCGCGAGGCCTGGATCTTGTCCTCGGTGTCGACGAGCTCGCCCTGCAGCTGCAGGAAGTTCTGGTTCGCCTGCAGCTGCGGGTAGGCCTCCGCGACGGCGAAGATCGACTTGAGGGCGTTCTGGAACAGGCCCTCCGCCTCGGCGGCCTGGGCGGGCGTCGAGGCGTTGACGGTCGCCGCGCGCGCCGCCGTGACCTGCTCGAAGACGCCCTTCTCGTGGGCTGCGTAGCCCTTGACCGTCTCGATGAGGTTCGGGATGAGGTCGGCGCGGCGCTTGAGCTGCACCGTGATGTCGCTCCACGCCTCGTCGACGCGTACGTTCAGCTTCACGAGCCCGTTGTAGGTCGACCAGAGGTAGATGCCGACGATCACGACGAGCAGGACGACGAGACCGATGAGGACGAGCGCGATGGGGTCCATATCGGCATCCTAGGGGCGCGGGCCCGAACGCGGCGCGGGCGTTCGCTGTGGGCTTCCTAGGCGCCCAGCACGCGGTCCAGGTAGGCGTTGCGGAAGGTGCGGTCGGGGTCGAGCCGGTCGCGCGCCGCGAGGAAGTCGCCGAAGCGCGGGTAGCGCTCGGCGAGCACCGGGGCGTCGAGGTAGTGCATCTTGCCCCAGTGCGGTCGCCCGCTGTGCGCGAGGAAGATCCGCTCGGCGGCGCGGAAGTACTCCTCCGGGTCGTCCTTCACGTAGCGGTGCACGGCGATGTACCCGGACTCGCGGCCGTGAGCGGTCGAGAGCCAGTTCTCGTCGGCCGCCGCGGCGCGCACCTCGACGGGGAACGAGATGCGCCATCCGGACGCGTCGATCATCGCGCGCAGCTCGTGCAGGGCCGCGGGCACCTCGTCGAGCGGCAGGGCGTACTCCATCTCGCGGAAGCGCACGCGCCGGGGCGCGGTGAACACCTCGAAGGAGTGGTCGGTGTACTCGCGGTCGCCGTAGACCTTCGTCGCGAAGCGGTTGATGCCCGGCGTGAGTCGCGGCGCGAGGTGGCCGAGGTTGCACATGGCGGCGAGGGCGCCGTTCGACATGACCTCCTCCTCGATCCAGTTCGAGAAGGCGCCCACGGGCTTGCGGCCCGCGTCGAGCGGCAGCCGCGTGTTGGTCTTCGTCATGACGCGATCGGTGTGCGGCCACCAGTAGAGCTCGAAGTGGTCGGCCGCCTCGACCCGCGCACGGAACTCGTCGATGACCTCGAACGGCTCCGGATGCTCGACCGCGCGCAGCAGGTACGCGGGCACGCACTGGAGCTCGAGCTCCACGAGGATGCCGAGCGCGCCGAGGCCGAGGCGCACGGCGGGAAGCAGCTCCGGGTTCTCGCGCTCGTTGACGCGCAGCACCGAGCCGTCGCCCGTGACGAGCACGGCGCCCGTGATGGTCGTCGCGAGGCCGCCGAAGCCGAGTCCCGTGCCGTGGGTGCCCGTCGAGGTGGCGCCCGCGATCGACTGGCGGTCGATGTCGCCCATGTTCTGCAGGGCGAGGCCCCACGGCGCGAGCAGCTCAGGGAGCTGGTGGAGGCGCGTGCCGGCGGCGAGCGTCACGCGGCCCGTCTCGGAGTCGGCGGTCACGACGCCCTGCAGGCGGTCGAGGTCGACGAGGATGCCGTCGGTCGCGGCGATCGCGGTGAAGCTGTGGCCCGCGCCCACCGTCTTCACGGGGAGCCCCCGCTCGCGCGCGGCCCGCACGACGGCCTGCACCTCGCCGATCGTCGAGGGCGAGGCGCGGAAGGCGGGACGCGACGCCTCCGAACGCCCCCAGTTGCGCCAGGGTCCCGAGGAGCGCAGCGGTGCGCGGGTCGTGCTGTCGGATGTCGTGGCGGTCACAGGAACGCCTTCCCCTCGCCGCGGTAGGTGGGCATCCGGTCGAGGATGCGGCCGTCCTCCACCAGCAGGAACTCGTTCAGGTGCTCGGACAGCTCGCCCGCCTTGACGTGCCGGAAGAACACCCGGTCGCCGATCCGGAGCTCGGCGGCCGCGGCGCCCGTCACGGGGGTCTGCACCTCGCCGGCCTCCTCGCGCGGCAGGTACTTGAGCCCCTCCGGCCACGCGGGGCGCGGCAGACGGTCCTGACCGGGCGGACCGGATGCGATCCATCCGCCCCCGAGCACCGTCGCGATGTCGGCGGTGGGGCGGCGCACGACGCTCAGGGCGAAGGAGGCGGCCGGAGCGGGCTGGAAGTGCTCGTACCCGTCGAAGAGGAGGGGTCCGAAGAGCCCGGACCCGGCGGCGATCTCGGTGACCGAGGGGTCGTCGTGGGTCGACTCGAGCGATCCCGTCCCGCCGCCGTTGACGAACTCGAGGTCGGCGACCTTGCGCACCTCCGCGACGGCGGCGCCGCGACGCTCGCGCAGCTCCGACGCGGAGGCCTTCTGCATCGCGCGCACCGCCACGTTCGTCATGCCCTGGTTGCCGATCCCCGCGATCTGGGCCTCGTAGGCCATCATGCCGACGAGGCGGAACCCGCGCCGCTTGACGATCGCCGCCGCGAGGGACGCGGCCTCGGCCACCTCGTGCACGGGCGAGCGGCGCACGCCGACGTGGCCGAGCACGGGGTTGCGGTAGGACGCGTCGAGCTCGAGGCACACGCGGATCTCGGCGCGCTGGTCGGGAGGCGCCACGCGGTCGACGAGATCGAGGTGCTTGAGCGAGTCGACCATGAGGGTCACGCGGGAGGCGAGCTGCTCGTCGGCCGCGAGGCGCGCGATCGCGAGGTGGTCGGCGGTCGGGTAGCCCACGACGATGTCGTCGTGGGTCTCCGCGAGCCAGAGCGCCTCGGGCAGCGTGTAGGCGAGGATGCCGCGGTAGCCCGGCAGGGCGAGCACGGCATCCAGCACCCCGCGCACGCGCACCGACTTGCTCGCGACGCGGATCGTCGTGCCCTGCGCGCGCGCGAACATGTCGTGCGCGTTCGCGGCGAGCGCCTCGACGGCGATCACCCCGAACGGCGGCTCGACGCCGTCGGTCGCGGCCGCGAGCCGGGGCCACCACTCGGCGGGGGTGCGCCACGGGCGTTCGGTGCGGGCCTCGAGCGTGAGCGTCATGACGGCTCCTACTTCACGTCGCGCACGAGCGAGACGACGACGGCGCCGAGGATCGCGGCGAGGGCGGAGAGCATGAACACCCCGCGGAAGCCGTCGAACGACGCGACGACGACCGCGCCGAGGAGCGGGGCGAGCGCCTGAGGAACCTGGAACGCGACGTTCATGATGCCGAGGTCCTTGCCGCGGTCCTGCGGGTCGGGCAGCACCTGGGTGGCGAGTGCCTGGTCGACGGCGAGGAAGGCGCCGTAGCCGAGGCCGAGGAGGCCGCCCGCGACGAACACGGCCTCGTAGCTCGGGGCGAAGACGAGAACGAACGCGGCGACCGCCTGCGCGAGCGAGCCCCAGATGACGAAGATCTTGCGGCGCGCGAGACGGTCGGAGAGGTAGCCCACGGCGAGCGCCGAGATCACGACGCAGATGAGGTAGACGACGATGAGCGGCAGGAGGGCGTCGTCCGCATCCGCGATGCCGATGCCGAGCCCGAACGCGAGGTAGTAGAGCAGAAGGCCCGTGCCGAGCGCGTTGCCCGTGTTGACGAGCACGCGGCTCGTGAGCGTCCACGCGAAGTCGGGGTGCTTGCGGGGCGAGATCCAGAGGCCGCGCAGGAGCGCGGAGAACGAGGACTCGGGGCGCTGCTCGCGCGTGATCGGGATCTCCTGCGTGAACAGCACGATCGGCACGACGAGGATGAGAAGGCCGACCGCCATGGTGAGGTAGCCCGGCAGCATCTCGGAGCGGAAGAGCTCGGTGATGACGAGCACGCCGAGGATGATGCCGACCGCCTGCGGCGCCGACATCCAGCCCGACACGAAACCGCGCTGGCGCACCGGCACGAGGTCGGAGATGAGCGCCGTGAGCGAGGAGGCGAGCACGCAGAATCCGACGATCGCGAGCGACCACAGCACGGCGACGGCGACGATGTCGCTCGCGAACCCGAGGCCCACGAGCGCGAGGGCGAAGAGCACGGCACCGCCGATGATCCATGGCCGGCGACGGCCGAGCTTCGAGGTCGTCCGGTCGGAGAGGAAGCCGGTCACGGGGAAGGCGATGATCGCGCACGCCCCCGCGATGCCCGAGATGGCGCCGAAGGCGAGCACGGCGGGGATCCACTCGTCCGCCTCGACGTCGATGCCGGTGCCCGCCGCGACCTGCAGCGGGAGGAGCACCTGGAACGGGCCGAGCTGCGCCATCCAGACGCCGAGCCACGCGGCGGCGAACGCCGTGATCCAGCGGCCCGTGACGGCGCGCTGAGGCTCGGCGAAGGCGGCCGGCGCGCCGGTCGCGGTGTACTGCGGTGTCGACATGTCGGCTCCCGGGGTTCGAGTGTGGCGGTCAGGTGGTGACGGGTGGTCAGGTGGCGGGTGGTGCGGGGGGTGCTGGTGGTGCGGGCTGGGCGAAGGGCGCGAGCGCCGTCGTCGCGAGGTCGATCGTGCGCTCGGCGGCCGCGTCGTCGCGGTCGGCGAGCCAGGCGAGGGTCACGCCGTCGGTGATCGTCACGACGAGGCGCGCGAGCTCGGCGACGGGCACCGTCCAGCGGATGCCGAGGTGCGCCTGCGCGGCCGTGAGCAGCTCGGCCGCGAGGGCGTGGTAGCGCGCGTACTGCTCCCCCGGGAGGTCGGCGAGCTCGGGAGAGCGCAGTGCGTACTGGGTGAGCTCGAACATCGCCTGCTCGCGCCCGGGCGCGGCGCGCACGTGGTCGAGGTAGGCCGTGAGGGTGCGCCGGATGGCGTCGGAGACGTCGACCGCGTCGGCGAGAAGGCCCGCGAGCGCGGCATCCGCCTCCCCCGCGACGACGAGCTCGACGACGTCGCGCAGCAGCTCGTCGCGGGAGGGCACGGCGTAGTGGAAGCTGCCGAGCGGCATGTGGGCCTCGGCGACGATGGCGCGAGTCGTGGCGGCGTGCACGCCCTCGCGGTCGACGACGGCGAGGGCGGCGCGCGCGAGGGCGGCGCGGCGTTCGGATGCCGACATGCGTGCCACGCGCTCTCCTCTCGCCGCCGAGTCCCCCAGAGTTGGTCAAGTGTCCCAGACGGCCGACCAGGACACCAATCCCCCCGTTGGGGTGCGGCCGACCACCCACGGGCGCGCCCCGGGCATCCTCGGGCGCCTCGCCCCGCGTCCGCTGCGCTGCGCCGCGCGCATCCGCTGCGGCTCCTGCTGTTGTGCAGGAGATCGCTGTTGTGCAGGAGAAAGCGCGGGTTCCCGGATGCGAAGGCCCGGAATCTCGGGCCTCGCGCGCGCCGCGGGGTCGGCGAATCCTGCACAACAGCGATCTCCTGCACAACAGCAGGCCCAGGCAGAATGGGGGGCGCGCCCTCGTAGCCCAATCGGCAGAGGCAGGCGACTTAAAATCGCCTCAGTCTGGGTTCGAATCCCAGCGAGGGCACCGCCTCGCTCCTCAGATCTCGCGGCCCCGACGCCGGCGCCGAGCGCGCGGGACGGCCGACGAGCTCCGCCCGCACTCGGAGGCACTCAGTTCTGCGGCGGCCCGTACGAGAGACGGTCGAACGCGAGCACGCTCTCGGCGATCCGGCCGTCGCGGATCGTGAACAGCTCGGCGGCGGGGGTGGATGCGGTCGCGGCGGTCTGCGGATAGTAGAACAGCGCCACCCGGTCGCCGTCGGCGAAGTCGGCGATGTCGGCGATCCCGACCAGTCGCGGCGCGAACCCCGCGATGTAGGCGCGGTACTGCTCCTTGCCCTCGATGTCGACGCCGGGCGCCCGGCAGAAGACGTCGTCGGCGACGAGTTCCATCGCCGCGTCGACGTCGCCGCTCGTCCAGGCGCGGTGATAGCGCAGCACGAGGTCTCGGTTGGTGCTCGACATGGTCTTCTCCTTCTGTGCGCGCCATCCTCCGTGGCGGACGATCGGTCAGCCGGGCAGCGGCCTCCACGAGTCGGGACCGGGGTCGCGCCCGGAGCCGGCGAGCGCGAGCCGCGGGAGGTAGTTGCCCCAGCCGTCGGCGTGCCCGGGCAGCTCGATGTCGGGCAGGTCGAAGTGGTGCACGTCGACGCGCGTTCCGCCCTCGTGGGGAACGAGGCGGAACTCCACCGTCGAGGCCCCCGGCGGCAGCGTCTCGCTCCCGGCGAAGCCCCACGACACCACCACGCGGCTCGGCGGCTCCACGGCAAGGTAGCTGCCCCGCACCGGATGCCCCGCGATGTCGACCGCGAAGGCGCCGCCCGGTGCGGGGTCGAGCTCGGCGTGCTGCCCCATCCATGCCGTCATGCCGGCGTCGGTCGTCAGGTAGGCGAACACCGCCTCGGGGGCGGCATCGATGTCGACCGAGGCGCGGAACTCAGCCATCGCGGCCCGCCGTCGACTCGACCGCCGCCTTGAGCGCGGCGAGCTTCTCCGGCCAGAAGTCGTCGAGGTAGGAGCGCACCGCGGCGAGTCCGTCGGTGTCGACCGCGAAGAGGTGCCGGGTGCCCTCATGCCTTCCCGCGGCGAGCCCCGCCTTGCGCAGCACCGACAGGTGGTGCGATGCGGTCTGCTGCGAGAGCCCGAGCTCCTCGGCGATCTCCCCGACCGGCTTCGGGGCGGTGCGGATCACCCGCAGGATCGCGCGCCGGTTGCCGTCGGCGAGCGCCCGCAGCGCCAGGTCGAGCTCCGCGTCGGCACCCATGGCATCCCCCTTCCGGTGGCGCCACCGTAACACAAACGCGCGTTTGTACCTATAGGGATGCGTGATCCGCGCTACGTGACCTTCGCGACGAGCGCGATGACGGCGGCGCCGATCGCGGTGAGGAACGCCGCGAGCATGAAGAGCCCGGAGAACCCGCCGAGGCTCGCCACGATGACGGCCCCGAGCAGCGGCGCCAGGGCGACGGGCGCCTGGTAGGCGACGTTCATGATGCCGAGATCCTTCGCCCGCGTGCGCGCATCCGGGATCACCTGGGTCGCGAGCGCCTGCCCCACGGCGAGGTAGGCGCCGTAGCCGAGACCCAGCACGGCGCCCGCGACGAAGGTGACGGTGTAGTCGGTCACGAACGCGAGGATGAGGGCCGAGAGCCCCTGCAGGAGCGCGCCCCAGATCACGAAGGTCTTGCGTCGTGCGATGCGGTCCGAGATCCAGCCGCACACGAGGGCCGAGAGCACGACGCCCACGAGGTAGACGACGATGAGCGGCAGGAAGGCCTGCCGCGCGTCGTCGCCGAAGCCGAGGGTGTGCGCCACGTAGTAGAGCAGCAGCCCCGTGCCGAGGGCGTTGCCGGCGTTGACGAGAAGGCCGCTCACCCACGTCCAGGCGAAGTCGGGATGCGTGCGCGGCGAGACCCAGAGCCCCGCCAGCAGCGACCCGGTCGGGCGCTGCTCGGGGGTGAGCGGGGTCTCCTTGACGAGCAGCAGCACGGGCACGACGAGCACCGCGAGCGCGACCGCGAGCACGACGTAGCCGAGGGTGACGGTCGCGAAGGCGCCCGTGAACAGCACGGCCCCGAGGATGATGCCGATCGCCCGCGGCGACGACATCCATCCCGCGACCCAACCGCGCTGACGCACGGGCACCTGGTCGTTGAGCAGCGAGGTGAGGGCGGATGCGGCGACGCTGAAGCCCACGAGCGCGAGCGTCCAGCACACCGTCACGAGCACGAGCCCCTGCACGAAGCCGAGGGCGAGCAGCCCGACCGCGAAGAGCACCGCACCCCCGAGGACCCACGGTCGGCGGCGTCCGAACCGCGAGGTCGTGCGGTCGGAGAGGTAGCCCGCGACGGGGAACGCCACGATCAGGAACGCGCCCGCGACGCCCGAGACGACGCCGAAGGCGAGCACGGAGTCGGTCCACTCCCCTGTCTCGCCGAGCTCGTCCGAGACCTGCAGCGGGAGCGCGACGCGGAACGGACCGAGCTGCGCCATCCAGACACCGACCCACGCCGCCGCGAAGGCGGCGATCCAGAGACCGCTGACGGAGCGCTGGGGTTCGGCGAACGCGGCAGCCGAAGCGGGGGCGGACACGGGGGCATGCGACACAGCGGTCTCCTCTTCATCGAGTCGAGGATCACCGTCGCAAGTGTCGCCCGCCGCCGTCGATCCCCCGTTCGAAGGTGGGCCGGGCGGTCTACCCCTGCGGGCGGGCGCCTACGCCTTGGGGCGCGAGGCGAACTCCTCGAAGGCCTGCCGGGGCGTGTCGCGCGCCGGGATGCCGACGAGGTCGCGGCGGAACAGGAAGTTGATGATCCAGTTGCCGAACACCCGCGCCTTGCGCTCCCACATGGGCATCGCGAAGCCGTGGTAACCGCGGTGCATGACCCAGGCGACGAAGCCCTTGATGGCGAGCTTGCGGTACTGGTACACACCGCGGTACAGGCCGATTCCGGCGACCGCGCCGAGGTTCTTGTGGAAGTAGTCGACGGGCGCGTCGCCGCGGATGTCGGCCACGAGGTTCTTCGCGAGGAGCTTCCCCTGGCGCACCGCGTGCTGCGCGTTCGGCACGCAGAAGCCTCCGACGCCGCCGCCCGAGAGGTCGGGAACCGCGGCCACGTCGCCAGCGGCCCAGGCATCCGGCACGACCGCGCCGTTCTCGTCGACGATGCGGAGGTCGGCCTGCGCGCGCAGGCGACCCCGCTCCTCGATGGGGAGGTCGGTGCCGCGCACGACCGGGTTCGCCATGACGCCCGCGGTCCACACGATGAGGTCCGACTCGAAGGTCTCCCCCGTCGAGAGCTCGATCTTGCCGTCGACCGCGCTCACGAGCTGCGTGTCGAGGTGCACGTGGGCGCCGCGGCTGTCGAGCTCGCGCAGCACCCAGTGGCTCGTGGGGAGCGAGACCTCGGGCATGATGCGGCCCATCGCCTCGATGAGGTGGAAGTGCGTGTCGTCGAACGTGATCGTGTCGTACGCGGCGACGAGCGAGCTCGCGAAGCTGCGCAGCTCGCCGAACACCTCGATGCCCGCGAACCCGCCGCCGACCACGACGACGGTGAGCAGGCGGTCGCGCTCGGGTCCGGGGGGAAGGTTCGACGCCTTCTCGAAGTTCGCGGTGACCCGGTCGCGGATCGACGCGGCCTCTTCGATCGTCTTGAGGCCGATGGCCTGGTCGGCGACGCCCGGGATGGGGAAGGTGCGCGAGACGGCACCCGCGGTCATGACGACCGTGTCGTACTCGATCGTCCACGGCTCGCCGACGGCGGGCGTGATCTCGGCGGTCTTCGACGCGTGGTCGACCTTCGTGACCTTCGCCGTGATGACCTTCGTCTTCTTGAGGTGGCGACGGTGCGCGACCACGGCGTGGCGGGGCTCGATGGAGCCCGCGGCGACCTCCGGGAGGAAGGGCTGGTAGGTCATGTAGGGCAGCGGGTCGACGATCGTGACCTCGGCCTCTCCGCGACGGAGGTGCTTCTGCAGCTTCTTGGCGGTGTAGAAGCCGGCGTAACCGCCTCCGACGATCAGGATCTTGCGCACGCTGGGGGTACTCCTCGCTGGGGAAAAAGTCGCGTCCAATCTACCGCGTGCGGCGCCCCGCTCTGTACGAGCCGATGAAGCCCGCCGCGAAACCGCCGACCACGAACACGATCACGAGCACGCCGAGGAGCGGGGCACCCACCTCCCCGAGCAGGAGCGGGCTCGGGAGCAGCACCCCGACGGGGTCGAACGGCTTCTCCGGAGCGTCCTGCGCGACGGGCGCGGGGCCCGCCTGGGCGCCGCCCGGCGAGCCCTCCTGCCGCCGGTTCACCCGGATCCACTCCGCGAGGTCGCCCATCGGGTTCGCCCGCACCGCGGGCACCTCGCCGCGCACCGCGGCATCCGCGTCGAGGAGGCCGAAGCCGTACGCCACGTCGGGGCCTGCGTCGCCCGCATCGCGCGCCGTCGCCGTGATGCGGTTGATGACGTTCGCCGCGTCGAGCTCGGGATGTGCGGCGCGCACGAGCGCCGCGACGCCCGCGACGATGGGCGCCGCCCCGCTCGTGCCGTTCCACCGCACGTGGCTGCCGTCGGGCATGACGCCGACGAGGTCCTCGCTCGGGGCGGACACGCCGATCGTCACCCCCTGGGCGGAGGCATCGCGGCTCGTCGCCCCCGACCGGTCGACACCCGCGACCGTCAGCACACCGGGCATCGTGGCGGGCGCCCCGACCGCCTCCGTTCCGGAGGCGCGGTTGCCCGCCGCCGCGACGACCACGACGTCGCGCTCCGCCGCGTGCGAGAAGGCCTCGTCCCAGCTCTCCGGCCAGTCGAGGGTGTTGCGGGTCAGCGACATGTTGATGACGTCGGCGCCGTTGTCGACCGCCCACCGCACGGCGTCGGCGATCTGCTGATCGGAGTCCCCCGTCTCGAAGCCGATCGAGACCGCGAGCACCGACGCCTCGGGCGCGCTGCCGATGACCCCGGCCCCCGCACCCGTGCCGCGCCCCGCCGCGAGGGACGCCACGAGGGTGCCGTGCTCGCCGTCCGGCCCCACGGGCGACCGGCCGTCGGGCGATCCGGCCCCCGAGAAGTCGGCTCCCCCGACGACCGCATCGCGCAGCTCACGCGGGCTGCCGACGCCCGTGTCGATGACCGCGATCGTGACGCCGGCGCCGCGGGTCACGGCCCACGCATCGCGGATGCCGTACGCGTCGAGCCAGTACTGCGCGTCGCGCACGGCGTCGGCCGGCGCCGTGGGAGAGGCGACCGCGGGCGCTGCACCCGCGCCGCACGCGACGGCCGCCGCGAGCGCGACGACGGC
>JAEYZI010000032.1 GCA_023428065.1 Actinomycetes bacterium | reverse complement strand
TGCTGCGCCCGCGGCGAGGCGCGAGGCGCCGTCGGCGGCGCTCGCCGCACCCGCACTGAGCTTGTCGGCGCCCCCGGCGGCCGTCGAGGCGCCCTCCGCGAGACGCGCGTTCCCGTCGGCGAGCGAGCGCGCGCCGTCGGAGAGGGTCGACGTGCCGGTGCGCGCCGTGTCGAGGCCGTCGGCGAGCTGACCCGCGCCGGCCGTGATCTTGTCGCTCGTCAGCATGAAGAGCAGGAAGACCGTGAGCAGAAGCACGGCGAGCACGGTGAGCGCGGTCTTCACGCCGGCGCCGTGGCGGTGGATACGGGTTGCTGTCGCGCTCGTCATTGAGCACTCCTTCTTCGCGGTTCTCGAGGTGAGGGGTTGCTCCGCCCGCGGGTGTTCGGCCGCCATCGGCCGCCGCTGGCCGGAGTCGGGCGAACGTATCAGGGCGCCGAGATATCTCGACATCGAGATGTCGAGCACGTGCACGCAGACGCACGAGACAGATCTGTCGCTTGTCGGAAATCGCCAAGCGCCCCCTCCGGCGTCAGCCCGCGCGCACGAGCTCCGCGATACGTGCCGGCCCGCCGGGGTTCTGCAGGCTCGTGGTGTCGCCGAGCGGGCGGCCGTCGACGATGTCGCGCAGGAGCCGGCGCATGATCTTCCCCGAGCGGGTCTTCGGCAGCTCCGGCACGAGGTGGATGTCGCGCGGTCTCGCGATGGGACCGATCGCGGAGGCGACGTGCGCGCGCAGCTCGGCAACCGCATCCGGGCCCGCCTCGCGCGACGGGATGACGAACGCGACGATCGCCTCGCCCGTGACGGGATCGTCGGCCCCAGTGACGCCCGCCTCCCCGACGAGCGGATGCGCGACGAGCGCCGACTCGATCTCGATCGTCGAGAGGCGGTGGCCCGAGACGTTGATGACGTCGTCGACGCGGCCGAGCAGCCACACATCGCCGTCGGCGTCGACCTTCGCGCCGTCGCCCGAGAAGAAGTAGCCGCGGTCGGCGAAGCGACGCCAGTAGGAGTCGAGGTAGCGCTGCGGGTCGCCCCACACGGTGCGGGCGAGCGAGGGGAACGGATGCGGGATCACGAGGTAGCCGCCCGCGCCGGGCGGCACGGGATCGCCCTGCTCGTCGACCACGAGCGTCGAGAGTCCGGGGAGCGCCCTCGTGGCCGAACCCGGCTTGATGGTGGACAGCCCGGGCAGGGGTGCCATGATCGCGGCCCCCGTCTCAGACTGCCACCACGTGTCGACGACGGGCGCCCGCCCCGCGCCGATGTTCTCGCGGAACCACACCCACGCCTCGGGGTTGATGGCCTCGCCGACCGAGCCGAGCAGCCGGATGTTCGAGAGGTCGAATCCTGCCGGCACCCCATCCGGGAACCACGTCATGAGCGTGCGCACGAGGGTCGGCGCCGTGTAGTAGACCGTGACGCCGTAGCGCTCGATGATCTCGAAGTGCCGCGTGCGCCGGGGTGCGTCGGGCGTGCCCTCGAAGATGACCTGGGTCGTCGCGTTCGAGAGCGGGCCGTAGAGCTCGTAGGTGTGCGCCGTGACCCAGGCGAGATCCGCCGTGCACCAGTGCACGTCGTCGGGTTTGGCGTCGAACGCCGCCCAGTGCGTCCACGACGCCTGGGTGAGGTAGCCGCCGCTCGTGTGGACGAGACCCTTCGGCCTCCCGGTCGTGCCCGAGGTGTAGATGATGAAGAGCGGCGTCTCGGCCGGGAACGCCTGCGCCTCGTGCACGTCGCTCTGGCGGTCGACGAGCTCGTGCCACCACACGTCGCGGCCCGGGGTCCACGCGACGTCGTCGCCCGTGCGGCGCACGACGAGCACGTGCTCGACGTGCGCGAGCCCCGCGACCGCCGCATCCGCGTTCGCCTTGACGGGCACGGCTGCCCCGCGTCGGAATTGACCGTCGGTCGTCACGAGCAGCTTCGCGCCCGTGTCCTCGACGCGGAAGCGCAGCGCCTCGGCCGAGAAGCCGCCGAACACGAGGGAGTGGATCGCCCCGAGGCGCGCGACCGCGAGCGTCACGACGACCGTCTCGAGCAGCACGGGCAGGTAGATCACGACGCGGTCGCCCGCGCGGATGCCGAGCTCGGTGAGTGCGTTCGCGGCCTTCGCGACCTCCCGCTGCAGCTCGGCGAAGGTGAGGCTGCGCCGGTCGCCCGGCTCACCCTCCCAGTGGAAGGCGACCCGGTCGCCGAGACCCGCAGCGACGTGACGGTCGACGCAGTTGACGGCGACGTTGAGGGTGCCGTCGGCGAACCACTCGGCGCGCGGCGGCTGCAGGGTGCCGTCGTCGGCGCGGGCCGGGGTCCAGTCGAGACCGCGGGTGAAGGGCGTGGCCCACGTGAGGCGCCGGGCGGCCTCCGCCCAGAACGCCTCCGGGTCCTCGGCGGCGCGCTCCCACACATCCGGGGCGAGGTTCGAGGTCGCCGCGAGTTCGGGGGGCGGCGGGAAGGCCCGCGTCTCCACGAGCAGTTCCCGGATCGGCGCGTCAGTCACGCGCTCGACGCTAGCCGCGGCCGCATCCGACCCCGAATCCGCGCGCAACGCGGTGTCACGAAGCGGAGTCCTCGTCGGCGAGCGGCCGGTCAGCCGAGCGCGGGGATGACCTTCTTCTCGAAGAGCTCGACGCCCGAGCGGTCGTACGCCGAGTCGGGGAAGTAGTGGATGCTGTAGCCGAGCCCGAGCTCCTGGCGCTCGCGCAGCACCTCGACGATCTCCTCGGGCGTGCCCGCAAGGCCCTCCTTCGAGGCGACGCCGCGATACTGCGACGCGACCTCGGCCGCCTTCTGGTCGCCGATGTAGTCGGCGAGGCGCGCCTCGTACGCGTCGACCTTGCGGTTCACCTCGGCGCTCGTCTCGCCGATGATCGTGTTGAAGTTGCTCGAGCGTGTGATGGCGTCGAAGTCGGTGCCGACCGCCTCGCAGTGCCCGCGCAGGATCTTGCTCTTGCGCGCGAACTCATCCGCCCCGCCGTTGAAGTTCGTGTAGCGGGCGTACTGCGCCGCGATCTTGAGCGTGACCTTCTCGCCGCCGCCCGCGACCCAGAACGGGATGCCGCCCTCCTGAAGCGGGCGCGGCTCGACGATCGCGCCGTCGACCTGCCAGAACTCGCCGTCGAGGCTCGCCTTCCCGGTGGTCCAGGCCTGGTGCATGATCTCGACGCCCTCCCGCAGGGCGCGCAGCCGCGCCGGCGCATCCGGGAAGCCGTAGCCGTAGGCGCGGAACTCGTGCTCGTACCAGCCGGCCCCGATCCCCATCTCCAGGCGCCCGCCCGAGATGAGGTCGACCGTCGCCGCCACCTTCGCGAGGTACGCGGGGTTGCGGTACGCCACGCACGTGCACATCTGGCCGAGCCGGATGCGCGAGGTCGACGCCGCGAGCGCCGCCATGAGCGTCCACGCCTCGTGCGTCGCCTCCTCGCTCGGGACCGGCGTCGTGTGGAAGTGGTCGTAGACCCAGAGCGACTCCCACGGGCCGGCCTCGGCGGCCTGCGCCAGATCGTGCATGACGCCCCAGTGGCGTGCGGGATCGATCCCCACGAGGTCGAAACGCCAGCCCTGGGGGATGAAGATGCCGAACTTCACTTAGGTGGTGCCCTTCTCTGCGCCTGACTCGATCAGCTGGTCGCGCACCTTGCGGCGCAGCACCTTGCCGATCATCGACTTCGGGAGCTCGTCGACGAGGTGCACGCGACGCGGCACCTTGTAGCTCGCGAGCTGCTGCTTCGCCCACGCGCGCAACGCATCCGCGTCGATGTTCGCGCCGGGCTTCGGCACGATCGCCGCGACGACGTGCTCTCCGTCGCGCGCGTTCGGGATGCCGACGATCGCGACATCCGCGACGCCGTCGTAGTTGCGCAGCATGTCCTCGACCTCGGACGGCGACACGTTGAAGCCGCCCGTGATGACGAGCTCCTTGATGCGGTCGGTGATCGTGACGAAGCCGTCGTCGTCGACGCTCACGATGTCGCCCGTACGGAACCAGCCCTCGCTGAAGACCTCGGCGGTCGCCTCCGGCTTGTTCCAGTAGCCCGAGAAGACCTGCGGACCCTTGACGAGCAGCTCGCCCGGTGTGCCGGGCTCGACGTCGACGGTCGGGTCGTCGGGGTCGACGACGCGCACCTCGGTTCCGGGAAGCGGGAGGCCGACGGTGCCGGCGCGACGATTCGGCGCGACGGGGTTCGCCATGAGCACGGGCGAGCACTCCGAGAGGCCGTAGCCCTCGACGAGGTACCCGCCCGTGAGCTCCTCCCACGGCTCGACGACCGCCTTCGACAGGGGCATGGCGCCGGAGATCGCGATCTCGATGCCGCGGAGCGAGACGCCCTTCTCCTCGGCGGCCTTGCGCAGCCGGTCGTAGAGCGGGGGCACGGCCGGCAGGAAGGTCGGCGGACGCTTCTTGAACACCGGGATGACAAGGTCGGGGTCGGGCTTCGGGAAGAGCACGAGGCGGGCGCCCATGCTCATCGCGAAGGTGAGGCTGAGGGTGAGGCCGTAGGCGTGGAAGAGGGGCAGCACGGCGTGCACCGACGCCGTTCCCCGCTGGATCGACGGCACCCAGGCACGTGCCTGCGCCGCGTTCGCCATGAGGTTGCGGTGGCTCAGGGTCGCGCCCTTGGGCAGCCCCGTGGTGCCGCTCGTGTACTGGATGAGCGCGACATCCTCCGCCCCCGGACGCGGGACGGTGTCGGGGATCTCGGGGCCGGCGAGCAGCTGCTCCCACGTCGTCGTGCCGTGCACCTCGGTCGTGAGCTCGGCGCGGCTCGCGCGCGCCTTCTCGATCGGGAGCTTGAGCAGCGTGCGCATCCTGAGCGGGAAGGCCCGCGTCATGTCGACGGAGACGATCGCGTCGAGGGCGAGATCGCTCGGGAAGTCCTGCAGGGTGGGCACCGTCTTGTCCCACGCGATCGCGATGCGCGCGCGGTGGTCCTCGAACTGGTGGCGCAGCTCGCGGGGGGTGTAGAGCGGGTTGTGCTCGACGACGATGGCGCCGAGGCGCAGCACCGCGTAGAAGGCGACGACGTGCTGCGGGCAGTTCGGCAGGACGATCGCGACCCGGTCTCCGGCCTTCACACCGAGGCGGCGCAGTCCCTCCGCGGCCCGGCGGATCTGCGCGCCGAGCTCCGCGTAGGTGGTCTCGCGCCCGAAGAATTCGAGCGCCACGTTCTTCGGGTAGGTCGCCACCGACTCCGCGATGAGGTTCGACAGCGAGCCCGGCGGGATGTCGAGCTCCGTGGGTACGCCGGGGGCGTAGGAGTCGAGCCAGGGCTTCTCGGCGGGCGACCTCGTCACCGGCCCAGCCTACGCCGACGTCAGCGGGCGAGCTCTTCGCGGATGGCGGCGACGAAGGCGTCGATGTCGGCCTCCGTCGTGTCGAACGCCGTCATCCAGCGCACCTGCCCGGCGGCGCGGTCCCAGTCGTAGAAGCGGAACCGGGTGCGGATGCGGTCGGCCGCCTCGTTCGGCAGCACCGCGAACACGGCGTTCGCCTGGGTCGGCTGGCTGAAGGAGAGCCCTGCGATCGACCCGTCGGCCACGCCGGCCTCGAGCGCGGAGCGCAGGCGCGCGGCCATGTCGTTCGCGTGGTGGGCCGCACGCAGGCCCACCCCGTCGAAGAGCGCGAGCAGTTGGGCGCTCACGAAGCGCATCTTGCTCGCGAGCTGCATCGAGGTCTTGCGCAGGCGCACGATGTCGGCGACGCGGTCGGGGTCGAGCACGACGATCGCCTCGACGCCGAGCGCTCCGATCTTGGTGCCGCCGAAGCTCAGGATGTCGACCCCCGCATCCGTCGTGAACTCGCGGAAGGGCACGCCGAGGGCCGCCGCCGCGTTCCAGATGCGCGCGCCGTCCATGTGCACGGCGAGGCCCGCCGCGTGGGCCGCGTCGGCGATCGCCCGCACCTCGTCGGGCGTGTACAGCGTGCCGAGCTCGGTGGTCTGGGTGATCGAGACCGCGGCGGGTTGGGCCCGGTGCTCGTCGTCCATGCCCCACGCCTCGGTCGCGAGCAGTTCGGGGGTGAGCTTGCCGTCGGGCGTCGGCACGACGAAGAGCTTGAGCCCGGCGACCTTCTCGGGAGCGCCGCCCTCGTCGGTGTGGATGTGGGCCGTCGTCGTCGCGACGACCGCGCCCCAGCGCGGCACGACGGCCGTGAGGGAGACGACGTTGGCGCCGGTTCCGTTGAAGACGGGGAACACCTCGGCGCGCTCGCCGAACTCGGTGCGCACCACCTCGGCGAGCCGCGCGGTGTAGACGTCCTCCCCGTAGGCGATCTGGTGTCCGCCGTTGGCCGCCGCGATGGCGTCGAGCACCTCGGGGTGGATGCCGGCGTAGTTGTCGCTCGCGAAGCCGCGGAAGGACGTGTCGTGCGCAATCACCCCCCCATTGTTCCCGTTCCGCGTGTTTGTGCCCGTTCCTTCGGGAACAAACACGCGGAACGGGCACTTAGCCGCGGAGGGCTTCGGCGAGTTTGACGCGCTGGCCGAGGCGCAGGAGCGAGTTCTCGTAGATGCGGGCGCCGAACGCGATGACGCCCACGCACGTGGCCACGAGGATCGCGAGCGAGAGGAGCGGCTCCCACCACTGGGCGTCGCCCAGGAAGAGGCGCAACGGCATCCCGATGGGGGCCGAGAACGGCACGTACGACATGACCGTGACGACCACCGGGTTGTCGTTGAAGAACACCGTCGCGAAGTACGGCAGCATCACGAGCATCGTCACGGGCGTCGTCGTCGAGCCGATGTCCTCCTGCCGCGAGACCATCGCGCCCGTCGCCGCGAAGAGCGAGGCGAGCAGGATGAACCCGAAGACGAAGAAGATCGCGAACCACACGAACGGCATGCCGAGCCCGAGCAGCAGCTCGCTCTGGCCCGTGACGCTGAGCGACACGATCGCGATCGCGAGCAGCAGCGCCACCTGGCCGAGGGCGAGGATCGTCGTGCCGAGGATCTTGCCCGCGAGCAGGACCCGCGTGGGGATCGTCGCGAGCAGGATCTCGACGATGCGCGTCTGCTTCTCCTCGACGACCGACTGCGCGATCGTCGACCCGAAGGTCATGGCCGAGAGGAAGAACACGAGCCCGAAGCCGATCGCCACGATGTAGCCGATGACGCCCGCGGCGCCGCTCGGGTCGAGGAGCTCGACGTCCGGCATGACGCTGAGCTTCTGGATGACGCTCGTCGGCACGTCGTCGTCGCCGAGCACCGTGAAGCCGAGCGCAGCGTCGGAGGGGACGATCGCCGCCGCGACGTCGCCGCCGCGCAGGAGGGACTCCGCCTCGCCGCGCGTCGTGACCTCGTGCACGTCGAGCCCGACATCCGCGGGGAGCTCCACGCCCGCGACGACCGCGACCTTCGGGTCGGGGGCGTTCGCCGAGACGAGGGCGCTCACGACGACCGAGCCGAGCAGCAGCACGAGCAGCAGGCCCGTCGACACGAGGAAGGCGACCGAGCGCAGGCGCACGAGGATCTCGCGCTGGGCGACGAGCCACACGCTGCGCGCGGGCGAGTAGGGGCGGGCGACGGCGGGTGCGGTGGTCATCGCACGACCTCCTTGAAGATCTGGGAGAGGGTCGGATGCTGGCGCGCGAAGTCGGACACCGCGCCCCGGGCGACGGCGGCCGCGAGAACGCGCTGGGCCGCCTCAGGGGTCTCGGCGTCGAAGAGCGCGAAGCCACCGTCGGCCTCGATGACGGAGATGCCGGGCTCGTCGCGCACCCAGGCCGCGTCGGCATCCGTCTGCAGCTGGTAGCGGAGCGTCGCGTGCTGCGCGCGCAGGGCGTCGCGCGAGCCGGCCGCGCGGATCGTGCCGTCGGCGATGATGACGAGGTCGTCGCACAGTCGCTCGACGATGTCGAGCTGGTGGCTCGAGAACAG
This sequence comes from Actinomycetes bacterium, assembly GCA_023428065.1. Classification (GTDB taxonomy): domain Bacteria; phylum Actinomycetota; class Actinomycetes; order Actinomycetales; family Microbacteriaceae; genus Homoserinibacter. The sequence goes on along the minus strand of JAEYZI010000032.1, from coordinate 42,360 downwards.
CACGGGGATGCCGCGGTGCGCGCGCTCGGCGAGCACCTCGGCGACGACCTCGACGGCCATTGGGTCGAGGCCGCTGAACGGCTCGTCGAGCATGAGCACCTCGGGCTCGTGCACGAGGGCGGCGGCGATCTGGGCGCGCTGCTGGTTGCCGAGCGAGAGCTTCTCGACGGGATCGTTCGCGCGCTCGCTGAGCGACAGACGCGCGAGCAGCTCCTCGGTGCTGCGGGCAGCATCCGCGGAGTTGAGGCCGTGCAGGCGGGCGAGGTAGACGAGCTGCTCGGCGAGCTTCATCTTGGGGTAGAGGCCGCGCTCCTCGGGCATGTACCCGAAGCGACGGCGGCCGATGGGCCCGAGCGGTGCGCCGTCGAGCGTGACGGTGCCGGCATCCGGCTCGAGCACGCCCAGCACGATGCGCATGGTCGTCGTCTTGCCGGCTCCGTTGCCGCCCACGAAGCCGGTCATCCGGCCGGGGGCGACGTCGAAGCTCACGTCGTCGAGCACGCGTCGCGTGCCGTAGCTCTTGCTGACGTCTCGGATCTCGAGCACGGAACCTCCTCGGGTCGGTCTCACGCTACGTCGGCCCCTCGCGCCCGCGCCTCCCCCGCACGGCGGACGCCGCGGGGCGGATGGCGCGCGTCAGGCGCGCACGAAGCCCGAGCGGTAGGCGTGCACGACGGCCTGCACGCGGTCGCGCACACCGAGCTTCAGCAGGATGCTCGAGACGTGCGTCTTGACGGTCGCGTCGCCGACGTAGAGGCGCGCGGCGATCTCGGCGTTCGACAGGCCGTCGGCGAGCAGCCGGAAGACCTCGGCCTCGCGCTCGGTGAGCTCGGGCAGCTCGGCGCCCGCCGGAACGCGCCCGCTCGCGGCCCCGAAACGCTCGATCACGCGCCGCGTGACGGCGGGCGACAGCAGCGCCTCGCCGGCCGCGAGCACGCGCACCGCCTCGACGAGCTGCTCGGGGCTCGCGGTCTTGAGCAGGAACCCCGAGGCGCCCGCCTCGAGCGCCTGGAAGAGGTACTCGTCGCGGTCGAAGGTCGTGAGCACGAGCACGGCGGGCGCGTCCGGCTCGGCCGTGATCCGCCGCGTCGCCTCGAGACCGTCGACGCCCGGCATCTGCACGTCCATGCAGACGACGTCGGGCGCGAGCTCGACGGATGCGGTGATCGCCTCGAGACCGTCGCCCGCCTCGCCCACGACCTCGAGGTCCGGCTGGGCGTCGAGGATGACGCGGAAGCCCGTGCGCACGAGGGTCTGGTCGTCGACGAGCAGCACGCGCGTCATCCGGCGTCCTCCGCCGCGAGGGGGATGCGGGCGCGCACGAGGTAGCCGCCGCGCGAGCGCGGCCCCACCTCGAGCGTGCCGCCCGACACGGCCACGCGTTCGCGCATCCCGAGCTGGCCGAGGCCGCCCGGCACGCGCGCGACCGCCCGCCCACCGGTGTTGCTCACCTCGAGCTCGACGCGGTCGGTCCCGTAGCGCACGCGCACGTCGGCCGTCGCCTCGGGGCCGCCGTGCTTGCGCACGTTCGTGAGCGCCTCCTGCGCGATGCGGTACAGGTTGACGCTCGCGACCGACGGGACGGGCAGGGGCTCGCCGATCACCTGGTAGCTCGTCGGCACCCCGGCCTCCACCGACGCCGCCACGAGCTCGGGTACGCGCTCCAGCCCGCGCGCCGTGTCGGCCGGGTCGTCGTCGTCGCGCAGGGTCGTGAGCATGTCGTGGAGCTCGCGGATGGTCTCCCGGCTCGTCTCCTCGATCGTCCGGAGTGCGTCGGCCGCCGCGCCCGGATCCGTCGTCAGCACGGTGCGCGCGGCTCCGGCCTGGATGCCGATGACGCTCACGTGGTGGGCGACGGCGTCGTGCAGCTCGCGCGCGATGCGCACCCGGTCGAGGGCGACCGCCTGCGCAGCCGTGCGCTCCCGTTCGACTTCGAGCTCGCGGGTGCGCTCCTCGAGCAGCCAGCGCGCGTGGGCCGAGGCGAACGCGCGATCGCCGAACCACCAGGCGCCCGCGAAGTAGAGCAGGTTGATGAGCACCTGGATGAGCATGAAGGCGACGAGCGGCGAGAGGGCCCCCGCGCTCGAGAGGCCCTTGATCCGCTCGAGATCGGTCGCCGACTGGAAGAGCGCCACCACGAGCCACACCGCCATGACGACGACGATCACGCTGCGCGCCAGGAGCGCCACCGTGCGCCGCGACACCCACGCGCCGATCGAGTAGATCGCCATGAAGAGCGTGATGTTGACGATCAGCAGTTCGGGCACCTGGAGGCTCCCGGCCGCGATGAAGCCGACCGAGACGAGCGCGCCCGCGACGACGGGATGGCTGCGGCGCAGGGCGAGGGGGAGGGCGGCGAGGGCGAGCAGCGCGAAGGTGAGCGCGGCATCCGCGGGCTCGTCGTAGACACCTGCGATGCGGTAGAGCTGCTGGCTGAGGATCGCGGCGACGTAGAGCACGATGGCGCTCGCGAGGTCGACGAGGCGATCGCGGCGCGTGGGCGCGGGGCGCGTCCAGGCGAGCGCGCCGGGACGCGCGATCGGGCGAGGCGAGGTCACCTCGGTGAGCCTAGGCGGCGTCGCCCGGGCGCGCCTCCGCCTCACGGGGGACCGCGCTGCCGCAGTCGGTGCCGAGCTTCGCGCGCATCCGCTTGGCGACCGCGCCGAGGACGCGGCGCTCGTCGTCGTCGAGCAGCTCGAAGAACCACTCGCGGATGGCGTCGGTGTGGTCGCGCGTGGCGCGCAGCAGGAGTCGGCTGCCCTCGGGTGTGAGGGTGACCCACACGCCGCGGGCGTCGCTCTCGCACTCGCGGCGCTCGACGAGCCCGCGCGACTCCATGCGGCTGACCTGGTGCGAGACCCGGCTCTTCTCCCAGGAGAGCTCCTCGGCGAGCTCGCCCGTGCGCAGGCTGTGCTCGGGTGCGTGCCAGAGGCTCATCATGAGCAGGTACTCGGGATGCGAGATGCCCGCGTCGTCCTGGAGGCGGCGGTCGAGCGCGGTGACGAGTTCCCGTCCGCCGCGGAAGTAGTCGCGCCAGAGCTCCCAGTCCTCTGGGCTCACCTCCGAGACGGTCGACATGCGCCCCAGGATAGCGGCGGAATCCGGTTGACGTGTCAACTTCTGATGTATGGTGACGTGTCAACCAAACCACGGGAGGACCACGCATGAGCACCCCGCTCCGAATCGGCATCATCATCGGAAGCACCCGACCCGGACGCGTCGGCGACCAGGTCGCGCACTGGGTTCACGAGCACGCCTCCCGGCTGGGGTCGGCCGAGTACGAGGTCGTCGACCTCAACGACTTCGCCCTTCCGCTGCTCGACGAAGCGGTCCCGGCATCCGCCGGTCACTACGAGCACGAGCACACGCGTGCGTGGGCCGAGAAGATCGACGGCTACGACGGCTTCGTCTTCGTGACCTCCGAGTACAACCACGCGCCCTCGCCCGCGCTCCTCAACGCCATCTCGTTCATCTACCGCGAGTGGAACGACAAGGCCGCCGCTCTCGTGAGCTACGGCGCGCTCTCGAGCGGCATCCGCGCCGCCGACAAGCTGCGCAGCACGCTCGGCGAGCTGCAGATCGCCGACGTCCGCACCCAGCTCGCGTTCTCGTTCTTCCACGACTTCGAGAACTTCAGCGCCTTCACGCCGGGCGAGCGTCATCTCGCGACCCTGCAGGCGCTCGTCGACCAGCTCGAGAGCTGGGCGGGCGCGCTGCGCGGCGTGCGCATCGCCAAGCTCGACGCGGCCGCCGCCGCGTAACCGGAGTCGCCGTTCCGCGTGATCGTGCCCGTTCCTTCGGGAACGATCACGCGGAACGGAACCCAGGCGGGTCGTCTACCCTCTCCTCCATGGCGGTTCCCCCCGATCTGCCGACCCTCGACGAGACGGTCGCGCTCGTGCGCCGGTGGCTTGCGGCCGCATCCGAGGTCAAGCCGGATGCCAACGCGGCCCGCCTCGCGGCCGTCCTGCGCGATCCGCTCGGCCTCGAGTTCACGCTCGGCTTCGTCGATCGCGTCGTGCGCCCCGAGGACCCCCGCGTCGCCGCGCGGAACTTCGAACGGATCTCGCGCCGCGTGCCGCGGTCGCTGCCCTGGCACCTGCGCGTGCTCATCATGCTCGGCGGCGGATTCTCGGTGCTCGCCCCCGGGATCGTCATCCCCATCGCGCGACGCGTGCTGCGCTCCATGGTGAGCCACCTCGTCATCGACGCGAGCCCGAAGAGCCTCGGCCGCACGCTCGCCGAGCTGCGCGCGACGGGCGCGAAGCTCAACGTCAACCTGCTCGGGGAGGCCGTGCTCGGCGGTCGAGAGGCGGCGCGACGACTCCAGGGCACGCGCGAACTGCTCGCGCGCGACGACGTCGACTACGTCTCCGTGAAGGTCTCGGCCGTCGCCGCCCAGCTGTCGCTCTGGGGGTTCGACGAGACGGTCGAACGGGTCGTCGAGACGCTGCGTCCCCTCTACCTCGACGCGGCGCGCGCCCGGACCCGGCCCCGCAAGTTCATCAACCTCGACATGGAGGAGTACCGCGACCTCGGGCTCACGATCGCGGTCTTCACGCGGCTGCTCGAGGAGCCCGAGCTCCACGGCCTCGAGGCGGGCATCGTGCTGCAGGCGTACCTGCCCGACTCGGTCGCGGCGCTCGCCCACCTGACCGAATGGGCGACGCGACGCGTGGCATCCGGGGGAGCGCGGATCAAGGTGCGCATCGTCAAGGGAGCGAACCTCGCGATGGAGCGCGTCGACGCGAGGATGCACAGCTGGCCCCTCGCGACCTGGCCGAGCAAGCAGGCCACCGACACCAACTACAAGCGCATGCTCGTCGCCGCCCTCACCGCCGAGGCGACCTCCGCCGTGCGCATCGGCGTCGCGGGCCACAACCTCTTCGACCTCGCCTTCGCGTGGCTCCTCGCGAGCAGCCGCGGCATCGAGCACGAGGTCGACATCGAGATGTTGCTCGGGATGGCGCCCGCGCAAGCGCGCGCGGTGCGCGCCGACACCCGCCGCCTCCTGCTGTACACGCCCGTCGTGCACCCCGCGGAGTTCGACGCCGCGATCAGCTACCTCGTGCGCCGCCTCGAGGAGAACGCGAGCGGCGAGAACTTCATGTCGGTGCTCTTCGACCTCGACGACCCGGTCGTGTTCCGCCGCGAGGCCGAGCGTTTCGCCGCGTCGCTCGACGCGCTCGACGACGTCGTGCCGCCCGCCAACCGCACCCAGAACCGGCTGAGCCCGCCGCTGCCGCGCGCGCCGCAGTCGTTCCGCAACGAGCCCGACACCGACCCCGCGCTCGTCGCCAACCGCGTCTGGGCGGAGGGGGTGCTCGAGCGCTCGCGCACGAGCCGGCTCGGCGTCGACACGATCGCCGCAGCGCGCATCGACGACCCCGCCCGCCTCGACGCGCTCCTGCGCGACACGGCGGAGGCGGGCCGGCGCTGGGCGCACGTGCCCGCGCACACGCGCGCCGAGCTGCTCGAGCGGGTCGGCGAGGTGCTCTCCGTCTTCCGCGGCCGGCTCGTCGAGGTCATGGCGGCCGAGACGGGCAAGACGATCGCCGAGGCGGATGTCGAGGCGAGCGAGGCCGTCGACTTCGCCTTCCACTACGCGGATGCCGCGCGCGAGCTCGGAGCGGTGCGCGACGCGGCGTTCGCGCCCGCGGCGGTGACGCTCGTCGTCCCGCCCTGGAACTTCCCCGTCTCGATCCCCGCCGGGGGAGTGCTCGCGGCGCTCGCGGCGGGAAGCGCCGTCGTGCTCAAGCCCGCCCCGCAGGCGCGGCGGTGCGGGGCCGTGCTCGCCGAGGCGCTGTGGGAGGCGGGCGTTCCGCCTGAGCTCCTGCGCCTCGTCGACGTCGACGAGGAGACGCTCGGGCCGCAGCTGGTGACCTCGCCCGTGCTCGAGCGCGTCGTGCTCACGGGCTCGTTCGAGACGGCCGCGCTCTTCCGATCCTGGCGTCCCGACCTGCCCCTCCTCGCCGAGACGAGCGGCAAGAACGCGATCGTCGTGACGCCGTCCGCCGACCTCGACCTCGCGGTCAAGGACATCGTGGCGAGCGCCTTCGGCAACGCCGGCCAGAAGTGCTCTGCGGCGTCCCTCGCGATCCTCGTGGGCAGCGTCGCCGACTCCGAGCGGTTCCGGCGCCAGCTCGCGGATGCCGTCACGAGCCTCGCGGTCGGCTGGCCCCAGGATGCGGCATCCGTCATGGGTCCGCTCGTGGAGCCCCCGGACGTGAAGCTCGCCCGCGGCCTCACGCGCCTCGACGAGGGCGAGTCGTGGCTCGTCGCCCCGCGCCGTCTCGACGGGACCGACCGCCTGTGGTCGCCGGGCGTTCGCGACGGCGTCGTCGCGGGATCCGACTTCCACCGCACCGAGTTCTTCGGCCCCGTGCTCGGGCTCATGCGCGCCGTCGACCTCGAGGAGGCGCTCGCGATGCAGAACGGGGTCGCGTACGGGCTCACGGCGGGCATCCACTCGCTCGACACCGACGAGGTGGGGGTGTGGATCGACCGCGTGCAGGCCGGGAACCTCTACGTGAACCGACCGATCACGGGCGCCATCGTGCGGCGGCAGCCGTTCGGCGGATGGAAGCGCAGCTCGGTCGGGCCGGGCGCGAAGGCCGGCGGGCCCAACAGCCTGCTCGTGCTCGGCGAGTGGCATCCCGTTCCCGCGGAGCCGGCCGGCGACCTGCGCCTCGACGGACTCGCCGAGCGCGTGCGCGCCCTCGTCGAGGCGTTCCAGCCCGCGCTCGACTACGCGGGATTCGACGCGGTGCGCCGGGGAGCGTTCTCGGATGCCGCCGCGTGGGCCGCCGAGTTCGGCGCCTCGCGCGACGTGGCCCAGCTCGGGGTCGAGCGCAACGTGTTCCGCTACCGACCGACCCCCGTCACCGTGCGCCTCTCGGAGGGCGCGCCGCTCGCGGACCTCGTGCGGGTGCTCGCGGCGGCGGCGCTCGCGCGGGCGCCCCTCGCGATCAGCTCCGCGACGCCGCTTCGCATGGCGCGCGTGTTCGGCGATCTCGGGTGGAGCGCGGCGGTCGAGCCGGATGCCGCGTTCGCCGCTCGCGTCGCGCGGGAGGCGCCCGAGCGCATCCGGTTCGTGGGCGGGGACGCGCGCGCCCTCGCGGCTCAGCTCGCCGCCGCGCCGCAGGTGACCCTCTACGCGGGGCCCGTCACGGCCGCGGGTCGCATCGAGCTCCTGCCGTTCCTGCGCGAGCAGGCGGTGTCGATCACGGCGCACCGCTTCGGCACGCCCGACCGGGCGATGATCACGCTCCCGGTGTGACGCGGCCGCGTAGCGTTGGGGGCATGACCGCCGCAGTCCCCACGCTCACCCTCAACACGGGCGCCGAGATCCCGCAGCTCGGGCTCGGCACCTGGCCCCTCGATGACGCCCAGGTCGCGGATGCCGTCGAGGCGGCCGCCGCGCTCGGCTACCGGCACGTCGACACGGCGACCCGCTACGGCAACGAGGCGGGCGTCGGCGAGGGCATCCGGCGCACCGGCATCCCGCGCGAGGAGTTCTTCGTGACGACGAAGCTCGACGGCCAGTTCCAGGGCGACGACCGGGCGATCGGCGGCCTGGAGGCCGCGCTCGACCGCATGGGGTTCGACTACGTCGACCTGCTGCTCATGCACTGGCCGCTCCCGCAGCGGGGCCTCTTCGTCGACACGTGGCGCACCTTCGAGCGCGTGCACGCGAACGGCCGTGCGCGCGCGATCGGCGTCTCCAACTTCCGCACCGAGCACATCGACGCGCTGCTCGCCGAGACCTCCGTCGTGCCGGCCGTCAACCAGATCCAGCTCAACCCCCACATCACGCGGCCGGCGCAGCGCGCCTACGATGCCGCGCACGGCATCGTGACGGAGTCGTGGAGCCCGCTCGGCGGTCAGGGCGCGGGGGTGCTGCGGGAGCCGGTGGTGGCCGAGGTCGCGCGGCGGGTGGACCGCACGCCCGCGCAGGTGGTGCTGCGCTGGCACGTGCAGCAGGGTCTCGTGGTGATCCCGAAGTCGGCGAGCGCCGAGCGGATGCGCGACAACCTCGCGATCTTCGACTTCGAGCTCGGCGCCGCCGACATGGACGCCCTCGCGACCCTCTCCCAGGGCCCCGACGCGGGCGTCGACTCGAACCACGCGGGCCACTGACCCATCCCGTCCCGCCATACCCCCACTCAGCGGATCGGGGCGGGCGCGGAGCGCGGCGTGTGGTGGCGCAGGAGGCTCGGGCTCAGTCGTAGCTGCGGTGGATGAGGCGGCTCAGCACGATCGCGCTGCGCGTGTGGTCGACGCTCGGAGCGATGCGCACGCGCTCGAGCGCGTCCTCGAGCGACGGGATGTCGCGCGAGCGGATGTGCACGACGGCATCCGCGGAGCCCGTGACGGTCGCCGCGTCGACCACCTCGGGCACCTGCGAGAGGATGCGACGCAACTCCTCGGGGGCGACGGTTCCGCGGCAGAACAGCTCGACGTAGGCCTCGGTCGCCATCCCGTCGACCGCCGGGTCGACCTGGATCGTGAACGCGCGGATGACGCCGTCGGCCACGAGGCGGTCGACGCGGCGCTTGACCGCCGACGCCGACAGGCCCACCCGGTCGCCGATGTCGCCGTAGCCCGCGCGCGCGTTCTGGCGCAGCATGTCGAGGATGCCGTAGTCGATGTTGTCCACGCGCCGAGTGTACGCGGATTCCTTGCGCAGACACCCCTCGCCACGCAGCATTCATGCACATGACGCCCGGCCGCTCCGGAAGCCTGCGTGCGACACTGTCAGGCATGACCCTGACCGACCAGGCCCCCCACGTGACCGAGCGACGCGCCACGACGCGCACCGTGCTCATGTGCCGTCCCGAGTTCTTCACCGTCAGCTACCGCATCAACCCCTGGATGCACCCCGAGGATCCGACCGACACCGGCACCGCGCTCGAGCAGTGGCAGAAGCTCTACGAGCTCTACCTCATGCTCGGCTACGACGTGCACCTCATCGACCCCGTCGCGGGCCTGCCCGACATGGTCTACGCGGCCAACGGCGGTTTCGTGCTCGACGGCGTCGCCTACGGCGCGCGCTTCCAGTACCCCGAGCGCGGCCCCGAGGGCCCCGCCTACATGGAGTGGTTCGCCGCGAACGGCTTCGATGTGCGCGAGCCCGTCTCCACGAACGAGGGCGAGGGCGACTTCCTGCTCGTCGGCGACGCGATCTACGCCGGCACCGGCTTCCGCTCCGATGCCGCGAGCCACGACGAGCTCCGCCGCATCTACGACCGCGAGGTCGTCACGCTCACGCTCGTCGACCCCGCGTTCTACCACCTCGACACCGCCTTCGCGGTGCTCGACTCCGCGGGCGGGCCGGCATCCGTCGCCTACCTGCCGAAGGCGTTCGACGACGCGAGCCGCGCGATCCTCGAGGAGCGTTTCCCCGATGCGATCCACGTGAACGACGAGGACGCCGCCGTGCTCGGGCTCAACTCCTTCAGCGACGGCCGGAACGTCGTCATCGCCTCGCGCGCGCTCGACTTCGAGCGGCAGCTGCGCGAGCGCGGCTACGTCCCGCACGGCGTCGACCTCTCCGAGCTGCTGCTCGGCGGCGGCGGCGTGAAGTGCTGCACCCTGGAGCTGCGGCGATGACCGCGCACCTCGCCTCCGAGACGCACCGCTACCTCGCCCAGGCCGAGGAGTTCGGCGCGCACAACTACCACCCGCTGCCGATCGTCGTCGCGGAGGCGTTCGGCGCGTGGGTGACGGACGTCGACGGCAGGCGCTACCTCGACTGCCTCGCCGCCTACTCCGCGCTCAACTTCGGTCACGGGCACCCCGCGCTCGTGGCCGCCGCGAAGGCGCAGCTCGACCGCGTGACGCTCACGAGCCGCGCGTTCCACAACGACCGCCTCGGGCCGTTCCTCGAGGGTCTCGCGACCCTCGCCGGCAAGGAGATGGTGCTGCCCATGAACACGGGCGCGGAGGCCGTCGAGTCGGCCATCAAGGTCGCGCGCGCGTGGGGCTACCGCGTAAAGGGCGTCGAGCACGATCGCGCGAAGATCATCGTCGCGGGCGGCAACTTCCACGGGCGTACGACGACGATCATCAGCTTCTCCGACGACCCGGATGCGCGGGCCGACTTCGGTCCGTACACGCCCGGCTTCGTCTCGGTCCCCTTCGGGGATGCCGCCGCGCTCGCCGCGGCGATCGACGACGACACCGTCGCGGTGCTTCTCGAGCCCATCCAGGGTGAGGCGGGCATCATCGTGCCCCCCCACGGTTACCTCACCGAGGTGCGCCGCCTCACCCTGGATGCCGACGTGCTCTTCATCGCCGACGAGATCCAGTCGGGGCTCGGGCGCACGGGCGCGACGTTCCAGTGCGACAACGAGGGGGTCGTCCCCGACCTCTACCTGCTCGGCAAGGCGCTCGGCGGCGGCATCGTCCCGGTGAGCGCCGTCGTGGGCGACGCCTCGGTGCTCGGGGTGCTGCGACCGGGCGAGCACGGGTCGACGTTCGGCGGCAACCCGCTCGCCGCGGCGGTGGGGCTCGCGGTCGTGGGGCTGCTCGAGACGGGCGACTACCAGCGCCGCGCGGCCGTGCTCGGGGCGGGACTGCGCGCGCGGCTCGACGCGCTCGTGGGCCGCGGCGTCGTCGACGTGCGCTCGGCGGGCCTGTGGGCGGGCGTCGACATCGACCCCGCGCTCGCGACGGGACGGCGCGTGGCCGAACTGCTCGCCGCGCGCGGGGTGCTCGCGAAGGACACCCACGGCTCGACGATCCGGCTCGCGCCGCCCATCGTCGTGGAGGCCGAGGAACTCGACTGGGCCGTCGACCAGCTCGAGGCGGTGCTCGTCGAGCTCGGCGCCTGAGCCCGGTTGCCGGATGCCGGGCGTCGTCGTCCCGGCGCGGACGGCCCGCGGCACCCGATAGCGTGCGGGGATGACCTTCGTGTTCCCCGAGTCGACGCACGTGCCGCTGCGCGGCGGTCCCGTCCTGCGGTGGGGCGTGCTCGCCCCCGGCGCGATCGCCGACGACTGGACCGCCGCGGTGCATCGCTTCACGGATCAGCGCGTCGTGGCGGTCGCGTCGCGTTCCGAGGAGCGCGCGGCGGCGTTCGCGGGGCGCCACGGCATCCCGCGTTCGTACGGCTCCTATGAGCAGCTCGTCGCCGATCCCGAGGTCGACGTCGTCTACGTGGCCGCGCCGCACACCGAGCACCGTCGGCTCGCGTTGCTCGCGATCGACGCGCGCAAGCACGTGCTCGTCGAGAAGCCCATGGGCGTCTCGGCCGCCGACGCCGCCGAGATCGTCGCCGCGGCGCGCATGGCGGGGGTCTTCGCCATGGAGGCGATGTGGTCGCGCTTCCTGCCGCAGACGACGATCATCCGGCGTCTGCTCGACGAGGGCGAGCTCGGGCGGGTGGCCGGTGCCGCGGCGACGTTCGCGGGGCGCTTCGAGTACGACCCGCACAGTCGCGCCTTCGACCCCGCGCTCGGCGGGGGCAGTCTGCTCGATCTCGGCGTCTACACGCTGTGGTGGGCGCACTTCTGCCTCGGGAGGCCCGACTCGGTCGCGGCGACGGGCGAGCTCGCCCCCACGGGGGTGGATGCGGATGCGCGCGTCGTGCTCGGGTGGAGCGACGACGTCTCGGCGAGCTCGTTCACGAGCATGACGGTCGATCTGCCGATCACCGCGATGGTCGCGGGGTCGAACGGGCTGAAGCTCGAGGTCGAGCCGTTCGTGGGACCGGGCGGGTTCCGCCTCGGCCGCATCGACGGCGGCAACGCCTACTGGGAGGACGAGACGGGGATGCGGTGGCGCGACGGCCTCGCGTATCAGGCCGTCGCGGTCGCGCGGCACGTGGCCGACGGTCGGCTCGAGGCGCCCGAGCATCCCCTCGACGCGACGCTCGACATCCTCGGCACGATCGACGAGGCGCGCCGGCAGCTCGGCGCGGCGTGAGCCTTGCGCGTCCCGACGCGCGAGCGGAGGCGGGCGCTCCCCGCGTAGCGTGGGGGCGTGACCGTGCTGAGCCCCGAGCTGCTCGAGCGCATCCGCTCGCGCGCCGCCGGATACGACCGCGACAACCTGTTCTTCGACGAGGATCTGACCGAGCTGCGCGAGGCGGGCTATCTTCGCCCGCGGAGCCTCGCCGAGTCGGTGCGCGATCAGCGGCTGCTCGCCGCGTACGCGCCCGCGACGGCGCTCGCCGTCAACATGCACCTCGTCGTCGTGGGCATCGCCCGCACCCTCGCCGAGCGCGGCGACGACTCGCTCGCGTGGGTGCTCGAGGACGCCGAGCGGGGCGAGCTCTTCGCGTTCGGCAACTCGGAGCCCGGCAACGACCTCGTCATGTGGGACTCGCTCACGCGCGTCGAACGGGTCGAAACCCCCGTGGCAGGTTTCGCGTTCACGGGCACGAAGATCTTCACCTCGCTCGCCCCCGCGTGGACGCGCCTCATCGTGTTCGGCAAGCAGAGCGAGGGCGACGGCGCCCCGCGGCTCGTGCACGGCATCCTCACGCGCGACGACGCGGGAGTCACGACGCTCGACGACTGGGACACGCTCGGCATGCGCGCGACGCAGTCGCGCACGACGAAGCTCGAGGGCGCCGTGATCCCCGACGAGCGCATCGTGCGCTTCCTGCCGGTCGGTCCCAACGCCGACCCGTTCATCTTCGCGCTGTTCGCCAACTTCCTCACCCTCATCGCCGCCGTCTACGCGGGCATCGCCGACCGCGCGCTCGAGCTCGCGGTCGAGGCGGCCCGGTCGCGCACGAGCCTCAAGAACGGGGGAGCGCCCTACGCGGCGGACCCCGACATCCGCTGGAGGGTCGCGGATGCCGCGCTCGCCCTCGACGCGCTCGCCCCACAGCTCGAGTCGATCGCGAGCGACGTCGACGACCGCGTCGACCGTGGGGCACGCTGGTTCCGCGACCTCACGGGCGTCAAGCACCGCTCGACCGAGACCGCGCGCTACGTCGTGGATCAGGCGATGCGCGTCGCGGGGGGCGGCGGCTACCGCAGCGGAAGCGAGCTCGTGCGCCTGCAGCGCGACGTGCTCGCCGGCATCTACCACCCCTCCGACACGGAGTCGGTGCACGCGACGGTCGCGCAGAACGTGCTCGGGCCCGCCTAGGTCGCCAGCCGGTCGAGCCACGCCGCGGCGAGGTCCGTCCAGACGCCCGCGGGGGTGCCCTCGGCGAGGCCGACGCCGTGCACCGCGCCGGGGAGCACGTGCACCTCGTGCGGGACGTCGGCGCCGGCGAGCGCCATCCCGAGCAGGTAGGAGTGCTGCACGGGGACGACGGGATCCTCGGCGGTGTGCCACACGAAGCTCGGCGGGGCGGCGGGCGTCACCACGAGGTCGAGCGAGGTCGCGCGTCGCGTCTCCCACGAGGCGGCGTCGCCGAGCAGATTGCGGCGCGATCCGCGATGGGTCGCGAGCATCATCGACACGACGGCGTACCCCAGCACGACACCGTCGACGCGCTCGTCGGGGGCGGACCCGGATGCGTAGGCCGCCATGCCCGCGGCGTGACCCCCGGCCGAGAAGCCGACGAGCACGACACGCCGCGCGCCGTCCGCGCGCACCCGGCGCACCTCGGCGCGCACGGCGTCGAGCGGGCCGGGATGCCGGGTGAGAACGGGGTAGGCGAAGACGCTCGCGCCGTAGCCGAGCCCGCGCAGCCACGCCGCGACGGGCTCTCCCTCGTGAGGTGCGTGGCGGTGGTATCCGCCGCCCGGCAGCACGATCGCGTGCACATCGCCCATGGCTCCATCATCACCCCGGTGCCCTACGCTCGCCTCATGACCGGTCCCGTGCTCTTCATCGGCGACTCGATCACCGACGCGGGCCGCCGCGACGATCCCGACGGCCTCGGCTCCGGCTACGTGCGGCGCGTCGCCGAGAGCTTCGCCGCCCGCGGCGACGACCGCACGATCGTCAACCGCGGGATCGGCGGCGATCGGATCGGCGATCTCGACGCCCGTTGGCAGACCGACGTGCTCGACCTCGCGCCGAGCCTCCTCACGGTGTACGTGGGCGTCAACGACACCTGGCGGCGCTTCGACAGCGGCCTGACCACGAGCGCCGCCCACTTCGAGGCGGTCTACCGGTCGCTGCTCGAGTCGGCGCGCGCGGCGGGGGTCGCCCGGCTCATCCTCGTCGAGCCCTTCCTCGTGCCGGTCGACGAGGACCAGCGCGAATGGCTCGACGACCTCGCGGGCAAGCGCGACGCCGTCGCCTCCCTCGCGACCGAGTTCCATGCGCCGTTCGTGCCGTTGCACCGCATCCTGACGGTCGCCGCCGCGCACCACGGCCCGGAGGCGATCGCCGCGGACGGCGTGCATCCGACGCCCCTCGGCGCCGAGCTCATCGCGGAGGCCTGGGAGGCGGCGGAGGGAACCGTGCCAGCATGGTGAGCATGCTCGATCTCGCGCTGCAGCCCATCACCGTCGGCACATCCGGTCTCGGCAAGCGCCCCGGCGCCGACCTGTCGCTCGCGACGGCGGTGCTCGCGTCGCGGTATCACCAGGCCGACACCTCGAACAACTACGCCGACGGCGAGAGCGAGCGCCTGCTCGGCGCCGCCATCCGCGAGCTCGGCGGGCTGCCCGAGGACCGCTACGTGTTCTCGAAGGGCGACCAGGATCCGGTGACGGGCGCCTTCACGGGAGACCGGATGCGGCGCAGCTTCGAGGAGTCGACGGAGCGCCTGGGCCTCGAGACGCTCCCGCTCTACCAGCTGCACGACCCGTACACGATCTCGGTCGCGGACGCGATGGCGCCCGGCGGAGCCGTCGACGTGCTGCTGCGCCTGCGCGAGCAGGGACGGATCGGCGCGATCGGCATCGCGGCAGGGCGGCGCGAGCTCGTCGAGGAGTACGTGAAGACCGACGCGTTCGACGTCGTGCTCACACACAACCGGTACACCGTGGTCGACCGGTCCGCCGAGCGCATCCTCGACCTCGCGACCGAGCGCGGCATGACGGTGTTCAACGCCGCGCCGTTCGGTTCGGGCATCCTCGCGGGCGACAACTTCCGGGGCCGCACCTACGGCTATTCCGAGCCGAGCCCCGAGTTCCTCGCGCACGTGGACCGCTTCCGCGCGCTGTGCGCCGAGTGGGGCGTGGCGCCCGCGGCGGCCGCGCTGCACTTCTCGATGCGCGACCCGCGCATCCACACGACGGTCGTCGGCGTCAACTCGATCGCGCGGCTCGCGGAGCTCGAGGCGCACGAGCACGCCGTCATCGACGTCGAGTTCTGGGCTGCGCTCGACGCGCTCGGCACCCCGCCCGCACCCCCGACCGACTAGCGCGGATCGGGCGTGCGCGGGAGGGCGATGCGGAACTCTGTGCCGACGCCCTCGGTGCTCGTGACGTCCATCCACCCGCCGTGGGCGGTCACGATCGCCTTAGTGATGTTGAGGCCGAGGCCGACGCCGGGTATGGCGTTGTGGGTCGCGGTTCTCGCGCGGAAGAAGCGCGTGAAGAGCCGGTCGACCTCGTCGGGCGGGATGCCGATGCCCGTGTCGCGCACGCTGATGGTGGCGGCGCTGTCGTCGACGCCGAGTCCGACGACGATGTGGCCGTCGCGGCGCGTGAACTTGATGGCGTTCGCCACGAGGTTGTCGACCGCCTGGCCGATGCGCACGGGGTCGGCGACAACGCGCACGGGCGCCGCGGGCACCTCGGCGACGAGCTCGACGCCCGCGGCCTCGGCCGAGGGGCGCGCGGAGTCGATCGACGCGCGCACGAGGGGCGCGAGGTCGATCGGCTGCACGTCGAGCGGGAACTGCCCCGACTCCACCTGCGCCGTGAACAGCAGGTCGCCCACGAGCCGGAGCAGTCGCCGCGCGTTGCGTTCGGCGACCCCGAGGAACTGCAGTTGCTCGTCGCTCAGCGGATGGGCGGGGTCGTCGCGCAGGAGGTCGAGGTAGCCGAGGATCGAGCTCAGCGGGGTGCGCAGCTCGTGCGAGATCATCCCCACGAACTCGTCCTTCATGCGCGCCGCCTCGATCGTGCGCGTCTCGTCGATCGCGACGAGCAGATAGCCGACCGCGCGGCCGCCGCCGTCGCGGCGGATCGTGACGGTCAACCGCACGGGCACGCTGCTGCCGTCCTCACGGCGCATGTCGAGCTCGCGCGTGACCGCCTCGCCGCGGTCGGCGCGCGTGAAGAGCGAGCGGAGTCCCGGCGGGAGCGGATCGCCGGGCGCGGCCACCGCATCCGGGTCGAGCGAGGCGAGCGTCTCGGGGGAGAAGAAGCTGTCGACGCGCGCCGTGTACTCGGTGTCGAGATCCTCGGGGCCGAGCAGCTCGGTGGCGCCCGGGTTCCAGGCGACCACGAGGCCGTCGTGGTCGAGGCCGATGACGGCCTGCGCGACGCTCGCGTTCCACACGCTGCGGAACAGCTCGACGAGCTCGAGGTACTTGGTCTGGCTCTCCTGGAGCTGCACGACGACGCGCAGGTTCTCCTCGAGCGCCTCCGCGCGCTCGGCGGCGAGGCGGTGGGCCTCCTCCGCGCGTATCCGGCTCACGCGGCTGAGTTCGTTGACGATCGCGGCGGTGATGACGTAGACGATCGGCACGACCGCGACGCGCAACCAGGTGGCGCCGTCGTGGGGCGGATCGGTGACGTACGGGATGGCGATCGCGATCGTCGTGAGCACCCCCACGATGACGACGTTCCGGAGCCCGGGTCGCGAGGCGAGCCACACGATGGGCAGCAGGATGAGCACGCCGAACATGGATGCCGATCCGCCGGTGCCGGCGCGGAAGAGACCGATCCCGATGAGGGACGCCATCGGCACGAGCGCGACGGCGAAGCCGTCGAACTCCCGCCGCCAGGTGAGGTAGCCGGCGAATGCGGTCGCGACCGCGACGAGCGCGACGCCCGACCAGGCGGTGGGGGCCGGGCCGAAGGGCAGGTGGTCGAGCGAGAGCGAGAGGACGAGCGCGATCGTGAGCGCGATCGCCGTGGGCGCCTGCTTGACGATGGGGCTCGGGTCGTCGATGATCGCGTACCACCGCGCCCACGCGTCGCCGGAGCGTCGCAGCGTCATGCCCGCGAGTCCTCTCGTCATACGAAGAACGCCTCGCGCACCCAGACGATCGCCGCGACGATCGCGATCGCGAGCACCGCCTGGGGGATGAGCCACAGCTCGCGGCGCGCGTCGCGGTGCAGCTCGCGGCGTGCCGCCTCCGTCTCGGTGCGTGTCGGAGCGTTCATCCGAGCACCCTTCCGACCTTCTCGGTCTTGATCCAGGAGGCGTCCGCCTTCCGCAGTTCCTTGACGTACGAGTCGACGGTGATGGCGCACAGCATCGGCCCGTAGCCCACGAGGTAGATGAGCAGGGGCGAGAGCCAGCGCCCCACACGCGTGCGCTCGACCACCCGCGCCGCCCAGGCTCCGAGCATCGCCGCGGAGATCCACACGTACACGAAGATCGTGAGGGCCGTCTCGCCGCCCGGCTCCAGCCGCAGGCCGAGCAGGCCCGGCAGCCGCTCCTCGAGGAGGCCGGGGAAGAGGGCCGCGATCATGACGACGAAGGAGACGAGACCGGGGAAGAGGAACGCCTCGCGCCACGCTCCGAGGCCCGCGCGCGGGTCGAGCTGGATGCCGACGAGCATCGAGAACAGGAAGCACACCGACGCCGTGACCCACAGGGCCTGGAACACGAGCTGCGCGAGGTCGCTCTGCAGGAGGAAGAGGCCCACGAGCCCGATGGACGAGAGCACCATCGCGACGGGCAGCAGGAAGATGCTGAACCACGACAGCCCGAACGCGACGTTGCCGAGGTGGTTGCCCCGGTGCGGGCGGAACCAGACCTTGCGGTAGATCCACGACACCTGCACGTTGCCGCGCGCCCAGCGCAACCGCTGCTTCCACAGGCCGTCGATCGTGCGGGGCTCCTCGGCGAGCACGACGGCGCGCGGCTCGAACACCATGCGACGGCCGTGGAGCTGGGATTCGAAGGTCGCGACGGTGTCCTCGGCGAGCGTGCCGGTGGGGATGCGGCCGCCGATCGCCTCGAGGTTGGCGCGCGAGTGGAGTTGGGCGCCGCCGGCGAGGCACGCCTGAGCGCCGAGCACGTTCTGTGCGCGGCGCGCGGCGAGCTGCGAGAGCACGTACTCGATCGCGATGAAGCGCGTCATGTAGTTGCGGTCGCGGCTGCCCTCGGCGATGTAGGCGGAGACCGCGCCCACCTTCGGGTCGGCGAGGTGGCGCGTCATCTTCTCGAGCGTCTCGGGCAGGAAGATCACGTCCGCGTCGGTGATGAGCACGGCCTCCGCCCAGTCGTCCGCGAGGATCACCTCGAGGCCGTGGTTGAGGGTGTGCGCCTTGCCCTGACCGCCGCGCGCGCGTCGGAGCGGGTACACCTGCGCGGGGTTCGCCGCCTGGAGCTGCGCCATCACCTCCGGGGTGTCGTCGGTCGACGCGTCGTCGACCACGTAGATACGCAGGCGGTCGGCCGGGTAGGCGAGCTGCAGCATCCGCTCGACCGTCGCCCGGATCACGAGCCCTTCGTTCCAGGCGGGGATGACGACGGCGACCCGGGGGAAGTGCGGTTCGGCACGCCGATAGTGGTTGACGAGGGCGTGCAGCGGCACCATGAGGAAGTGGAACGCGGCGGTCACGACGGGCACGGCGCCCGTCGCAACGAAGACGATGAGCACGACGACGAGGATGCCGGTGAGCACGTCGAGCACCGCGGCTCCCGTCATGGCGCGCCCTCGTCGAGCAGCGCGACGACCCGGTCGTAGCGGCCGACGTCGGATGCCGCATGGCTATCGGTGGAGGCGACGAGCCGCGCACCCGCCGCCCGCGCCGCAGCGATCGCGAGCGGGCCGGGGCACGCCCACTTCTCGTTGACCTCGATGAGCGTGTCGGTCGCGGCGGCGGTGCGCGCCCAGGCGTCGAGGCGCTCCGCGCCGAGCTGCGTCTCGTCGAGCCCGACCTTGGGGAGGATCGAGAAGCAGTGGGCGAGCTGGTTGCCGGGGTGGCGTCGCATCGCGCCGAGGAGGGCGCCGATGAGCAGGTCGAGCGCGTCGTCGGGGGAGAGGCCGGCCGCCATGCGGTCGACGGCCTCGGCCGGCGACCACGGCCCGTCGGTGCCGGGGAAGCGGTGGTCGGCGATGAGGATGCGGTCGACCCCCGCGAGCCCGGGCGGGAGGTCGAGCGCGCCCGAGGCGTCGAGGATCTTGGCCTCGACACCCGTGTGCACGGTGAGTTCCTCCGGCACCTCGAGCGCGGCGACGGCGGCGAGGAACTCGGGGACCCACGTCGTGTCGAGGCGCACGTGGTCGACGAGCCGAAGCTCGGTGAGTCCCGCGGCGTGCGCGGCGGCGACGTTCTCCTCGAGCGTCGAGACCGCGTCGTCGGAGAACGTCGAGTGCACGTGGTGGTCGCCGCGGAGCTCCGGGTGCATCGTCAGCTCTCGTCCTGGTGCGCCGCGTGCTCGGACTCGAGCAGCTCGGCGGGATCGACAACGACGTCTTCGAGGAAGCGCACCGAGGCGAGCTCGCGGAACTCCAGTCGCTCCGGCAGCGGGCGACCCGTGAAGAGGTCGACCACGAGCGAGGGGATGTCGACGCCCGCCGCGATCGTGAGCGGTAGGGCGCCCGGGAAGCGGGGGTTGACCTCGAGCAGGGCGGCGCGGCCCGCCCTGTCGCGTCGCAGCTGCACGTTCGCGACCCCCACGAGGCCGATCGCGCGGGCGACCGCGGCGGCCGTCTCCTCGAGCTCGGGGTCGCGCACCGTGCGCCCCGCGATCGAGACGCCCGAGTCGACGCGGGCGCGCGTGCGCGGCACGGCGGCGACGACGCGGCCTGCGGCATCCGCGATCACGTCGACCGAGTACTCCTCGCCCGGCAGCAGGTCCTGCACGATGAGCCCCTCGTCGGCGGGCAGCGCCGCGAGCGCCGAGCGGTCGGGCACGACCCGGATGCCGCGGCTTCCGGCGCCGGAGCGCGGCTTCGCGAAGACGGGGAACTCCCACTCCACGGCGAGGGCGTCGGGCCCGGCGAGCACGGTGCGGGGCACGTTGACGGTCGGCGCGCAGCGCTCCGCGAGGGCGAGCTTGTCGAGGGCCACCGCGATCGTCTCGGCGCTCGGCGCGGCGAGCACCGCCGGCGAGAGCTCCTCGCGCCGCTCGGCGAGGGCCGCGAGCTCGACGTCGACCGTCGAGATGACGAGCTCGATGCCGTCGCGCGCGACGATGGCCGCGAGCCGCGGGACGAACGACGCGGAGCGGCCGGGTTCGACGAGCCGGCGACGCTCTGCCGGCACGAGGTAGAGCCCCGCCGCCCACCCGTCCATGTCGGCGGCGAACACCGTGACATCCGTCCGCTTCAGGAGCGAACGCAGCACGGCGACACCGGCGGCTCCACCGGCGCCGGTGACGAGCACGCGCGTCACCGGGTCTCCCTGCTCCGCTCGAGGGTCGCGCGTTCCCGCACCGGGCTGGAGAGGTCGGCCGTCTCCCGCACGATCTCGAGCGGCTCGACGTTGTCGCCGCCGCCGAACCGCGACCAGTAGCGCGCGGTCGCGGTGACGAAGTCCGATGCGAGGTAGCGGCGGTTGTCGGTCTGCGAGCGGAAGCACGCGAGGAGTTCGAGCTTACGTTCGACGAACCCGTCGATCGACACGAACCGCGTCGGCCGGAAGTCGACCGTCGTCGAGGGGCTCTGGTAGCACGCGACCGTGTCGATCGTGCGCGTCGCGACGACGGTGGCCTCGTGCACGGCGCGGTGGTCCTGGTGCCGGTCGTGGTTGGTGTGGGTGTAGACGACGGTCGGCACCACCTCGCGCACGACCTCCTCGATGAGACGCACCGTCGGCCCGCCGCCCGGGATCTCGGTGTCGGTGAGGTCTTTGAGGAAGAGGCGCGCCCCGAGCAGCTCGGCTGAGGCGAGCGACTCGTGCTGGCGGTCGTCGGCGTCGCCGCCGCGGGCACCGCGCGAGAGCGTGAGGATCGTGATCTCGTCGCCTGCCGCGCGATGCGCCGCGAGGATGCCCCCGACGCCGATCTCGACGTCGTCCGGGTGGGCGCCGATCGCGAGCACGTACTGCTTCCTGGCGTTCGCCTCACGGCGGGCGCGCCCCTCGTCGGCGAGGCGCGCGACGACCTCCACGAGCCGTGCGGAGTCGAGCGGCTTGGTGAGGAACTCGTCGGCCTGCGCGCGAAGGGCCGAGACGGCATAGTCGACCGACACGTGCGCCGTCATGATCACGACGGGCATCCACGGCGTCTCGGCGCGGATGTCGGTGAGCAGGTCGAGTCCCGAGGTGCCGGGCATCTGGATGTCGGTGACGACGACATCGGGGCGGAACGACCCGATCGCGGCGATCGCGGACACCGCGTCCGAGGCCGTCTGCGTCACGCAGCCGCCGCGCCGTTCGAGCACCGTCTTCACCAACAGCGCCACGTCGGGGTCGTCGTCGACGACCAGAACTCGACGGGACTCGTCACTCATCGCATTACCCCCTAGGGCGAGCCTATTGCCCCCGCATGCAGCCGATCCAATGGACGGCAGACCGCTCAGGGTTCGGCGTAGAGCACGCGCGCGAGGGCGTCGAGAACCCGTGCCGAGCGCGGGCCGAAGCTCAGCACCTCGCCGTCGTCCATGTCGACGATGCGGCGGTGTTGTCCCGCGGTCGTGAGCGCGAGGGCGGGCTTCGCCTCGAGCAGACCGTCGACGCCGCCCGCCGAGGCGAGGCCGTCGGTCATGACGAGCACGACATCCGGGTCGGCCTCGACGAGGGCCTCGTCCGTCATCGGCTTCATGCCCTGCCACCCGGATTCGGCGGCGACGTCGCGTGCCCCGAGCGCCTCGATGAGGTGGTCGGCTCCCGACTCTTCGCCGAAGAGGTAGTAGATGCCGCTGCCGCCGCGCAGGTAGAGGAACACGATGCGCAGCTTCGCGTCGGGGTCGGCGGGGGCGATCGCGTCGATCTGGGCGCGCACGTCGTCGACCTCGGCGGCGACGCGCGCGGCGAGCTGCTCGCCCACCTCGGGCACGCCGAGCGCTGCTCCCGTGTCGCGCGCGAGCTGTGCGGCGCCCTCGAAGCTCGGTTCGTTCTCGAGGAACACGACCGTGACGCCGGAGTCGCGCAGCTGCTGCAGCACGTCGCGCGGGCCGATGCTGCCATCGGTGAGCACGAGCGTCGGGCGCAGGGCGAGCACGCCCTCCGCGTTGAGCGAGTGCGCGCCGGAGGTGACGACGGGGAGCTGCTCGGTGCCGGGGAAGGTCGTCGTCATGTCGCGGCCCACGAGCGTGTCT
This sequence comes from Actinomycetes bacterium, assembly GCA_023428065.1. Taxonomy (GTDB): domain Bacteria; phylum Actinomycetota; class Actinomycetes; order Actinomycetales; family Microbacteriaceae; genus Homoserinibacter. Next base: position 20,108 of record JAEYZI010000032.1, on the reverse strand, counting down.
CCGAGCCCGAGCCCCCAGACGGTCGCGGCGAGGGAGCCCGCGAGGTCGAGGGCGAGCACGCGCGAGGTGTCGCGCACGGTGACGTCGCGGTCGCCGCCGGGGTCGTGCGAGACGACGGTCGCGGGCAGCGTCTGGGCGGGGTTCTCCGCGACGGGCACGACGGCCTCCGACCCGACGACTGCCGTGCGCGGACCTTCGGCCGCGCGCGGGTCGGGGTAGAGGTCGAGCTCGGCGAGCGGGCGGGAGTCCGCCGGAGGCGTCGTCGAGGCTGCGTCGCCCGGCGCGGTCGCACTCGCGCACCCCGCGAGCAGCGCGAGGGATGCGGCGGCCGCGACGGCAGCACGGAGCGTTCGGGTCACCCGCCCATCCTACCTTGTTGGTTAGGTTTGCCTAACCTCCGTCCGCCTCGCCGTCGGCTCGCGCGCCCGCGCTTCTCGATTTCCCAGCGCGTGTGAGGCGGACGCCCAGGCTCGATCCTTAACATGAATGCATTCCCGCGGCGGCGCTGTGGTGGTCGCCGCCGCGGGAGATTCCCCCGGAGCGTCGCAGCTCCGCGAGACGGCCCGCCGAATCCCCCCTCAGGCGGGCCGTTTCCCTCTTAATCGCGCGCGCTCCGGCACCGCCCCGGCCGAAACAACCGCGCAACATCGCAGGATTAGGCTCCCCGCATGGGCGAGCTGTTCGAGGGATACGGCTCGGTCGCCACGCGCCGCAGCGGCACGCCGCCCTGGGACGAGATGTTCGCATCCCCGGGGACCGCCCGCGCGCCCTACCGGGAGATCCACGCCGCGCTCGCCCGCATGACGCAGGAGGAGCTGCGCGGCCGGACCGAGTCGCTCGCGAGCTCCTACCTCGCGCAGGGCGTCACGTTCGACTTCGCCGGCGAGGAGCGGCCGTTCCCGCTCGACGCCGTGCCGCGCGTCATCGCGCAGCCCGAGTGGCGCACCGTCGAGGCGGGCGTACGGCAGCGCGTGCGAGCGCTCGAGGCCTTCCTCTCCGACGTCTACGGCACCCAGCGCGCCGTGCTCGACGGGGTCATCCCCGCCGGCCTCATCAGCTCGTCGAGCCACTTCCACCGCCAGGCGTTCGGCATCGAGCCGGCGAACGGCGTGCGCATCCAGGTGTCGGGCATCGACCTCATCCGCGACGAGGAGGGCGAGTGGCGCGTGCTCGAAGACAACGTGCGCGTGCCGTCGGGGGTCTCCTACGTGATCTCCAACCGCCGCGTGATGGCTCAGACCCTGCCCGAGCTCTTCGTGTCGATGCGCGTGCGCCCGGTCGGCGACTACCCGCAGCGGCTCCTCGGGGCCCTCCGCGCGTCCGCCCCCGAGGGCGTCGACGACCCGACCGTCGTCGTGCTCACGCCGGGCGTCTACAACTCCGCCTATTTCGAGCACACCCTCCTCGCACGGCTCATGGGCGTCGAGCTCGTCGAGGGGCGCGACCTGTACTGCTCGGGCGGGCGCGTCTTCATGCGCACGACGGCGGGGCCGACGCGCGTCGACGTCATCTACCGCCGCGTCGACGACGAGTTCCTCGACCCGCTGCAGTTCCGCGCCGACTCGATGCTCGGCTCACCCGGCCTCATGCTCGCGGCGCGGCTCGGCAACGTCACGATCGCGAACGCGGTCGGCAACGGGGTCGCCGACGACAAGCTCGTGTACACCTACGTGCCCGACCTCATCCGCTACTACCTGTCGGAGGAGCCGATCCTGCCCAACGTGCAGACCTGGCGCCTCGAGGAGCCGGGCGCCCTCGAGGAGGTGCTCGACCGGCTCGACGAGCTCGTCGTGAAACCCGTCGACGGCTCGGGCGGCAAGGGCCTCGTCGTGGGCCCGGACGCCTCCCGCGACGAGCTCGACGAGCTGCGCGCGCGCCTGCGGCGCGACCCCCGCGGGTGGATCGCCCAACCCGTGGTGCAGCTCTCGACCATCCCGACGCTCGTCGACGACGGCCTGCGTCCCCGGCACGCCGACCTGCGGCCGTTCGCCGTCAACGACGGCACGGATGTGTGGGTGCTGCCCGGCGGACTCACGCGCGTGGCGCTCCCCGAGGGGCAGCTCGTCGTCAACTCCTCGCAGGGCGGCGGATCGAAGGACACCTGGGTCGTGGGCACGGAGGCGCCCGCGACGCACGACCACAGCATCCAGTCGCTCGTCGCCGAGCAGGCGTCGGCGACCTCGTCGATCCCGACGATCGCCGACGCGCACCTCCAGGACCACAACCCGCAGGACGGGCCGCGCCGCGACCAGCAGCAACAGCAGCAGCAACAGCGACAGGGGGTGGACGCATGCTGAGCCGCATCGCCGAAAGCCTGTTCTGGATCGGCCGGTACATCGAGCGCAGCGACGGCACCGCACGCATCCTCGACGTGCACCTGCAACTGCTGCTCGAGGACCCCTGGATCGAGGAGGACCTCGCGTGCCGCTCCCTCCTCAGCGTCATGGGCGTCGAGGTCGAGGACGGCACGGAGGTGGAGCGCGCCGACGTGCTCGCCCTCCTCGCCGTCGACCGCAACCAGCCCGCGTCCATCGCCTACTCGCTCGCGGCGGCGCGCGAGAACGCCCGCCGTGCGCGCGAGGTCGTCTCGACCGAGCTGTGGGAGGTGCTCAACACGACGCGCGCCCGGATGCCGCGCAAGGTCGCGAGCGACAAGGTGCACGAGTTCTTCGCGTGGGTGCGCGAACGCGCGGCGCTCGCCGTCGGCATCATCGAGTCCGCCACGAGCCGCGACGAGGCATACCGCTTCTTCACCCTCGGCCGCTCGATCGAACGGGCCGACATGACGGCGCGCCTGCTCGCGACCCGCTCGCTCACCGAGGCGTCCGGCCCGAGCTGGACGACGATCCTGCGCTCGGTGGGCGCCTACGAGGCGTACCTGCGCACCTACCGCGGCGTGCCGAGCGCGCGCAACGCGGCCGAGTTCCTGCTGCTCGACCGCCTCTTCCCGCGCAGCATCTTGTTCTCGGTGGCGCGCTCCGAGCAGTGCCTGCGCGAGATCGAGCCGCGGGCGGATCGCGTGGGCGTCTCCGACCAGGCGCTGCGGCTGCTCGGGCAGATCCGCTCCGAGCTCGAGTACCGGCCCATCGCCGACATCCTCGACGACCTGCCGCGCCACATGGACAACGTGCAGCTCGCGACGAGCGCGGCCTCCGAGGCGATCCGGCAGCGCTACTTCCCGACGAACGCCGCGCCGAGCTGGGCGGGGGAGTCCACGTGAATCGCCTCCGCATCCGGCACAGCACGGGATTCCACTACGAGGGCGCGGCGACGGCGTCGTACAACGAGGCGCGCATGCTCCCGGTCACGGGCGACGGGCAGCTCGTGCTCTACTCCAACCTCGACATCTCGCCCATCTCGAGCACGCACAGCTACGTCGACTACTGGGGCACGCGCGTCTCGAGCTTCGAGATCCTCTCGCCGCACGAGGAGCTCTCGCTCACCGCGACGAGCCTCGTGGAGGTGCGCAGCCGGGAGCTCGTCGAGCGGGGCCTCGGCTGGGAGGAGCTCGCGGCCGAGACGGCCCGCGCGACCGCCTACATCGAGCAGCTCGCGCAGACGCCGCGCACGCGGCCCCCGCAGGAGGTCGTCGAGCTCACGCAGTCGATCGTCGCCGAGCACGACGACCCGTGCGCCGCCGCGCGCGCCGTGTGCACGGCGATCGGCGAGCGCATCGAGTACATGCCGGGGGTCACGGGGGTGCACACGACCGCCGCCGAGGCGTGGGAGCACCGCAAAGGCGTGTGCCAGGACATCACCCACCTCGCGATCGGGGCCCTCCGCTCGGCGGGCATCGCGGCGCGCTACGTCTCCGGCTACCTGCACCCGCGCCCGGATGCCGAGATCGGCGTGACCGTCGCAGGCGAGTCGCACGCGTGGGTCGAGTGGTACTGCGGGCAGTGGCACGGCTTCGACCCCACCAACCTCATCGACATCGGCGACCGCCACGTGATCGTCGGGCGCGGCCGCGACTACAACGACGTCGCCCCCCTGCGCGGCGTGTACGCGGGTCCGTCGAGCTCGAAGCTCTTCGTGACGGTCGAGATCACGCGCGAGGCGTGAGCGGGGGCGTCCTAGGCTGATACGGCCATGAGCTCGCCCGCCCCGACCCCGACCGAGGCGGTCGAATCCCCGCGCCGCCGCCGCTTCGTCGACCTGAGCCCGCTGCGCGAGCACCCGGCCTTCGCCCGCCTCTTCATCGGCACCTCGATCTCGGGTGTCGGGTTCTGGGTCACCTCGGTCGCCGTCGGGCTGTTCGTCTTTGACATCACCGGCGACACCTTCGCGGTCGCGCTCGTCGGCGGCATCTCGCTCGTGCCGATGATCGTCGCCGGGCTCTGGGGCGGCATGCTCGCCGACGCCTTCGACCGCCGCCGCGTGCTCATCGTGGCGAGCGTCGTGGCGTGGCTCGCGATCGCCGGCATCGTCGTGCTCGCCGCCGTCGACGCGGCGACCGACGCCCGCCCGCCCGTCTGGCCCCTCTACGTGCTCACGACGCTCAACGCAGCCGCGTCGACGATCGCGAGTGCGACCCGCAGCTCCGTGGTCCCGCGCATCGTGCCCGAGGACATGGTCGCGCGGGCGAGCGCCCTCAACGGCATCACCTTCGGCCTGCAGCTCACGATCGGCCCCGCGCTCGCGGGCGTGCTCGTCGCGACCATCGGCTTCCCGCTCACCTTCGCGGTCGACGCGGTCCTGTTCACCGCCGGGTTCCTCGGGGTGATCGGCCTGCCCAAGCTGCCGCCGCTCAGCCGCACGACGCGGCCCGGCTGGGCGTCGCTCGTCGACGGCATCCGGTTCCTCCGCACCGCACCCAACATCCGCATGAGCTTCCTCGTCGACATCGTCGCCATGAGCCTCGGCCGCCCCTACGTTCTGCTGCCCGCGATCGGCGCATCCGTGCTCGGCGGCGGGCCCGTCACCGTGGGTGTGCTGACGGCGGCGGTCGCGGTCGGCACCTTCCTCACGGGGCTCTTCAGCGGCCCCGTCGCGCACGTGCACCGGTACGGGGTGGCGATCGGCCGCGCGATCATGGTCTTCGGCGCGTTCACGGCGCTCTTCGGGGTCGTCATCGCCGTCGCGGCGACCGGATGGTTCGGCCCGGTGGGCGAGGACTGGGACCAGGTGAACCTGCCGCTCCTCGCGCTCGCGGCCGTCGCGCTCGCCGGCACAGGCGCCTCCGACGAGGTGAGCGCGATCTTCCGCACCACGATGATGCTCACGGCGGCGCCCGACGAGATGCGCGGTCGCCTGCAGGGCATCTTCGTCGTCGTCGTCACGGGCGGACCGCGCATCGGCGACATGGTCGCGGGCACGCTCGCCGTGCTCACGACGCTGTGGCTGCCTCCCGTCGCGGGCGGACTCGCGATCGTCGCGATCATCGCGGTGCTGCTGCGCGTGCAGCCGACCTTCCGCCACTACGACGCGCGCGACCCGCGGCCCTAGTCGTCCGCGCGGCCGCGTCGACGGATGCGGCGCCTCCGCCGCGAGGCGCTCGGCTCCGGTTCCGGCGGTGTCGCCGCTCGCGCGGCGCGGCGCTCCGCCCAGGCGGCGAGCTCGGCATCCACCTCGCGCAGGGGGGTGATGACCGGCGGCCCGCCGAGCAGCTGCCGACGGGCCTCGACGATGCGCGCGTTGAAGTCCTCGAGCACCGCCCGCACGTCGTCCTCGCGGGTCAGCTCGTCGAGGCGCGCGTCGAGCTCGGCGTCCTCCGTGCGCAGCGTGAGGGCCGGGGGACCGAGGCCGCGCAGCTGCTCGCGTTCGATCTTGCGGCGGATCCACCAGTCCGGGTCGTGCGGCCGGTCGCCGCCGATTCCCGGCAGAGGCCTCCCCGCCCCCGGGAGGTCGTCGAAGTCGCCGCGCCGCATGGCCTGCTGCAGGGCGACCTCCGCGGCCACGGCGCGGTCGGCATCCGTCACGCGGCGCTCGTCGGGCTCCCGCTCCTCCTCGGCCCGCTCGCCGAGCTCCTCGCGGCGGAACCGGTCCAGCCGGTAGCGCAGGGCGGCGCGGATCGCGTCGCCGTCGCTCGTCTCGGCCATGCCTCCACGCTACGTCGGCACTCGCCCGGACGGCAGGCTCAGGCGGCGTCCGCCCCGCTCGCCGAGATGTTCCGGATGAGCAGGATGAGCCAGGCGAAGATGAGCGCGAATCCCACGATCTCCATCGCCGTGAGGTTGTAGATGCCCACCGCGAAGAGCACCGTGGCCCCGAGCACGATCGCGAGGAACAGGTAGCCGACGACGAAGAACATCTCCGGAAGCCCCGGCACGATCCAGCGCACCCCTACGACGAGGCCCGCGAAGATCACCACGAGACCCGTCGCGAAGGTGTTGTGCACCCACTCGACCCAGTTGACGGGGAAGATCCCGGTGAGCGCGAGGAAGACGCCGAGCAGCACGAGCGCGCCCGCGAGCACCCGGATGCGCGTCCCCTCGTGTCGCCCGTCGGCATCCCGCGGCGCGCGTGCGAGGTGACCGTGCCCGAGCTCGGTCGCGAGGTACACCGAGATCGCGGTGAAGAGGGCGCCCGCGACGACGAGCGTGAGCGTGAAGATCCAGCTCGAGACGTCGTCGCCCGTCCCGAGGGCGCTGATGTTCTTCTCCCACCACCTCGGGTCGGAGGTCGAGAGCATGGCGGCCATGACCCCGACGACGAGGTAGAGGGCGAGCACCGTCGCGATACGCGCCGACGTCATGCCCGACGCCGAGAGGAACGCCGTGTAGCACGCGAGCGCGGACGCGATGCCCACGAGCAGCGACGAGCTGAAGAAGTACACGTCGGCGCCGATGAAGGCATCCGACATCACGATCGAGACCCCCACGAGCACGAGCAGCACGATCGCGGCGTGCGCGAGCGCGAGGGCGACGACGTTGACGCCGAGGCGCCACGCGGACGGCTCCGGATGCGTCCGCCGGCGGGAGCCGGGCGCCGGCAGCAGGTAGCCCGCGACGAAGGCGATGCTCGTGAGCGAGGCGGCCACGACCGCCGCGAGCGCGCCGAGCGAGTCGTCCCCCGCGATCGGGAGAGCGCGGCCGCGGATCCAGACGAAGGCGACGAGGAACCCGATCACGAGCCCCGCCCCGGCGACGAGGATCGCCCGCGACTCGGTCGTCGAGGCGGTCGCGTCGATACGGGCGAGGGGGCCCGCATCGCGGAGGCGCGTCATCTCCCCATTCTGCTCTCGGACGGCGCCGGGCGCGCCGTCGATCAGCGCTGGGTCTCGACCTCGCCGATCGCGATCTCCTGGGTCGCCGTGTCGCGGTCGGCGGCCGTCGCCGACGAGATGCGCAGCGGCCACCTGCCCTCGCGCGTCCAGCGCACACGCACCTCGCGCGTGCGCAGGTAGAAGCCGGCGGCGACGGCCGCGGCCGCGAAGCCGGACGCGGCACCGGCGGCGACGGCCCAGCGCGGCCCGGCGGCATCCGCGATCCCGCCGATGAGGGGCGCGCCGAGGGGCGTGCCGCCGAGGAAGATCGCGAGGTAGAGGGCCATGACGCGCCCCCGCATCGACGGGGCCGTCGTCGTCTGCACGTAGGCGTTCGCGGTGTTCATCATCGTGATGCCCGTGAAGCCCACGACCACGAGCAGGGCGCCGAACACGAGGGTGTCCGGTGCGAGCGCCGCCGCCCCGAGCGAGACGCCGAACCCGAGGCTCGCGATCGTCACCGTGCGCAGGCGCGGCCGTTCGCGGCGGGCGGCGATGAGGGCGCCGACGACCGAGCCGATCGCGAGCGCCGACGAGAGCCACCCGAACTCCTCCGGCCCCTGGCCGAACTCCACCTTCGCCATCGTGGAGGTGTAGATGGGGAAGTTGTAGCCGAGCGCGCCCGTCAGGAACACCATCGCGAGCACGAGGAGGATGTCGGGCCGGCGTCGCACGTAGCGGAACCCCGCGCGCATCTGCCCGTGGCCGCGGGCCTTGCGCGTGAAGGGCGTGAACTCCGCGGGACGCAGCGCCCACAGGGCGCCCAGCACCGCGAGGAAGCTCGCGGCGTTGATGAGGAACACCCATCCGGAGCCGACCGCGGCGACGAGCACGCCCGCGACGGCGGGCCCGATGAGCCGGGCCCCGTTGAAGGAGGCCGCGTTGAGGGCCACCGCGTTCGCGAGGTCGCCGTCGCTCACGAGCTCCCCGACGAACGCCTGGCGGGCGGGCGCGTCGAACGCGGCCGCGACGCCGAGGCCGAGGGCGAACGCGAACACCATCCACAACTGCACGATCCCGAGGAGCGTCAGCACGCCGAGGCCCGCACCGAGCAGCAGCATCGCCGCCTGGGTCGCGGCGAGCACGTGGCGGCGGTCGAAGCGGTCGGCGACCCAGCCGGTCACGGGCAGCAGCACGAGCTGCGGACCGAACTGCAGCGCCATGACGACCCCGACCGCGATCGCATCGTCGTCGGTGAGCTCGGCGAGCACGAGCCAGTCCTGCGCGATGCGCTGCATCCAGGTGCCGACGTTCGACACGAGCGCGCCCGCGAACCAGATGCGGTAGTTCCGTGACGCGAACGACCGGAACATCTGACTCACCGCATCCATTGTCCTCCCTCCCCGCGGAGACCGCCCGGAGCCCCTACGCTCGGATGCGGCGAGGAGGCCCGAGATGAGCGACGTGACCCGAGACGCGCGAGAGTTCGTCGACGCCCATGGCGTGACGATCCACCACTACGTGTGGCGCGCACCCGAACCCCGCGCGATCGTGCAGCTGCTGCACGGGGTCGGCGAGTACGCGACCCGCTACGAGCGCTTCGCACAGGCGCTCGCCGCCGCCGGCTACACCGTGTACGCCGACGACCACCGCGGCCACGGCGAGACGGGGCTCGCGCAGTGGGGCGGCGACCGCTCGAAGCTCGGGCGGCTCGGCCCGGGCGGCGTGCGCGCCGCGATCGCGGCGGTCGAGCAGCTCACCGGGATCATCCGCGACGAGAACCCGGGTGTGCCGGTCGTGCTCTTCGGGCACAGCCTCGGCTCGCTCTTCGCCCAGAAGATCATCGCGCGCGACGCCGGCCGCTACGCGGGCGTCGTGCTCTCCGCGACGGCGTACCGCACGCTCACCGACATGAACGGCGGCGACCTCAACGCGAAGCACCGGCACCTCGGCACGACGGGTGCCGAGTGGCTCTCGCGCGACCCCGAGGTGGCGGCCGCGTTCGTCGCCGACCCCCTCACCTTCGACGCGACCGTGCTCAAGCTCTTCGGCGTGGGCGACAGCCTCCGCCTGCTCGGCACCCCGAAGCGGCTCGACGCCGACCTCCCGATGCTCATCATGATCGGCGAGGAGGACTCGCTCGGCGGACCGCGCAGCGTGCGCAAGCTCGCAGCCGCCTACGAGACGCGCGGGGGGCTGAGCGACGTGACCGTCACGATCTACCCCGGCGGACGCCACGAGATGCTCAACGAGACCAATCAGGCCGAGGTGCGGGCGGATGTCGTGGCCTGGCTCGACGCGCACATCCCCGCGGCCACGGGTTAGGTGCACCTAAGCTAGTGCCGTGCATGGCGAGTTCAAGGTGCCGGGCGGCAAGCTCGTCGTGGTCGATCTCGACGTCGTCGACGGGCGGCTCGCGAACGTGCGCCTCTCGGGCGACTTCTTCCTCGAGCCCGACGACGCCCTGCCGCTGATCGACGCCGGGCTGACGGGGCTGCCCGCCGACGCGGATGCCAAGGCGATCGTGACCGCCGTGCAGCAGGCGCTCCCCGCGGGCGCCGTTCTCCTCGGCTTCTCGCCCGAGGCGATCGCGACGGCCGTGCGGCGGGCCGTGCACCGGGCGACGAGCTGGCGCGACTACGACTGGGAGCTCGTGCATCCGGGCCCGCTGAGCCCCGTCACGCATCTGGCGCTCGACCAGGTGCTCGCCGAGGAGGTCGGCGCCGGGCGCCGCGCCCCGACGCTCCGCATCTGGGAGTGGGACGAGCCCGCCGTCGTGATCGGCAGCTTCCAGTCCGTGAAGAACGAGGTCGACGCCGAGAACGCGGCCGCGTACGGCATCCCCGTCGTGCGGCGCATCTCGGGCGGCGGCGCGATGTTCATGGAGGCGGGCTCCATCATCACCTACTCGCTCTACGCGCCCATCGACCTCGTGCAGGGCATGAGCTTCGCCGACAGCTACGCGTTCCTCGACGACTGGGTGCTCGTCGCGCTGCGCTCGCTCGGGATCGACGCGAGCTATCAGCCGCTCAACGACATCGCGAGCCCCGCCGGCAAGATCGGCGGCGCCGCACAGAAGCGCCTCGCGGGCGGCGCGGTGCTGCACCACGTGACGATGTCGTACGACATCGACGCCAACAAGATGGTCAAGGTGCTGCGCATCGGCCGCGAGAAGCTCAGCGACAAGGGCACGAAGTCGGCCCAGAAGCGCGTCGACCCGCTGCGCAGCCAGACGGGCCTGCCGCGCGCGGCGATCATCGAGCGCATGGTCGAGACCTTCCGGTCGCTGCACGGCCTGCACGACGGCGAGATCACGCCGGACGAGTACGCGCGTGCCGAACAGCTCGTGGCGGAGAAGTTCGCCACCGACGAGTGGCTGTACCGGGTTCCGTGAGCGGGCCCGCGCATCCTGCCCGGCGCCGCACGATCGTCGGGGTCGCGCTCGCCGTGCTGCTCGTGGGAGCGACGCTGCTCTCGGCCGTCGTCGGCCAGTTCGGCGTGAGCCCGCAGGATGTCGTGCTCTCGCTCCTCCACCACGCCTGGATCCCGAACCCGTGGTTCGCGAACCCGTGGGCTCCCATCGACCCGACCGCCGACGCGGCGCTGTGGGTGATCCGCTTCCCGCGCATCGTCATGGCGATGGCGGTGGGTGCGGCCCTCGCGGTCGCGGGTGCCGTCATGCAGGCCATCTTCGGCAACCCGCTCGCGGAGCCCGGCGTCGTGGGCGTCTCCTCCGGTGCGGCGCTCGGTGCGGCCTTCGCGATCGTCACGGGGCTGCTCGCGCTCGGCGACTGGACGATCGCGGTGCTCGCCTTCGCGGGAGGCCTCGGGGCGACCCTTCTCGTCTACGGCGTCTCGCGCGCGAACGGCCGCACCGAGGTCGTGACCCTCCTGCTCACCGGCATCGCCGTCAACGCCTTCGGGGGCGCCGGGCTCGCGTTCCTGCTTTTCCTCGGGGGAGACGCGAGCCGCGAGCAGATCGTATTCTGGCAGCTCGGATCACTCTCCGGCTCGCTGTGGCGGGAGGCCGTGCTCGTGCTCCTCGTCGCGGCCGTCGGCACGGTGATCGCCGTGCTGCTGGGGCGCCGCTACGACATCCTCGCCCTCGGCGAGCGCAATGCGCGCCACCTCGGCGTCGACGTCGAGCGGCTCCGCTTCGGCTCGATCGTGCTCGTCGCCCTCCTCACGGGGGTGGGGGTCGCGTTCGTCGGCATCATCTCGTTCGTGGGCCTCGTCGTGCCGCACCTCATGCGCATGCTCCTCGGCCCCTCGCACCGCGCGCTGCTCACGGCGAGCGCGTTCGGAGGCGCACTCCTGCTCGTGCTCGCCGACCTCCTGTCGCGCACGATCGTCGCGGGGGCCGAGCTGCCGATCGGCCTGCTCACCTCGCTCGTCGGCGGCCCCTTCTTCTTCATCCTGCTCTGGCGGCAGCGGCGCGCGGCGGGAGGCTGGGCATGATCCGCGTCGACCGCGTCACGGTCGAGCTCGGCGGGCGCCGCGTCGTCGACGAGGTCGACCTCGTCGTGCCCGAGGGCCAGCTCCTCGCGCTCGTCGGCCCGAACGGCGCGGGCAAGTCCACGCTCCTGTCGATGATGGCGGGGGAGCGGGCACCCGACGCCGGGCGCGTGCTGCTCGGCGGGCGAGCCGTCGATGCGATCGAGCCGCTCGAGCTCGCGCGCATCCGCTCGGTGCTCACGCAGGACAATGCCGTGAGCTTCCCCTTCCGGGTCGGCGAGGTCGTCGAGATGGGCCGCAGCCCGTGGGCGCGCACGCCCGCGCGAGAGCTCGACGACGCCGCGATCGAGGCGGCGCTCGAGCGGGCGGATGTCGCGCACCTCGTGGGGAGGCGCTTCACCGAGCTGTCCGGGGGCGAGCGCGCGCGCGTGTCGCTCGCCCGCGTGCTCGCGCAGGAGACCCCCGTCGTGCTGCTCGACGAGCCGACCGCGGCCCTCGACCTGCGGCACCAGGAGGACGTGCTGCGCATCGCCCGCGAGCTCGCTGCCGAGGGCCGCACGGTCGTCGTCGTGCTGCACGACCTCTCCCTCGCGGGCGCGTACGCCGACCGCGTCGCGCTGCTCGAGGAGGGGCGGATGCGGGCCGTCGGCACTCCGGCCGAGGTGCTCACGGCGCCTCTCGTCTCCTCGGTCTACGGGCTCGAGGTCGAGGTGATCGTGCGCGCCGGCCGCCCGCTCGTGATCCCCGAGCGTCCGCCCCTCCCGCGCGAGGGGTAGGCTCGCCCGGTGCCCGGCATCCGCTACGTCGCCATCGGCGACTCCTTCACCGAGGGCGTCGGCGACGAGCTGCCCGACGGGCGGGTGCGCGGCTGGGCCGACCTCGTCGCCGAGGGATGGGCGCGCGGCATCGGCGAGCCGATCGACTACGCGAACCTCGCCATCCGCGGCAAGCTCATCGGCCCCATCGTCGGAGAGCAGCTCGAGGCGGCGCTCGCCCTTCGCCCCACGCACCTCTCCTTCAACGGGGGTGGCAACGACATGCTGCGTCCCCGCACCGACGTCTCGCGGATCGTGGGACTGTTCGAGCACGTGCTGCGCCGCTGCGACGAGGAGGGCGTCCGGCTCATCCTCCTCTCCGGCGCCAACCCCACCGCCCAGCTGCCCATGGGCGGCGTCATGCGCCGCCGCGGCGACACGCTCTGCCGCATCGTCGAGGCGCGCGTCGCCCACCGCACCGATCTCGTGCGCGCGTTCAACTGGTTCGACGCCGAGCTCGAGACGCCCTCCTACTGGTCCGAGGACCGTCTCCACATGAACACCCGCGGGCACCACCGGGTCGCGGCGCGTGTGCTCGATGCGCTCGAGGTGCCCGTGCCGGAGGGATGGTGGTCGCTTCCCGAGGTGCCCGCCGCAGCCCGCCTGCGGGGCGCCGCCTACTACCGCGAGCACGTCGGCCCGTGGGTGCGCCGCCGCCTCACGGGCACGTCGTCGGGTGACGGCCGCGAGCCGAAGTTCGGGGGCGGCTGGATGACGGTCTCGCCCGCCTGACGTACCCTGGCGGCATGCCGTACTGGGCTTGGCTCGTGGGTGGCGGCGTCGTCGTGGCGCTCGTCGTCGTCGCGCAATGGCGCGGCTGGATCGAGCTCCGCGGCACGAACGGCGGCCGCGGCTCCGGCAACGGCGCGCTCGGCTTCGCCGACGAGGTCTTCCACCCCACCAAGCACGAGGCCCAGCAGATCGCGGCCGCGGAAGCGGAGGTGCCCGCCCCCGCCCCGACTCCCGGCGACGGGCCGCTCGACATCGAGGGCGGCCGGGTGCGCATCGAGCTCGACGACGGAGCCTGACGACTAGCGTGGAGCGGTGACCTCGAGCGACCCGACCGCAGCCGCCCCGGCATCCGCCGCTCCGTCTCCGGGCGACTGGCCCGCGACGGAGGCCCCCGCCCCGCGCCCGGCGCAGTGGGGCGGCGCCCTCGCGAGCCTCGGCATCGGCGTCGGCGGGGCCCTGATCGGCATGCTGCCGTGGATGCTCACGGGCATGCGGCTCCCGCTGCAGAACCTGTGGGCCTTCGACGCGCTCCCGGATCAGATGCCGGTCGCGTGGCTCCCGCTCAGCCAGTACGCGGTGACGTTCGTGCTCGGCACCCTCGTCGTCGGCGCGGCGGCGGCGGGGATCGCGGCGCGCGCCCTGCGGACGCGGCTGCCCCGCGCGGCGCCGTTCTCGATCGCCGCGGGGCTCCTGTTCGTGCAGGTGGTCGCGGCCGCGCAGGCGGCCGACGTGCTGCGCGGGGGACTGCGCGGCGGCGCCGAGGCGGCGTTCTACCTCGGCGCGTGCGTCGCGCTCGTGGCGTTCGGGATCGCGGCCGGTCTCGTCGTCTTCGGCCTCGTGGCGCGGGGTCCCGTCCCCGGCGCCGTCATCGCGCTCACGCTCGCGGCGACCGCCGTCGGCTGGTGGATCTCGGGGTACCTCGGGGCGGCAGGGCCGCTCTCGGCGCTGCCGTACGCGCTCGCACCCGTCGTGACGTGGACCCCGCCCGTGCTCGTCGGCGCCGCGATCGCGTGGGGCGGCCTGCGCTCCGCCGGGAGGATCGCGGCGGCACTCGTGAGCCTCGCGCTGCTGTGGGTCGTGCCCGCGATCGCGACGGCCGTGCAGTCGGCCGTGGGATCACGCGCCCTCCTGCGCGACCCGGGGGAGCTCCTCGACTACGGCTCCCGTGTGCTCGGCGCCGCCCTCACGATGCCCGCGCTCGTGCTGCCGCCGCTCGCGCTCGCGGTGGCCGTCGCGGCGGTCGGCGTGGGCGTGCGCGCGCTCCTCGCCCGGCGCCCCTGACGCCGCGGGAGCGGATGCCGCCGCGCATCAGCGCGTCAGCAGCGGCTGGTACTCGGGGTGTCGCTCGATGTAGGCGGCGATGAACGGGCACTGCGCGACGACGCGCGTGCCCTCCTCGGCCGCCACCGCGTCGAGCGCCGACTTCGCGAGGAGCGAGCCGAGCCCGCGCTCCTGGATCGAGGGGTCGACCTCCGTGTGGGTGAAGGTGATGACACCCGGCTCGCGCCGGTAGAGGGCCTTGCCGATCGGCTCGCCGTCGCGCTCGAGCACGAAGCGGTTGCGTTCGGGGACGTCCACGACCTGATCTGCCATGGTCCGACGCTAACCGGTCATTCGCTCCCGCGCTCGACGATGCGCGTCGGCATCATCGTGACCTGCGAGACCGTCCCGCCGTCGATGAGGTGCAGCAGCACGTCCACCATGCGCCTGCCCTGCTCGACGGTCGGCTGTTCGACGGTCGTGAGCGGCGGGTTCGACGACTGCGCGGCGTAGTCGTTGTCGAACGTCACGAGGCCCAGGTCGTGCGGCACCGACTTGCCCTGCGTGCGGAGCACGTTGAGCGCGCCCTGCGCCATGAGCGAGCTCGCGGCGAAGACGCCGTCGATCTCGACCTCGCGCGCGAGCAGCCGACGCATCGCGGCCTCGCCGCCCGCGGGACTGAAGTCGCCGTGCTCGACGAGGTCGGTGGGCATGCCCGCCGCCTCGAGCGCCTGCCGCCATCCCTCGAGCCGGTCGAGGCCCGCCGACATGTCCTCCGGGCCCGCGATCGTCGCGATGCGCCGCCGACCGTTCGCGATGAGCCGGTTCGTCACGTTGCGGGCGGCCTCGACGTTGTCGACGTCGATGTAGTACGCCTTCGATCCCTCCTGGCTCATGGGCCGGCCGCCGAACACGACCGGGATCGAGCGCGCGAGCTCCGTGTACGAGCGGTCGTCGGAGTGGTGCGAGAGGATGAGCGCCCCGTCGACGTTGCCGGCCTGCAGGTAGCGGCGGGTCTTCTCGCCGTCGCGTTCGGCGGCGATCACGAGGGTCAGGGTGTAGTCGGTGTCCGAGAGGTACATCGCGATGCCCTGCACGACCGTCGCGAAGTACGGGTCGGCGAAGAAGCGCGCCGTGTTCTCGGGGATCACGAGCGCGATCGACTGGGTGCGCCGGCTCGCGAGGATGCGGGCGGCGCGGTTCGGCACGTAACCGAGCTCGTCGATCGCCTTGCGCACCGCCGCGAGGGCCTCCGGGGTGACCTTCGGCGAGTCGTTGATGACGCGCGAGACCGTCGAACGTGACACCCCGGCGGCCTTGGCGACCTGCTCGAGCGTCGGCGCACCTCCGGGCGATTCCGGTGTCATCGGCGGGACCTCCTGGCCGGGCTGAGCCCGTACATCCTATGAGGCGAGCGTACGCGCGGCGGCCGCGGCCGAGGCGAACGCGTGACCCGAGTCCTTCACGATGCGCTCCTGCGTCTGGTAGTCCACGTACACGACGCCGAACCGCTTCTCGTAGCCCCATGCCCACTCGAAGTTGTCCATGAGCGACCACGCGAAGTAGCCGCGCACATCCGCACCCTCGTCGATCGCCTGTGCGACGGCCTCGAGGTGGCGTTCGAGGAAGTCGACCCGCTCCGTGTCGTGCACGCCGCCGTCGGGGGCGACGACGTCGTCCCATGCGGAGCCGTTCTCGGTGATGTAGAGGGGCGGGAGCTGGGGGTACTCCCGCCCCAGCCGCACCAGCAGTCGGCGCAGCCCGTCGGGGTTGATCTCCCAGCCCATCGCCGTGCGGGGGAGGTGGCGCGTGGGCGAGGTGAGGAACTCCGACCCCACGAACCACGACGAGGTCTTCTTGTCGGTGGGCGCGAGCCCCTTCGGGTGGTCCGCGGGGAGCGGATGCCCGGAGACGTTGTCGTCGTGGTAGTGGTTGACGCCCAGGAAGTCGATCTCCTGGTGGATGGTGGCGAGGTCGCCGTCGCGCACGAGCTCGTCGAAGCGGTGGCTCGCGACGTCCTCGAGGAAGTCGGCGGGGTAGGCGCCGAGCAGGATCGGCTCGAGGTACGCGCGGTTCCACAGCGCGTCGAGCCGCCGGGCCGCGTCGAGGTCGACGGGGTCGCTCGGGTCGTTCGGCACCGCGTTGGTCAGGTTGAGCGTGATGCCGAGCTTCTCGGCCCCGCGCGCCCGCAGCTCCTGCACGGCGAGGCCGTGCGCGAGGTGCTGGTGGTGCAGGGCGGCGAGACCGGCGCGCGGCTCCTGGCGGCCGGGTGCGTGCTCTCCGCCGGCGTAGGCGATGAGCGACGAGCACAGCGGCTCGTTGAACGTCGTCCAGTGGGTGACCCGGTCGCCGAGCGCCTCGTGCACGGCGACCGCGTAGTCGAGGAACCGCTGCGAGGTGTCGCGGTTCGCCCAGCCGCCCGTCTCCTCGACGGCCTGCGGCATGTCCCAGTGATAGAGCGTGAGCCACGGCAGGATGCCGTTCTCGAGCAGCTCGTCGACGAGCCGACTGTAGAAGTCGACGCCCTTCGGGTTCACGGGACCGTCGGCGGGCTTGACGCGCGCCCAGCTCACCGAGAACCGGTAGCTGTCGAGGCCGAGGCTCTTCATGAGCTGCACGTCCTGCGGCATCCGGTGGTAGTGGTCGACCGACACCTCGGGGGTGTCGCCGTAGGCGACGTTGCCGGGGATGCGGGCGAAGTGGTCCCAGATCGAGTCGAGCTTGCCGTCCTCGTGGGCGGCCCCCTCGACCTGCGCCGCGGCGGTCGCGGCACCCCAGATGAACCCGGCGGGCCAGCGGAACCCGTCGGGGAGTTCGAGCGCCATCAGCCCTTCACCGCCCCGGACATGATGCCCTGGATGAGCTGCTTGCCCGCGAGCAGGAACAGGATGAGCAGCGGCACGATCGAGATGAGAGCACCCGCGAGCACCATCGAGTAGTCGGGCGTGTGGCCGCCGGACGCGTTGAGCGCGGCGAGCGCGGTCTGCACCGACGGGTTCTTCGGGCCGAGCACGAGGAGCGGCCACAGGAAGTCGGTCCAGGCGGCCATGAACATGAAGAGGCCGAGCACCGTCATCGCCGGGCGCGCCGACGGGACGGCGACGTTCCAGAAGGTGCCCCACATCGACGCACCGTCCATGCGTGCCGCCTCGATGAGCTCGTCGGGGATCGTGTCGACGAGGTACTGGCGCATGAAGAACACGCCGAACGCCGACACGAGGCCCGGGATGATGACCGCCCACAGCGAGTTCGTGAGCTTGAACTGCGACACGAGCATGAACAGCGGGATGATGCCGAGCTGCGTCGGGATCGCCATCGTCGCGACGACCGCGACCATGAGCGGGTTGCGACCGCGGAACTTGAGCTTGGCGAACGCGAAGCCGGCGAGCGTCGAGAAGAAGACGACGGCGACCGCGATCGTGCCCGAGATGATGATGCTGTTCAGGAGCGCCTTCGCGAAGTCGACCGTCGCGAACGCCTTCATGACGTTGGTGATGAAGTTCGGTCCGGGGATCACGACGGGCGGCACCGCGTTGATGTCGGAGGCCTGGCGGCTCGCCATGACGAACGACCACCACAGCGGGAACACCGCGGCGACGAAGAACACCCCGAGGAGGGCGTAGCTGAGCCAGCCGGGACGGTCGTAGAAGCGGGCCTTGCGGCGGCGCGCCTCGCGGTCGAGCGGACGCGTGGGCGCGACCGGCGGGCGGGTGATGGTCGAGGTCATCGGCGGACTCCGTTCGCGGTGAGCGCGGCGCGCTTGGGAGTGCGGACGCGCGCCATGTCCTGGGAGGCGATCGTGCGCGAGATGGCGTAGTTGATCAGGCCGACGAGGACGATGATGAGGAAGAGGATCCAGGCGGTCGCCGCCGCGCGGCCGAAGTCGCGCCGCGGGAACGCCATCTCGTAGAGGTAGAGCACGATCGTCTGGAACTGACGGTTCGCGCCGCCGTTGGACTGGCCGTCGAAGAGCTTGGGCTCCGTGAAGATCTGCAGGCCGCCGATCGTCGCCGTGATGATGACGAAGATCATGGTCGGCCGGATCATCGGGATCGTGATCGACCAGAAGCGGCGGATGCGGCCTGCGCCGTCGAGGGCCGCCGACTCGTACACGTCACGCGGGATCGCCTGCATCGCGGCGAGCAGGATGAGCGCGTTGTAGCCCGTCCAGCGCCAGTTGACCATCGTCGCGATCGCGATGTGCGAGGGGAAGGGGTCGTAGCCCCAGCGGATCGGCTCGAGGCCGAGCAGCTCGGTGAGTCCCGTGATGGGCCCGCCGAACTGGTTGAAGACCTGGGTGAAGATCACCGCGACCGCGACGGGGGCGGCGATGTAGGGGAGCAGCACGCTCATCCGCCAGAAGGTGCTGGCGCGGATCGCCTGGTCGAGTACGGCGGCGATGATCGTCGCCATGACGAGCTGCGGCACCGCGGAGAGCAGGAAGATGCTGATGGTGTTGCCGAACGCGTTCCAGAAGAACGGGTCCTGGAGCGTCGTGACGTAGTTCTCCAGGCCGATGAAGTCGCCCTGGCCCTTCAGCAGGTCCCAGTCGTAGAGCGAGACGTTGACCGTGTAGACGATCGGGAACGCGCCGAGGAGCGCGAAGAGGATGAAGAACGGTGCGACGTACAGGTACGGCGAGAACTTGTAGTCGAAGTTCGAGAGCTTCTGGCGGAATGTCAGTTGACTGCGGGTCCGCCGACCTGCCGTGAGTGCGCTCATCGTGGGGCCTATCTGGGTTGCGCGGGCGGAGAGTGGGGTGAGCGGCCCCCGGCGACGGGCGCCGGGGACCGCTCGAGGGTGTTACTGCTTGACGAGCTGGTCGAGGAGCTCCATGGCGGCGGCCCAAGCGGCGTCGCCGTCGGTGATCTCCCCCTGGCTGACCTTGTCGAAGACCGGACCGAACACGTTGTCCTGGATGTTCGAGTCCTCCGGGCCCTTGACCTGGGCGATGACGCCCTTCGCGCGGTTGGTGAAGATCTCACCGACGGGCGCGTCGTTGAAGAACGCGGAGACCGAGTCCTTCACGAGGTCCTGACCCTTGAGCGTGCTCGGGAACGGACCGGCGGCCTCGAACGCGGCAGCCTGCTGCTCCGGGGCGGCGAGCCACAGCGCGAGGTCGGCCGCGGCCTCCTTGTGCTCCGACGACTCGGCGACGCCGAGGAAGGCGCCACCCCAGTTGGCCGCGCCACCCGGGAGGACGTCGGCGAAGTCCCAGCCGGTGCCGGTCGTGCCGGCGTCGTAGTAGCCGCTCACGACACCGAGCATCCACGACGGGCAGACGTAGACCGCGAACTCGTCGGCCTTGGCCTGGTCGGCGACGCCCCAGCCGGGCAGGCCCGCGCCGATGTTGGCGTTCTCGACGATCAGGTCCATCTGGCCCTTGAGGGCGGCGTTGTCCTTGATGTTGAGGGTCTCGCCGTCCTTCTTGTAGTAGCCCTCCGCCTGCTGGTTCACGAACGAGTTCCAGAAGAACGAGGGGTTGTGGTAGAACGGCTTGCCGCTCGCGGCGGTGTACTTCTGGCCGAACTCGAAGAAGGACTCCCACGTGGCGTTCTCGCCGCCGATGGCCTCGGCGAAGCCCTCGCGGTCGCCCGGCAGGCCGGCCGCCTCGAAGAGGTCGCCGCGGAAGCAGAGGCCCTGCGGGCCGATGTCGAGGCCGGCGCCGAACACGCGGCCCTCGGCGTCGGTGCCCTGCGCGT
>JAEYZI010000031.1 GCA_023428065.1 Actinomycetes bacterium | reverse complement strand
CGCGCGGAGGGCTTCCTCCAGGCCGGGGACAAGGTCAAGGCCATGATCCTGTTCCGCGGTCGCGAGCAGTCCCGTCCGGAGCAGGGCGTCCGCCTTCTCCAGCGCTTCGCGGAGGACGTCGCGGAGTTCGGCACGGTCGAGTCCACCCCCACGATCGACGGTCGCAACATGGTCATGATCATCGCCCCGCTCAAGAGCAAGGTGGATGCGAAGGCCGAGCAGAACGCCAAGCGCGCGGCGAACAAGGCGCGCCCCCAGAGCCCGGAGGGTCCCGACGGATCCTCCGACAACGCGGCAGCTGCCGACAAGACAGAGGAAGAGTAATGCCCAAGCAGAAGACGCACTCCGGTGCGAAGAAGCGCTTCAAGATCACCGGGAGCGGCAAGGTCACGAAGCAGGGCGCGGGTATGCGCCACAACTTCGAGCACAAGTCGTCGCGCGTGACGCGTCGTCTCAACCAGGACGTCGTCCTGGCTCCGCAGGACGCCAAGGTCATCAAGGGCCTCCTGGGCAAGTAAGCCCGGACGAGTTAGAAGGACTTCAGAGAAATGGCACGTGTCAAGAGGGCGGTCAACGCCGCCAAGAAGCGTCGCACCACGCTCGAGCGCGCCGAGGGCTACCGTGGTCAGCGGTCGCGCCTCTACCGCAAGGCGAAGGAGCAGGTTACCCATTCGCTCGTCTACGCCTACCGCGACCGTCACGCGAAGAAGGGCGAGTTCCGTCGCCTGTGGATCCAGCGCATCAACGCTGCGGCCCGCGCGAACGGTATCACCTACAACCGCCTCATCCAGGGCCTCGGCCTCGCGGGCATCGAGGTCGACCGTCGCATCCTCGCGGATCTCGCGGTCAACGAGCCGGCGACCTTCGCGGGCCTCGTGGCGGCGGCCAAGGCCGCGCTCCCGAGCGACGTCAACGCTCCCAAGAGCGCCGCATAAGCACGGGTTCACCCGCACTTTGCCGAAGACGGTGCGCGCCTCCGGGCGCGCGCCGTCTTCGTTTTCTACCATCGGCATATGATCGACAACCCCCGCTCTCCGCGCGTGCGCGCCGTGGCGAAGCTCGCCAAGCGCGCGGCGCGTGAGGAGACGGGACTCTTTCTCGTCGAGGGGCCGCAGGCCCTGCGCGAGGCACTCGCGTTCCACCCCGAGCTCCTCGTCGACGTCTTCGCGGCGAAGGGGGTCTTCGACCGCCACCCCGAGCTCGGCCGCGCGCTCGCCGCGGCGGGGATCGAGCCCGAGCACGTGACGGATGCCGTGCTCGAGGCGATGGCCGACACCGTGACCCCGCAGGGCGTCGTGGCGGTCGCGCGGCAGAACCCCGTGACGATCGCGGACCTCCTCGTGGGCGGGGCGAGGCTCGTCGCGATCCTCGAGCAGGTGCGCGACCCGGGTAACGCGGGCACCATCATCCGGGCCGCAGATGCCGCGGGCGCCGACGGCGTGATCCTCACGGGCCGGAGTGTCGACGCCTACAACCCCAAGGTCGTGCGTTCCACGACGGGTTCGATCTTCCACCTCCCGATCGCGCAGGGCGGCACGCTCGAGCACGCGCTCGATCTCGTGCGACGCGCCGGCATGCGGGTGCTCGCCGCCGACATCTCGGGGGAGGATCTGCCGACACTCGGCGACACGCTCGCCGCGCCGACGGCGTGGCTGTTCGGCAACGAGGCGCACGGCCTGACCGACGAGAACCTCTCGTGGGCCGATCAGGCCGTGCGGGTGCCCATCTACGGTCACGCGGAGTCGATGAACCTCGCGACCGCGGCGTCCGTGTGCCTCTACCAGTCGGCGTTCGCGCAGCGCGGCTGAGCGCTCAGCCGACGTACCAGAACTTCGCGAAGATGCCCTTCGCAGAGGTGCCGAGCGGCGTCGTGACGTGCACCTCGACGAGGCGCTGCGACGGCACCCGCGGGGTGACGGCGATGAGCGTCGTGGGGGAGACGTAGGTGACCGACGTCGCGGGGAGCGCCCCGAACATCACGGTCGCGTCCGGGGTGAAACGGTCGCCCGTGATGGTGACGGCCGTGCCGCCCCCGCGTGGCCCCGACGCGGGCGCGGTCGTGTAGATGACGGGAGGCGCCGGCGTCCCTTGGGTGATGGTGAGCGCGACGAGGCCCTCGTCGAGATAGAAGCCCCCGACCTGTACGAGGAACGTCTGCCCGGCGGCGGCGGGGAAGGTGACCTTCGCCGCCTGGACGCCCGGATAGCCGTCGATGTAGGGGCCGATCGGGGGGCACGCGACGGGCGTGCTCAGGTCGCCGGGAGAGTACACCGCGAAGGTCACGCGGAAGTCGGATGCGGTGGCGTCGATCGTGAGCGGCCCATTCGCGGGCGCCGTGATCCGGTACCACACGTCGTTCATGAGCGCGCTGTCCGCGGGGTTGCACCCGTACGGCGCCGAGAGCTCGAAGTCGGTGCCCTGCGTCGACTGCGTCGTCGACGACGGCACGGCGAGCTTCTTGGCCGTGGAAGGCCCGGTGTTGGGGACCGCGGGATACAGCGAGGTGAAGACCACTGCCTCGTCGTAGTCGCCCGGGCTACCCGCCTGAACCCCGATCTGGACGAGGAACTCCTCGCCTGCCTTCGCCTGGAACCGGAAGTCCGCCCGCACGCCGGAGTCGGAGCACGTGACCGACTCGAGGGCGCCGTCCACCTCGCGGAAGATGTGGACGGTCGCGTCGCCGTCGCCCGAGTAGTCGTAGACGTTGCCCCGCACGGTCGCCGTGACGTCGACCGAGTACCGGTACCAGACCGTCGCGTCCGTCCCGTAGGTGTAGGAGCTGAAGTCGGGGTCGTACTCCGTGCAGACCGTCGGCTCCCCGGGTTCGACCGTGGCACCTGCGAGGTCGGCCGTGATCCAGCCGACGGTGGCGGGGGCGGCGTCCGCGATGTCGTCGTTGGCGGGGGCGGCGGATGCGGGTCCCGCGGGGAGCAGGGCGAGCGCGAGCGCGCCGACGAGGGCGGCGGCGACGAACAGGCTGCGGCGGGATGTGCGATGCGCAAGGGCGGTCATGGGGCACCTCTGAGCTAGGTGGCAGCGGCATGACCGGGACACGTCCGCGGATGATGGCGCCCAGTATGGCCCCGCCTCGCGCACGGGTCAAGGCGTCGGAGGTCGCCTCACCCGCCGCGGCCGCGACGGCGCGGCTCACCCTCCTCGCGCTGCGTCGCGATGAGCTGGGTCGCCGTCATGTCGTGCGCGGCGACGGTCGCCCGCGTGACGGTGGCGGGCGCCGTCACGCGCGGCGAGCGACGCGTGCGGATCTCGAGCCACTTCGCGATCCCCGAGAGCACGAGGCACATGACGATGTAGATGCCGCCGATGACGATCGCCGACTGCAGGATCGGGCGCCCCTGCTGCGAGCTCAGGAGCTTCGCGTAGTAGAGCAGTTCGGGGTAGGTGATGATGAACCCGAGCGCCGTGTCCTTCATCGTGACGACGAGCTGCGCGACGATGACGGGGAGCATGGCGCGGATGGCCTGGGGGAGCAGGACGAGACGCATGACGCCGCTCTTGCGCAGGCCGATGGCGTAGCCCGCCTCCTTCTGCCCGCGCGGGAGCGACTCGACCCCGGCGCGCAGCGCCTCGGCGAGCACCGACCCGTTGTAGATCATGAGCGCGATGACGACCGCCCAGTAGGGCTCCATCCGCACCCCCACGACGGGGAGGCCGTAGTAGAGCAGCATCATCATGACGAGCACGGGCACGGCCCGGAAGAGCTCGGTGACGGCGGTGACGGGCACGCGCACCCAGGCGTGGTCGGAGAGCCGGCCGATCGCGAGGGCGAACGCGAGCACGAGGCTCAGCACGGCCGCGAGCCCGAAGGCCGCGAGCGTGTTGCCGAGGGCCTTGAGGATCTGCGCCCACACGGTCGAGAAGGTGAACACGTACCACTTGGAGGGCGAGAACTGCCCGGTCACCGCCATGCGGTAGACGAGGAAGCCGATGACGGCCGCGACCACGACGACCGTGACGACCGCGAGGATGCCGTTGCGGCGGCGGGCGCGGGGCCCGGGCGCGTCGAAGAGGACCGAACTCATCGGGCGATCCTCCAGCGGTTCTCGAGGTAGCGCTGCGCCCAGCTCATGAGCAGCACGAGCACGACGAACACGGCCGCGACCCAAAGCAGCACCTCCATCGGGTTACCCGGTCGCTCGTACGAGTCGTTGATGGTCGCGCGCAGCGCGGCGAGCTCCGCGATGGAGAAGCCGGCGGCCACCGTCGTGTTCTTCAGGAGCGCGATGAACACGCTCATCATGGGCGGCACGACGGAGCGGAACGCCTGCGGCAGCACGATGAGCGTCATCACCTGGCCGAACGGGAGCCCGATCGCACGGGCCGCCTCCGCCTGCCCGACGGGTACGGTGCTGATGCCGGCGCGCAGCGTCTCGGCCACGTAGGTGGCCGTGTAGATGCCGATCGCGAGGATGCCGAGCACGGTGTTCGACAGCCGCGGGAGGCCGAGCACGGGGTAGCCGAAGACGAAGAAGAAGAAGACGAGCGTGAGCGGGGTGTTGCGGATGATGTTGACGTACACCGTGCCGACGGCGCGCGCGACGGGCACGGGCGAGACGCGCATCGCGCCGACGACGAAACCGAGCACGAGGGCGATCGCGCCGCCCACGAAGAACACCAGCAGGGTGTTGCCGATCGCGCGACCCCAGAGGTCGAGGTTCCCGAAGATGACGTCCACGCGTCCTCCTTCCGGCTCACGGTGCGGGGCGGCCGCCCGGCCGCCCCGCACCCGGTCGCTCAGTCGACCTTGGGCTGCTCGACCTTGATCCCGGAGGAACCGAGGTTCCTGTCGAAGATCTCCTGCCACACGTCGTGCCCGTCGGTGAAGAGCGTGTTGATGTGCTCCTTGAGCACCTCGTCGCCCTTCTTGAGCCCGACGCCGTAGCGTTCCTCGGTGAAGAGGTCGCCGACGACCTTGACGTCGTCGGGGTACTTCGCGGCGTAGCCGATGAGGATCGCCTGGTCGGTGGTCACGGCGTCGACCTTGCCGTTGATGAGGTCCTCGACGCACGCGGAGTACAGGTCGTACTCCTCGGTCTTGATCTCGGGGTAGTTCTCCTTGATGTTCGAGATCGGCGTCGAGCCGGTCGCCGAACACACGGTCTTGCCGTTGAAGTCCGAGATGTCCTTGACGTCGTCGATGCCGCTGTCCTTGCGTACGAGGAAGCCCTGCCCCGTGACGAAGTACGGTCCGGCGAAGTCGACCTGCTCCTTGCGCTTGTCGGTGATCGAATAGGTGCCGACGTAGTAGTCGATGTCGCCGTTCACGATCGCCTGCTCCCGGTTCGCGGATGCGATGGGCTTGAACTCGAGCTGGTCCTCGTCGTAGCCGAGCGACGCGGCGATCCACCGCGCGATGTCGACGTCGAAGCCGGTGCGCTCACCGGTGGTCACATCGAGGTAGCCGAGACCCGGCTGATCCTCCTTGACGCCGATGATGACCTTGCCCCGCTTGGTGATGTCGTCGAACGTCGGCGAGCCCTCGAGCGTGACGTCGGTCTCGACGGTCCACGGCACGCCGCTCGCCTCCCCCGTGCCGGGCGATGACGGGGACCCGCTGTTGCAGGCCGTCAGCGCGAGTGCGGCCGCGGCCGCGGCGGCCGCTGCCGCCAGGATCCTGCTGCGCCTCATGAGTTCCTCCTCATTTCCTTGGTGGTCCGATGCCTCGTGAGCCCTCGGGTCTTCGGGGGTCGCTCAGTGGGTGATGAGCTTGGACAGGAAGTCGCGGGCGCGGTCGCTCTTCGGCCGCGTGAAGAACTCCTCGGGAGTGCCCTCCTCGACGATGAGCCCGTCGGCCATGAAGACGACGCGATCCGCCGCCTTGCGCGCGAAGCCCATCTCGTGGGTGACGACGATCATCGTCATGCCGTCCTGCGCGAGCGACACCATGACGTCGAGCACCTCGTTGATCATCTCCGGGTCGAGGGCGCTCGTCGGCTCGTCGAAGAGCATGATCTTCGGGTTCATCGCGAGGGCGCGCGCGATCGCGACGCGCTGCTGCTGGCCCCCCGAGAGCTGGGCGGGCAGCTTGTCGGCCTGCTGGGCGACGCCCACCCGCTCGAGCAGCACGCGGGCCTCGCGCTCGGCATCCGCCTTCTTCATGCGGCGCACCTTGATGGGGCCGAGCGTGACGTTCTCGAGCACCGTCAGGTGCGCGAAGAGGTTGAACGACTGGAACACCATGCCGACCTCGGCGCGCAGGGCGGCGAGGGCGCGCCCCTCCTGCGGGAGCTCCTTGCCGTCGATCGTGATGCTCCCGCTCGTGATCGTCTCGAGACGGTTGATGGTGCGGCAGAGGGTGGACTTGCCGGAGCCGGACGGCCCGATGACGACGACGACCTCCCCGCGGTTCACGACGAGATCGATGTCGGTGAGGGCCTTGAAGTCGCCGTAGTGCTTCTGCACATCGGCGAGCACGACGAGCGGCTTCCCGCGCTCCGTCTCCCCCCGGAGTCGCGGATCGGCAGCGGTGCGTTCGTCCGTCCCCATATGAGCACCCTACGCATGTCCCCCGGAGAGGGGTAGACGGGGCGTGATCGTTCTCTCATCGTGACCTGTCGGGGGCACCCGGTGCGCGGCGGGACCCGGCCGTCGCCGCGGATAGACTCGATCCTCGTGTCGAACCCCATCACCGAGCAGGCGGTCACCGCCGCCGTCGAGGCGGCGCTCGCCGAGATCGGCGCCGCGAGCGACTCGGCGAGCCTCAAGGCCGCGCGCGCCGCGCACGCCGGAGAGGCGTCGCCGCTCGCGCAGCTCAACGCCGCCATCCGCGACCTCCCCGGCGATCAGAAGGCCGCCGCAGGCAAGCTCGTCGGCCAGGCCCGCGGACAGGTGACGCAGGCGCTCGCGGCGGCCGAGGATCGCGTGCTCGTCGCCGAGGAGCAGGAGCGCCTCGCCGCCGAGACGGTCGACGTGACCGCGGTCGCGGGCCGCTGGAATCGCGGCGCGCGGCATCCGCTCTCCCTCCTCATGGAGGAGATGAGCGACCTCTTCGTCTCGATGGGCTGGGAGATCGGCGAGGGCCCCGAGCTCGAGCACGAGTGGTTCAACTTCGATGCGCTCAACTTCGACGAGGACCACCCCGCCCGCGCGATGCAAGACACCTTCTTCGTGGAGCCCGCCGAGCGTCACCTCGTCATGCGCACGCACACGAGCCCCGTGCAGATCCGCTCGCTCCTGTCGCGTCCGCTTCCCGTGTACGTCGCGGCCGTCGGCCGCGTCTACCGCACCGACGAGCTGGATGCCACCCACACCCCCGTCTTCCACCAGATCGAGGGCCTCGCGATCGACAAGGGCCTCACGATGGCGCACCTGCGGGGCACGCTCGAGCACCTCGCCCGCGCGATGTTCGGCGAAGGCGCCCAGATCCGTCTGCGCCCCAACTACTTCCCGTTCACCGAGCCCTCGGCCGAGATGGACGTCTGGCAGCCGAACGCGAAGGGCGGCGCGCGCTGGGTCGAGTGGGGCGGCTGCGGCATGGTCAACCCCAACGTGCTGCGTTCGGCGGGTATCGACCCCGACGAGTACCAGGGCTTCGCGTTCGGCATGGGCATCGAGCGCACCCTGCAGTTCCGCAATGACATGAACGACATGCGCGACATGGTCGAGGGCGACGTGCGCTTCTCGCAGCAGTTCGGGATGGTGGTGTGATGCGCGTCCCGATCAGCTGGCTGGGGGAGTGGACCGATCTTCCGGAGGACGTGAGCCTCGAGTCCCTTCACGCGGCGCTCGTGAAGGTGGGCCTCGAGGAGGAGGACACCCACGGGTTCCCCCTCACGGGCCCCATCGTCGTGGGGCGCGTGCTCTCGGTCGAGCCGGAGCCGCAGTCCAACGGCAAGACGATCAACTGGTGCCAGGTCGACGTGGGCGAGGCGGAACCGCGCGGCATCGTGTGCGGCGCGCACAACTTCGGCCCCGGCGACAAGGTCGTCGTGACCCTTCCCGGTGCCGTGCTGCCCGGCCCGTTCCCCATCGCGGCGCGCAAGACCTACGGCCACGTGTCGGACGGCATGATCGCCTCGGCGCGCGAGCTCGGCCTCGGTGACGAGCACGACGGCATCCTGCGCCTCGCCGACCTCGGCCTCGACCCCGAGGTGGGCACCGACGCGATCGCGCTCCTCGGGCTCGACGACGCCGCCGTCGAGGTCAACGTCACGCCCGACCGCGGCTACGCGTTCTCGATCCGCGGCATCGCACGCGAGTACTCCCACTCGACGGGCGCCGCGTTCCGCGACCCGGCCGACGCGATCGAGCTGCCCGCCGCATCCGGCTACCCGGTCACGATCGCCGACGAAGCGCCCGTGCGCGGCCGCCCGGGCTGCTCGGTGTTCTCCGTGCGCGTCGTGCGCGGCATCGACGCGACCCGGCCGACGCCCCCGTGGATGGCGTCCCGGCTGCGGCTCGCGGGCATCCGCTCGATCTCGCTCGCGGTCGACATCTCCAACTACGTCATGCTCGAGCTCGGCGCCCCCAACCACAGCTACGACCTCGCGAAGGTCGACGCGGGCGGGCTCGTCGTGCGTCGCGCGACCGCGGGGGAGCAGCTCGAGACGCTCGACGGCAAGGTGCGTGCGCTCGACGCGTCCGACCTCGTCGTCGCCGACGCGCAGCGCGCCCTCGGCATCGCGGGCGTCATGGGCGGCGCGTACAGCGAGATCTCCGACGACACGAGCGACGTTCTCGTCGAGGCCGCCATCTGGGACCCCGTGACGATCGCGCGGAGCGTGCGACGGCACAAGCTCCCGAGCGAGGCGGCGAAGCGCAACGAGCGCGGCGTCGACCCGCGCATGGCCGAGCGTGCGACGGCGCGCGTCGCCGAGCTGCTCGTCGAGCTCGCGGGCGGCACGCTCGACGAGCTCGGGGCGCTCTACGACGCCTCCGTCCCGCTCGCGCCCGTGCGCCTGCCCGTCGACCGCGCCGCGCAGATCGTGGGTGTGCCCTACACGCGCGACGAGGTCGTGGGCACCCTCGAGCTCATCGGCGCGACCGTCGAGGCGGACGGCGACATCCTCACCGTCACGCCCCCGAGCTGGCGCCCGGACCTCGTCGACGACGTGTCGCTCGTCGAGGAGATCGCTCGCATCACGGGCTACGACCGCATCCCCGCCGAGCTCCCGGTCGCTCCCGCGGGCCGTGGCCTCACGCGCGCCCAGGCGGCGCGTCGCCGGGTGGCGCAGACGCTCGCCGCCGCGGGGTCGACAGAGGTGCTCGCGTACCCCTTCGTCTCGGATGCCGTGGCCGAGCGCTACACGCCCGGTTCCGCATCCGTGCGCCTCGCGAACGCGCTCGACCCGAACGCGTCCCTCCTGCGGCGCACGCTGCTGCCGGGGCTGGTCGAGATCGCGCACCGCAATCTCTCGCGCGGCCTCACCGACCTCGCACTCTTCGAGCTCGGCACCGTCTTCCTGCCGGAGGCCGAGGTCGTCTACGGCACCGACTTCATCCCCCTCGGCGCCGAGCGCCCCGGCGAGGACACCCTCGCGCGCCTCGGCGCGGGCATCCCCCCGCAGGAGCGTCACGTCGCGGGGCTCCTGCTCGGCGACGCGCTGCCGAAGGCGCCGGGGCGTCCCGCGGTCGCGGCGGGCCTCGCCGACGCGCTCGACGCCGTGCGCCAGGTGGGCCTCGCACTCGGCGTCGACATCGAGGTCGCGCAGGGAGCGCATCCCGCGCTGCACCCGGGGCGCACGGCCGAGCTGCGCGTCGGCGACACCGTCGTGGGCGTCGCGGGCGAGCTCCTGCCGGCTCTCGCGCTCGAATCCGACCTGCCGCGCGTCGTCGCCGTCTACGAGCTCGACCTCGACCGACTCGTCGAACTCGGCGCATACGACCGTCAGGCGCGGCCGATCGGCACGCTTCCCGCCGCCACGCAGGATCTCTCCCTCGTGGTCGACGCCGCCGTGTCGGCGGGCGAGGTGCGCGACGCGATCGCGGAGGGCGCGGGCGAGCTGCTCGAGCACATCCGCCTCGTCGACGACTACCGGGGCCAGGGGGTCGCGGAGGGCAGCAAGTCGCTCACCTTCGCCCTGCGCTTCCGTGCCGCGGATCGCACGCTCACGGCCGCCGAGGCGACCGAGGCGAAGCTCGCGGGACTCGCGCGCGCGACCGAGCTGTTCGGGGCGCTCCTGCGCGAGTGACGCGCGCGAAGCGGCTCACCCCGCTCTGCTACCCTCGACCCGTGGGACAGCAGATGCGGCTCGAGAGCGTTGAGCTCCGTCGCGTCCGCCGCGTGCGCCGAATCTCGGCGACGTCGCGCCGCTGACCTGTCTCAGCCCGTCGTGCGACGTCGCCGCCTCCGGCCCCGTCCCCACGACAATAAGGTTGAATCCATGCCCATCTCCGTCGCCGTCGCCGGCGCCAGCGGATACGCGGGCGGCGAGCTGCTGCGGCTCCTCGCCGGCCATCCCGAGTTCGAGGTCCGCGTCGTCACCGCCCATCAGAACGCGGGGGCGCGGCTCGGCGCCGTCCACCCGCACCTCGTGAGCCTCGCCGACCTCGAACTCCAGCCGACCGAGGCGTCGGTGCTCGCGCAGGCCGACCTCGTGTTCCTCGCCCTCCCGCACGGCGCATCGGGTGCGATCGCCGCCGAGCTGCCCGACGACCTCGTGGCCGTCGACTGCGGCGCCGATCACCGCCTCACCGACGCGACGGCGTGGGAGGCCTACTACGGCGGCACCTACCACGGCGCGTGGACCTACGGGATGCCGGAGCTCCTGCTCGACGCGGGCGCCGCGAAGCAGCGTGAGAACCTTCCCGGCGCGACGCGCATCGCGGTTCCCGGCTGCAACGTCACGGCGATCACGCTCGGCCTCGCACCGGGCGTCGCGGCGGGCGTCATCGAGCCCCACGACCTCGTCTCCGTGCTCGCCGTCGGCACCTCCGGTGCGGGCAAGTCGCTGCGCACCGACCTCCTCGCGAGCGAGATCCTCGGCTCGGCGTCGGCGTACGCCGTCGGCGGCGTCCACCGCCACACCCCCGAGATCGTGCAGAACCTGACAGCGGCGGGGGGCGAGGGCGTCAGCATCTCCTTCACGCCCGTCCTCGTGCCCATGTCGCGCGGCATCCTCGCGACCTCGACCGCGCGGCTCGCGCCCGGCGTCTCGGTCGCGGACGTGCGGGACGCCTGGGAGGGCGCCTACGCGGGTGAGAGGTTCGTGCACGTGCTGCCCGCCGGCTCCTTCCCGCGGTCGAACGACACGACGGGCGCCAACACGGCCCTCATGGGGCTCGCCGTCGACGAGCGGGCCGGCCGTGTCGTCGTCGTCTCGGCGATCGACAACCTCGTGAAGGGCACCGCGGGTGCCGCCATCCAGTCCGCCAACCTCGCGCTCGGTCTGCCCGAGCATGCGGGCCTCCCCGTGAACGGAGTCGCGCCGTGAGCGTCACCGCCGCATCCGGATTCACCGCCGCGGGCGTCGCGGCGGGGCTCAAGGGCTTCGAGAAGCTCGACATGGCGCTCGTCGTCAACGAGGGCCCGCTGCGCAGCGCGGCGGCCGTCTTCACGAGCAACCGCGCCAAGGCGAACCCCGTCATCTGGTCGCAGCAGGTCATCGCCGACGGCACCGCGAGCGCCGTCGTCCTCAACTCGGGCGGGGCGAACTGCTTCACGGGGCCCGAGGGCTTCCAGACGACCCACGCGACGGCCGAGGCCGTCGCCGAGGTGCTCGGCATCTCCGCGGGCGACGTGCTCGTGTGCTCGACCGGGCTCATCGGCGAGCAGCTCCCGCGCGAGAAGGTGCTCGCGGGCGCGGTCCTCGCCGCGGTCGAGCGCACGGAGAACGGCGGCGCCGATGCGGCGCGCGCCATCATGACGACCGATTCGAAGCCCAAGACCGCGGTCGTGCGCCGCGACGGGTGGACGATCGGCGGCATGGCGAAGGGCGCAGGCATGCTCGCACCCGGGCTCGCGACGATGCTCGTCGTCCTCACGACGGATGCCGTGCTCCTGCCCGCACAGCTCGACGAGGCGCTCAGGCGCGCGACGCGCGTGAGCTTCGACCGGCTCGACTCGGACGGCTGCATGTCGACGAACGACCAGGTGACGCTGCTCGCGAGCGGGGCATCCGGCATCGAGCCCGACCTCGAGCTCTTCACCGCGGGCCTCACGGCGATCTGCATGGACCTCGCGTTCCAGCTGCAGGCCGACGCCGAGGGCGCGAGCCACGACATCGTCATCGAGGTCATGAGCGCGGCGAGCGAGGACGACGCCGTCGAGGTGGGGCGGGCGATCGCGCGCAACAACCTCTTCAAGGCGGCCGTCTTCGGCAACGACCCCAACTGGGGCCGTGTGCTCGCCGCGATCGGGACGACGAGCGCGCAGTTCGACCCGTACGACGTCGACGTCATCATGAACGGCGTGCGCGTGTGCACGAAGGGCGGACCGGACCGTCCCCGCACCGAGGTCGACCTGCGCCCGCGGCGTCTCCTCCTGCAGCTCGAGCTCAACGCCGGCAACGCGGGAGCCGTCATCCTCACCAACGACCTGACCCACGACTACGTGCACGAGAACAGCGCCTACTCCTCATGACGAATCCCACGCCCCTCGACGAGCTCGACGAGCGCACCCGCGACGCCGCGGTCAAGGCCGACACCCTCATCCAGTCGCTCCCGTGGCTGCGCCGCTTCGCGGGACGCATCGTCGTCGTGAAGTTCGGCGGCAACGCGATGGTCGACGCCGAGCTCCAGCGGGCCTTCGCGGAGGACATGGTGTACCTGCGCTCGGTGGGCCTCAAGCCCGTCGTCGTGCACGGCGGCGGCCCGCAGATCTCCGCGATGCTCGACCGGCTCGGCATCCCGAGCGAGTTCCGCGGCGGCTACCGCGTGACGACGCCCGAGGCCATGGACATCGTGCGCATGGTGCTCACGGGCCAGGTGAGCCGCGAGCTCGTGACCCTCATCAACCGCCACGGCCCCCTCGCGTCCGCGATCTCGGGGGAGGACGCGGGGCTCTTCCAGGGACGCAAGCGCGGCGCGATGGTCGACGGGACGCTCGTGGACATCGGGCTCGTCGGCGACGTCGTCGCGGTCGACCCCGCGTCGGTGCTCGCGGAGATTGAGGCGGGCCGCATCCCCGTCGTCTCCTCGATCGCCCCCGACGTCGACGTGCCCGGACAGTCACTCAACGTCAACGCCGACTCGGCCGCGGCGGCGCTCGCCGTCGCGCTCGGTGCCGAGAAGCTCGTCGTGCTCACCGACGTCGCGGGCCTGTACCGCGACTGGCCGGATCGGGAGTCGCTCGTCTCGCAGATCACCCGCGACGAGCTCGCCGAGCTCCTGCCGACCCTCGAATCGGGCATGATCCCCAAGATGGCAGCGTGCCTCGAGGCCGTCGACGGGGGCGTGCCGAAGGCCGCCATCATCGACGGTCGCCGTCCGCACTCGATCCTGCTCGAGATCTTCACGGATGCGGGCATCGGCACCGAGGTCGTGCCCGCATGAGCCGGACCGCCGACCACCAGGAGCTCTTCGCCCGGGTCATGATGCGCTCGGCGCCCGCGCCCCTCGCCGTGCTCGCGCGCGGCCAGGGGGCGCGCGTGTGGGACGTTGAGGGGGAGGAGTACCTCGACTTCCTCGCGGGCATCGCCGTCAACGCGCTCGGCCACGCGCACCCCGCCTTCGTCGAGGCGGTGAGCCGCCAGGCCGCGACCCTCGCGCACGTGTCCAACTACTTCGCGACCGAGCCGCAGCTCGAGCTCGCCGACCGTCTCACACGCCTCACGGGCGGCGATCGGGTGTTCCTGTGCAACTCGGGCGCCGAGGCGATCGAGGCCGCCGTCAAGCTCGCGCGCCTCACGGGTAAGCCCCGCATCCTCGCACTCGAGAACGCGTTCCACGGTCGCACGATGGGCTCGCTGAGCCTCACGGGCAAGCCCGCCCTGCGCGGTCCGTTCGAGCCGCTCCTGCCCGGGGTCGAGCACCTTCCGTCGACGATCGAGGCGCTCGAGCAGGCGCTCGCCGCGGGCGACGTCGCGGCGCTCGTCGTCGAGCCCATCAAGGGCGAGGCGGGCGTCGTGGAGCTCCCGGAGGGCTACCTGCGCGCGGCGCGCGAGCTCACCGCGGCGCACGGCGCGCTCCTCGTGCTCGACGAGATCCAGACCGGCGCCGGCCGCACGGGCGACTGGTTCGCCTTCCAGCACGAGGGCATCGTGCCGGATGCCGTCGCGCTCGCGAAGGGCATCGGCGGCGGCTTCCCGATCGGGGCGCTCGTGACCTTCGGCGCGGCATCCGAGCTCTTCGGACCGGGTCATCACGGTTCGACCTTCGGCGGCAACCCGCTCGCGGCGGCCGCGGCGAACGCCGTGCTCGGCGAGATCGAGCGGGCGGGGCTCGTCGACAACGCCCGCACGCGCGGGCTCGAGCTGCGCGCGCGCATCGAGCTCATGGCCTCGCCCCTCGTCACCGACATCCAGGGCCGAGGACTCCTGCTCGGCATCGGCCTCGCGGAGCCCGTCGCGGGCATCGTCGCGAGCCGCGCGTTCGATCGCGGCCTCATCGTCAACGCGGCAAACGAGCACCGCATCCGGCTCGCGCCGCCGCTCATCGTGGGCGACGACGAGCTGCACGAGTTCACCCGGCTCTTCGCCGAGGCGATCGACATCCCCCACACCGACCCGGGAGACCACGAATGACCCGCCACTTCCTGCGCGACGACGACCTGACCCCGGCCGAGCAGGCCGAGATCCTCGACCTCGCCGAGCGCATCAAGGTCGACCGCTGGGGCGAGAAGCCGCTTGCGGGACCGCAGACCGTCGCCGTCATCTTCGACAAGTCGTCGACACGCACGCGCGTGAGCTTCGCGGTGGGCATCGCCGACCTCGGGGGCAGCCCGCTCATCATCTCGACCGCCAACAGCCAGCTGGGCGGCAAGGAGACCCCGTCGGACACGGCGCGCGTGCTCGAGCGCATGGTGTCGGCGATCGTGTGGCGCACCTACGCGCAGTCGGGGCTCGAGGAGATGGCGGCGGGCACGAAGGTCCCCGTCGTCAACGCGCTCTCCGACGAGTTCCACCCCTGCCAGCTGCTCGCCGACCTGCTCACGATCCGCGAGCACAAGGGCCGCCTCGCGGGCCTCACGGTGACGTTCCTCGGCGACGGGGCGAGCAACATGGCGCACAGCTACCTGCTCGCGGGCGCGACCGCGGGCATGCACGTGCGCATCGCCGCTCCCGAGGAGTACAGCCCCGCGGATGCCGTGGTCGCCGACGCGGACCGCCGCGCGAGCGAGACGGGCGGCTCGGTGGTGCTCTACACCGACCCGCTCGAGGCGGTCGCGGGCGCCGACGTCGTCGTGACGGACACCTGGGTCTCGATGGGCAAGGAGGAGGAGAAGGCGCACCGCGTCGCGACCTTCGGCGGCTACCAGGTGACCGACGAGCTCATGGGGCTCGCGGCCTCCGACGCGATCTTCCTGCACTGCCTCCCGGCCGACCGCGGCTACGAGGTGGCCTCGAGCGTCATCGACGGCCCGCAGAGCGTCATCTGGGACGAGGCGGAGAACCGCCTACACGCCCAGAAGGCGCTCCTCGTGTGGCTGCTCGCGCGCGCCTGAGGACCTCAGAGGCTCGTCGTGCGGGCGAAGTCGGGGTCGCTCATCATGACCGCGACGATCGTCGCCCAGAAGATCACGCCCGCGACGACGCCCGCGGCAAGCGGCACGTAGAACGCGATCTTCTTCTTCACGAGCAGCAGGATCGAGAGTCCGACCGCGAGGAGGTAGAGCAGAACGTGGCTGCCGATGAGCACGAGCGGTGCCGCGCCGACGTCGCCGTCGAATCCGCCGAGCCCCTGCTGGCGGAAGCCCTCGTCGAGCAGCTCGGGCGAGCTGAACAGCACGCCGTAGAGCACGCCGCCGAGCATGCCGAAGAGGCCGAGCACGAGCAGGATGATCGTCAGCACGATGTCCCACGTGCGGCGGCGCGGAACGGGGTTTCCCGCGAAGCCGGGCTGGCCGTAGACGGGCTGACCGGCACCGGGCTGCACATAGCCCGGCTGGGGGTATCCCGGCTGGGGGTAGCCCTGCTGCGGGTACCCCGGTTGCGGGTATCCGGGCTGCGGGTTGCCCTGCACGTACGCGGGCGCGGGCGGATAGCCGGGCGCCGCGGGGGCCGGGGGCGCGCTCGGGGCGGCCGAGGGAGCCTCGGGCGTCTCGGCGGCCGCCGGCTCGACGGGCGCGAACTCCCCGTAGCGCGGTGCCGGCACGCCCGCGCCGGGGGCGGATGCGGCGGGCTCGACCGGCGGGACGGAACCCCCGGCAGGCGGGACGGACGGCTGGTTGGGCTCGGACATGACGCCACCCTAACCGGCGCGACCCGCTTCTAGACTGGACACGACGACGAGGAGACCAGAACCGATGGCACAAGGCCCCACCACGTCCGGGACCGACAGCACGGCCGCAGGCGCCGACGAGCCGCGGGCGGGAGGCGCGAGCCTCTGGGGAGGGCGATTCGCGAGCGGACCGTCGCCCGAGCTCGAGGAGCTCAGCCGCTCGACCCACTTCGACTGGGAGCTCGCCGTCTACGACCTGCAGGGCTCCCGCGCTCACGCGCGCGCGCTCGCGGCGGCGGGCTTCCTCGACGACGCCGAGCTCGCACGCATGATCGAGGGCCTCGACGTCATCGACCGCGGCATCCGCGAGGGCGTCATCCGCCCGCTCCCCGAGGACGAGGACGTGCACTTCGCCCTCGAGCGCGAGCTCATCGCGGTCGTGGGGCCCGAGCTCGGCGGCAAGCTGCGCGCCGGCCGCAGCCGCAACGACCAGATCGCGACGCTCGTGCGGCTCTACCTGCTCGACCACGCGGCCCGCATCCGGCACCTCGTCGTGCAGCTCGTCGACGCGCTCGCGGCCCAGGCCGAGGCCCATCCGGCGGCCGTCATGCCGGGGCGCACGCACCTGCAGCACGCCCAGCCCATCCTCCTCGCGCACCACCTGCTCGCCCACGCGTGGCCGCTCGTGCGCGACCTGGAGCGCCTGCGCGACTGGCGCGTGCGCGCATCCGAGTCGCCCTACGGCGCGGGCGCCGTCGCGGGGGGAGCCCTCGGCCTCGACCCCGTGCCGATCGCGCACGAGCTCGGCCTCACGCACCCCATGCTCAACTCGATCGACGCCACCGCGAGCCGCGACGTCGTCGCCGAGTTCGCCTACATCGCCGCCCAGCTCGGCGTCGACCTCTCCCGGCTCGCCGAGGACGTCATCATCTGGAACACGCGCGAGTTCGGCTTCGTGCGCCTCCACGACGGCTACTCGACGGGGTCGTCGATCATGCCCCAGAAGAAGAACCCCGACATCGCCGAGCTCGCGCGCGGCAAGGCGGGGCGCCTCATCGGCAACCACACGGGGCTCCTCGCTACCCTCAAGGCGCTGCCCCTCGGCTACAACCGCGACCTGCAGGAGGACAAAGAGCCGATCTTCGATTCCGTGCGCACCCTCGAGGTGCTGCTCCCCGCCTTCACGGGCATGATCGCGACGCTCGAGTTCGACATCGAGCGGATGGCGGCGCTCGCCCCGCAGGGCTTCTCGCTCGCGACGGATGTCGCCGACCACCTCGTGCGCAGGGGCGTCCCGTTCCGCGAGGCGCACGAGATCTCGGGGGCGCTCGTGCGCTTCTGCGAGGCCGAGGGCCTCGAGCTCGACGAGCCGAGCGACGAGCAGTACGCCGCGATCGACGCGCGCCTCACGCCCGAGGTGCGCGAGGTGCTCACCGTCGAGGGGTCGATCGCGAGCCGGGCGGGCGCGGGCGGCACGGCCCCCGCGCGGGTCGCCGAGCAGCTCGCGGCCCTCACCGCGCGCGTCGCGGAGCTGTCCTCGTGACCCTCTCGGGCGACGGCGACCCCCGCCTCCGCCGCGAGCGGGCGAAGGAGCACCGTCGCGACCTCGACGCGCGTCGGCCCTGGGTGCGGGTGCTGCTCGTCGGCATCGCGGTCGTGATCGTCGCGGGCGTGCTCGTCTACGCGATCGTGAGCGGGATCGGCTCCTGAGCGACCGGCTCGCCCTTCTCCGGCGCCCGGCCGACGAGGTCGCGCCGCTCCTGCTCGGCGCCGTGCTCACGGGGCGTGGTGTCTCGATCCGCCTCACCGAGGTCGAGGCCTATCTCGGCGAGGCCGACCCCGGGTCGCACGCGTTCCGCGGCGTCACGCCGCGCACGCGCACGATGTTCGGCGACCCCGGCCACCTCTACGTGTACTTCAGCTACGGCATGCACGTGTGCGCGAACATCGTGTGCTCGCCCGCGGGCACGGCGAGCGCCGTGCTGCTGCGCGCGGGGGAGGTCGTGGCGGGCCGCGAGCTGGCGCGGGAGCGCCGACCGACGGCGGCGGGCGACGCCGAACTCGCGCGCGGGCCCGCGCGGCTCACGAAGGCGCTCGGCATCGTGCTCTCCGACGACTCCGCCCCGCTCGACGGCGAGCCGTTCGCCCTCGAGCTCGCGTCGCATCCGTCGGCGGTCTCATCCGGGCCCCGCGTGGGCGTCTCGG
The DNA here is from genome assembly GCA_023428065.1 of Actinomycetes bacterium. Taxonomy (GTDB): domain Bacteria; phylum Actinomycetota; class Actinomycetes; order Actinomycetales; family Microbacteriaceae; genus Homoserinibacter. The sequence continues at coordinate 5,565 of JAEYZI010000031.1, read as the reverse complement.
GGGAGGGCGGTACGGCGGCGTTCCCGCTGCGGTTCTGGATCCCCGGCGACCGGACGGTGTCGCCCTATCGCGCCTCGACGCCGAGGAGACGCGTCACGCGACCGTGACGAGGACGAGTGCGGCGCACGCGCCGGCCCAGAGCATGCTCGCGAGGGTGCCGATGATGAACCGCTCCCGTGCCGCGGGGGAGTCGAGCTCGGAGAAGCGGCCGAGGCCCTTGATCGCGATGATCGCGGCGATCACCTCGGGGTGCCCCACGGCGACCGCGCCGACGATCGAGGCGCGCTCGAGCAACCCGATCGTCGTGCCGCCGCGCAGCACCTCCTGCTCCTCGCCCGTGCGCTCGCGGCGGATGAGGATCCCGCCGCCCGCGCCGCGTCGCACGGGCGCGCCCCGGCTCGCGAGGTCGAGCACGATGACCGTGAGCGGACTGCCCGCGAGGATCGCGAGCGCCGCGATCCCGAGGGCGAGCGCTACGGCGTAGGCCGGCGGGTCGGGCAGGATGCGCACGCCGAACGCGGCGGCGAGGAGCCCGCCGGCGACGGGGACGAGCGCGAGGAGCGCGAGGTACGGGCGCGCGAGGCGGTTCGCGAGCACGGTCGCGACGATCGCGCCCGCGACGATCAGCAGGGCGAGCACCCAGAACAGGTAGCCGATGACGGTCATGCGTCCTCCTCCGTGTCCGCGGCGCGGCCCCCGCGCACGCCGTCCGCGAGCGCGAGCAGCTCCGTGATCCCGTCACGGGCCGCCGCGTCGAGCCGCACCCCCGCGGCGATCGCCCGCTTGCTCGCGGCCTGCGGCGTGATGCCGAGTCGTTCGGCGGCCTCCGCCTGGGTGAGTCCCGACTCGACCAGATCGTACAGTTCCCACCCCTCCGCGGAGCGGCGCTCGCGCAGTTGCAGGAGGAGGTCGATCGTCGCCTGGAGCGTCGTGGCGCCCGGTCGGATGCCGTGTCCGGCGACGGCGACGTGCCACGGCCTCCGCTTGGCGGCGTCGACGGCTTCGCGGGCGGCGACGAGGGCTTCGCCCGTCGTCGCGCGGGTCGCGGAGGGGAGCGGCGTGCGCACCTCGCCGACGCCGAGCCCCACGCTCCACCGGCCGGTCCGCGCGAGTTCGAGCACGAGCTCGAGCGCGGTGCGCGGGTCGGGGGTGAGCGCCTGGACCTCGTCGCCGGCGGTGCGGTCGGCGGGCAGGGCGAGGTGCGTGCCCCCCACGCGCGCGAGCAGGGCGAGGGCCTCGTCGGCGTGATCCGGCCGATGGCGGCTGTCGATCTGATCGGCGGTGATGGCGAACATGGGGCCTCCCGGCATCAACCCTACAAGCGCGATCTCTGCCCGATCAACCCTAAAAGGTGGATTAGAACTCGATTAACCGCGCAGGGTTCACCAGCCGCCCGCGCCGCCGCCCCCGCCGCCGCCTCCCGCGAAACCGCCGCCCGACGATCCGCCCGAGATACCGCTCCCGCCCGAGCCCGACCACGACGAGGAGCTCGACGGCGGCGGGGTCGTGGCGAAGCTCGCCGCCGCGTAGCCCGTCGCGAACGACCCGAGCGGAAACCCGCCGAGCACGGACGTGAGCTCGGTCGGCGTCGACTCGTACGCGGTACCGAGCTCCCGCTGCCAGCGATCCTCGATCCCGAAGAGCATCGCGTACGGCAGCAGACGCTCGTCGAGACGGACGACCGACGCGGGGTCGCCCGTGTCGACGGGCCGACGCTCCGCCCCCTCAGGGCTCTGCAGCACGCGCAGGCGATCGGCCTCGGCGAGCTCCAGGTAGTCGCGGATGCCGTCGAGGTGCTCGCGCGCGAGCGCCCCCTCGGGAGTCAGCACCTCCGGTGAGCCCGCGAGCGCGAAGAGCACCGCCCCGCCGAGCCACACGGCGAGCAGTTGCACGAGGAGCAGCCACCCGCCGACGCCCATCTCTGCCGCCCACAGGCCGACGACGAGGGCCGCGACGGCGGCGAGCGCGAGCGCGACGCGCACGACGACGGTCCATCGCGATCGCACGCGGGTGCGGTAGCGCGTCGCGACCTCGAGGCGCACCTTGCTGCGCAGCGACGCAACCCGATCCCCGAGCGTCCGGTCGCTCGTGTCGAGGTCGATCCCCGTGCGCCGACGCGTGCGCCCGAAGAGCATCGCGACCGCGATGAGGTCGTCGCGGTCGAGGCCCGAGGTGTCGGCGAGCTCCAGGCGGTAGCGGCGGCGCGCGGGAACCTCCGCGCCGCGGTCGACGAGGCGCGCCGCGCGCGTCACCACGAGCTGCACGAACTGCGCCGGCAGGCCCCGCGGCTCGCGGCCGAGCAGCACCGCCGCCTCCATGACGCCGAGCTCCGGGAACGGCTCGTACTGCGGCACGACGATCCCGCGCCCCGGGGCGTCGCGGAACACGCGCAGCCGGAGCCAGAGCACGAGCACGAGGCACGCGGCGACGACCCCCACGAGCACCCACGGCGCGACGCGCACGATCCAGGAGTCCGCGGCCGTCGGCGGGGTGCGGAACGTCCCGTCGCGGAAGGCGATCGACCACGTGACGGTCTCGAACGGGCCGAGGTCGGAGACGTCGACCGCCGCGCCGTCGTCGGTGACCTCGACGGGGCACGTCGCGGTGTCGCCCTCGCGCCCGACGTAGCAGGCCGCGGCGCCCGTCGTCGCGTCCCACAGGACGGGGGCGAGCGTCAGCGCCGCCGACACGCGACGGTAGGGCTGGGCGCTCCCCGTGCCGTTGATGTCCCAGTAGAACTCGTCGACGCCGGTGTCGCCGAACGAGCGCACGACGTCGCGCATCCGGTACTCGATGACGTAGCTCTGGCGCCCGTGCACGAAGCGGTCGGCGGAGCCGATGCGGATCACGAGGAACCCGTCGTCGTCGCGCAGCTCGTACGGGAGCGCCGTGCCCGTCGCATCCGTCACCGCGATGACCTCGACGCCGAGGTCGACGCCGGCGTACGCCCGGGGGAGCGCGCGCTCGATCCCGTGGTTCTGGTCGATGTCGGGGAAGTCCGCGACGAGCGTCTCGACGACGCCCAGCCGCGACGCGCGCTCGTCGTCGCGGTCGAGCGCGTACTCGGCGTGGAAGGAGTCGAACACGAAGTCGTCGACACCGCCCGCGCTCCAGGCGGATGCGGGTGCGGGCGCCGTGCGGTCGACGGAGGCGGATGCCGCGGGCGCCGGGGCGAGGAGCGCGGTGCACACCGCGGCGAGGGCCGCGGCACGGAGGGCGGCCGCGCGGAGGCGGCCGGGGTGGGCGTGAGGGCGGTGGTGGGCGCGCACGGCGAGAGCCTACTCAGGCGACGCGGTAGCCTGACCGGGTGCCCGCATCCGAGATCCTCAGCGCGCAGCGTAACGACCCGAGCTTCCCCGACATCTGGGAGGAGCTGAACTGGCGGGGCCTCGTGCACGTCTCGACCGACGCGGCGGCGCTCAAGCAACTGCTCGCGGGGCCGCCCATCGTCTACTACTGCGGGTTCGACCCCACGGCGCCGAGCCTGCACCTCGGCAACCTCGTGCAGCTGCTCGTGCTGCGGCGGCTGCAGCTCGCCGGCCACCGGCCGCTCGGACTCGTGGGCGGCTCGACGGGCCTCATCGGCGACCCGCGACCGAGCGCCGAGCGCACGCTCAACGACCTCGACACGGTCGCCGAGTGGGTCGGCAGGCTCCGCGCGCAGATCGAGCGCTTCCTCGCGTTCGACGGCAACAACGCCGCACGGATCGTCAACAACCTCGACTGGACGGCGCCGCTGTCGGCGATCGACTTCCTCCGCGAGATCGGCAAGCACTTCCGTGTCGGCACGATGCTCAAGAAGGACGCGGTCGCGGCGCGGCTCAACTCCGACGCGGGCATCAGCTACACCGAGTTCAGCTACCAGATCCTGCAGGGCATGGACTACCTCGAGCTCTACCGCGCCTACGGCTGCGTGCTGCAGACCGGAGGCAGCGACCAGTGGGGCAACCTCACGAGCGGCACCGACCTCATCCATCGCGTCGAAGGGACGAGCGTCCACGCCTTCGGCACGCCGCTCATCACGAACTCCGACGGCACCAAGTTCGGCAAGAGCGAGGGCAACGCCATCTGGCTCGACGCCGACATGTGCAGCCCCTACCGCTTCTACCAGTTCTGGCTCAACACCGACGACACGGACGTCGTCGACCGGCTCAAGGTCTTCACGTTCCTCACGCGCGCCGAGATCGAGACGCTCGCGCAGCAGGTGCGCGACGAGCCCTTCCGGCGGGAGGCGCAGCGCACCCTCGCGCGGGAGGTGACGACCCTCGTGCACGGCCGCGAGGCGACGGATGCCGTGATCGCGGCGTCCGAGGCGCTCTTCGGGCAGGGGGATCTCGCCTCGCTCGACGCGGCGACGCTCGCCGCGGCCGTCGAGGAGCTGCCGAACGCACGACTGGGGGAGGGGACCACCGTCGTGCAGGCGCTCGTCGAGACGGGGCTGTGCTCGAGCCTGTCCGAGGCGCGGCGCGCGCTCGCCCAGGGGGGCGTGTACCTCAACAACGCCAAGGTCGACGACGAGGCGGCGACCCTCGCGGGTGCCGCGCTCGCGGGGGGCCGTGCCGTGCTGCGACGGGGCAAGAAGACCCTCGCGGGCGTCGTTCTGGAGTGACGTCGCACCCCGCCGGGCGGCGCGACACGCCCGGGATGCAGGCGCGATTTGGCGCCGACCCGGGATGCCACGTAATGTCTTACTTGTTCGCCCCAAAGGGAAGAGCGAAGCGGCCGGAAGGCCCCGCCCCCTCAAGTGGAGAACCGAACCCCATCTGAATCGGATCCAGCATCCGAGTGACCAATGGTCTAAGATGGAAGTCCTCCTCTCGGAGACCGCGGTCGTCGCCCGCAGCCCGGAGCATCGCTCCCGGCGCGTCGATTTGACAGACGGAACGAGGGGGCTAGGATGGAGAAGTTGCCCTGAAGGCGAACCGGAGACGGTGAGCGACAGGTGCGCCCGATCCTTGAGAACTCAACAGCGTGCACTATGTCAAATGCCAAAAACCTCGACGTCCGACCCTAGGTCGGACTGAGATTCCTTTGGATTGACGGATTGTCAGTAGACGATCCTTTCAGTCAGATCAACTCGCACGATCCGCGGTTTTCCCCGCGGTGAACGCAACGGTTCTGCAGGCGCCCTGCTCGCAGCGGCGTCGTGCTACCAAACCTTTACGGAGAGTTTGATCCTGGCTCAGGACGAACGCTGGCGGCGTGCTTAACACATGCAAGTCGAACGGTGAACGAGGGAGCTTGCTCCCTCCGGATCAGTGGCGAACGGGTGAGTAACACGTGAGCAATCTGCCCTGGACTCTGGGATAAGCGTTGGAAACGACGTCTAATACCGGATACGAGACGCGAAGGCATCTTCAGCGTCTGGAAAGAACTTCGGTCCAGGATGAGCTCGCGGCCTATCAGGTAGTTGGTGAGGTAACGGCTCACCAAGCCTACGACGGGTAGCCGGCCTGAGAGGGTGACCGGCCACACTGGGACTGAGACACGGCCCAGACTCCTACGGGAGGCAGCAGTGGGGAATATTGCACAATGGGCGCAAGCCTGATGCAGCAACGCCGCGTG
>JAEYZI010000065.1 GCA_023428065.1 Actinomycetes bacterium | reverse complement strand
GACTGGATCTCGCGCAGCCGGTCGGCGATCGCCTGCGTCACCGCTCCGTCGTGCTCCGCACGCACGAGCGCGATCGGCGAGGCATACGACAGCTCCGACCGCACCGTCTTGCGCAGCTGCGCCGGGTTCTGCATCACGAAGTCGCCCGCGATCGTCGACAGCTGCTGTCCGTTGCGGAAGGTGCGCTCGAGCCGCAGCACCTGCCCGCGGCCGAACGTCTCCTCGAACCGCGTCATCGCCGCGATGTCCGACCCCGCGAAACGGTAGATCGACTGCCAGTCATCCCCCACCGCGAACAGGAACCGGTCGGGCGCCGCGACGAGCGCCGCTACCATCCGCGCCCGCGCGTGGCTCGCATCCTGGAACTCGTCGACCAACACCACGCGATACGGTGACGGCCACGCACCCGACTCGATCGCGTCCGTCGCCTGGTTCAGCATGTCGTCGAAGTCGAGCTCGTCGGACGCCGCGAGCCGGCGATCCCACTCGCTGCGGATCGCGACGTAGAGGTCGAGGAACGTCGACTCACGCCAATCAGGAACGCCCGTGCGGGTGCCTCGAGCTCGGGCACGAAGATCGGCCTCACCCAGCCGGTTGCTCTTCGCGTGCGTCATGAACGTGCGAAACAGCGTGAGCATCTCGCGGTCGGTCAGCAGCGGCAGGTCTTTCGGTGGGCGCGTCGGGTCGAAATCGGGCTGGATGCCGTGGGCACGCAACTGCGCATCCAGCGAATCGAAGAGGGTGCCGTCGGCGAACTGGCTCCAGGACGTCTCGATGAGAGGCGTGCCGTGCTCGGCGTGCAACGCCTTCTTCCAGGCGCGTGACTCGAGGTAGCCGTCGAAGCTCGGCGGCACCTCCTCGCCGTCGACGAAGGCCCAATGCTCGTGCCACACCTTGGCCTCGGGGTAGAAGAAGTCCGGCCGGTACTGCGAGTGCTGCGCATCGGCGACATCCACTGAGTACGGGTATTCGTAGAGCGCATCGACGCCGCACTGCGCGAGCCAGTTCGCGATCGCGCGCTCCCCCGCGCTCTTCACCACATCGCCGTCGATCGTGCGGAAGCCGATGCGACGGTTCTCGGCGTCGTAGCTGTCGGGGTCGGGCTCGTCTTCCACGTCGATCGGCACGCCGAGCACGTTCTGCATGAGCCACCACTTCACGGCGAACTCATCCGACGACGCCTTCAGCGCGTCCACCACAGCGGCCAGCAGGCCGAGGCCGTTGTCGACCTCGAGACCGGCGGCGAGCCGCGGCTTCCGGCCCGTCGCCTCGCCGATCACTCGTAGACCGAACGCGTGGAAAGTCTGTGCGCGCACGCCCTCCGGGTCGAGCCCGGCCGAACGGAGACGCGCGTCGAGCCGCTCGCCCAACTCGTTCGCTGCGGCCGTGTTGAAGGCGAGCAGCAGCATCTCGTCGGGCCGGGCGATGCCCTGCCGAACCGTCCACCCCGCCTTCGCGACGATCGTCGACGTCTTGCCGGAGCCGGCTGATGCCACCAGCAGCACCCGGTTGTCGAAACACACGACCGCGCGAGCCTGCTCCTCGGTGAGCGGCGACTTCTCGATGGTGTCGAAGAACTGCTTGTGGTCGCGCAGCTGCAGATCGACGAGGGCCGAGTTCTGCGCCTCGGTCCAGCGGCGGATCGAGTCGGGTGAGCGCGCCGCGTCCCAGGCCGTGGCGTCGATGATCCGCATGAGCGCCGCCGTAGCCGGGCCGGAGAGGTCGGGCGAGATGGCCTGGGTTCGGGTGGCATCCCAGGTGGCGATGTCGGCCTCGGTGATCCACCGTCGGTGACTCCACGCTGCGGCGAACGCCGCGTGCAGCTCGGACCACCACGTCACGATCCGCACATTCGCCGCAGCCGCGTCGTGGTCGGCCACAGCGAGCTCGACCGCGGCACGGAACTCGGTCACTGAGCGCGTCGACAGCCCACGGAGGGGTGCGCCCGATGGTGGCACGAGCTCCCACCACGGCCCGCGGCGTTCGACGCGGATGCTCGCGTGCTCGTCCGCGGGGATCGTCGTCACGACATCGGATGCGATCCGGATCTGGTCAGCGCGCAGTTCGAGTGATCCCCTCGACGCACGCCCGAATACGCGGGCCCAGGGGGACGGATGCCAGGTGCTTCCGTGCGGTTCGGCTTCGACCCCGCTCACGCCCCGAGCAACCCCCACAACGCGCTCTCGCCCACCACGGGGATCCCGTAGTCGCGTGCCTTACGCGCCTTGCCCGAGAGCGAGTCCGGGTCGGCCGCCACCACGAGCGCCACCTTCTTCGTCACCGCGGGCCACGGCGTGTAGCCGCGCGACACGAGTTCGAGTTCGATCGCGGCGCGGGGCATCGACATCTCCCCCGTCAGCACCACCAGATCGCCGGGCGCGAGCGCGAAGTGGTGAGCTGCCGAGTCGACGACCGATGCCGACGCCGCGACCCAGCGCGACGCATCCGTCGCCTCACCGATCGCCTCCGTCGGGATGTCCAGCAGATCGGCGACGGCAACCAGATCAGCGAGTTCCGCGTCCGTCAGCTCGCCATCGGCCCAGGCGACGGCGGCGAGATCGTCGAAATAGCGGCGATGCAGGGCGACGACGGAAGCGCGGTCGATGCCCAACTCCTCAGCGAGCGCTACGAGCGCGTGCGCCTCGGTCGCCGAGATATGGCGGTCGATGAGGGCTCGGTCGAGCATCGCGAGGTACTCCGTGTGCTCGGCGGGGCCCGCGAACTCGGGCAGCTTGCGCGTGATGCGCTCGAGGAAGCTCGCCGCCGTGATCTCGGCGACCGTGTCGGGTCGCGCGCGCCAGGCGCGCGTTGCCACGACGTCCGGAATCGGCGGCCAGCCGAAGGCAGCGGCCCGCTCGAGCGCCTCGAACCAGAGCGAGGTGTTCGGATCCGACGCCATGTAGGCCGAGAGCAGGCTCGCCGTCGCGAGGGCGTCCACGCTCGCGCGGTGGGCACCCTCGAGCGGGATATCGAACGCGTCGCAGCAGTCGGCGAGCGCGCGCCTCGAGCCCGGGAGGTAGTCGCGCGCGAGCAACATCGTGCACAGGAACTCCGGCCGCTGCCACAGCTCGACGCCCGCCGCCTCGAGCTCGGCGAAGAGAAAACCAGAGTCGAAGCGAGCATTGTGCGCCACCGGCACCCGTCCCGCGAGTAGGTCTACGAGCTGCGGCACGACCTCCAGGAAGGTGGGCGCGTCCAGGATGTCGGCCGCCCGGATGCCGTGGATCTGCTGCGGGCCGAGATCGCGCCCCGGGTTGAGCAGTGTCTCCCATTGGCCGGTGATCAGGCCGTTTTCGTCGACGTGCACCACGGCAAGCTCGACAATGCGGTCGTATCCGCCGGGGAACAGTCCGGTGGTCTCCAGGTCGATCACGGCGAATCCGGGTCCGGGCATGCATCCTCCTCGGGTCGAGGCGAGCGTAGGGAGCCCCGGCGCTTCTGCGCACGTCCCCGTTCAGGCGGCAGGCCGGTACCCACGACATATATCGACGAGGTCGCGACCTCTCGCCGGTGCGCTCAGGAGACGATTCAGCCCCTCACGGACGGGCGGAACACCCGCTCGAGGGACGCTGCCACGGCGCCCACGTCGCAGGTGTCGGCCGCGGGCGCTTGGAGCAGCTTCAGCAGCTTCCCCGGCCACAGCACCTCGACACCGCGCGTGACGAATCCGCCTCCGATGAGAGGCCACTTTGCATCGACAAAACAGAGGACACCGCGCACGGGCACCTCGCCCACGACCGACGCGACGCGCTCGACCTGGCCGAGCACTCCATCCACGAGCTTCGTCTGGTCGCGTCCGCCCACGAGCAGCACCTCGGTGCGCGGGCGGATGATGCCGCCGTCCACCCGGAGGCTCGGCCCCTTGTCCTTGTAGCGCTTCGTGTCGACGACCCACACCCCGTGTGCCGTGACGACGATGTGGTCGATGTTCGACTTGCGCCCGGGCACTCGACGATCGTGAAGCACACGCACCGTCTCGCCGGCGATCGAGTCGAGGTGGCGCCCTACCTTTTCTTCACCGATCGCCCCTGTGCTCCACGCGCGGGTGCTCTGCCGCTCCGGCGTCAGGGCGACCGCGAGCGTGCCGAGCTTGCCCTGCCCCCACGTCTCGCGGATGCGCGCCTCGTCGCGTGCCGCGCGGCGCTCGTACTCGCGCCGGGCACCAGCGCCGGCAGATGACGAATTCTCGCTCACGCTGACAGGATCCTCCCGATGCTGCGTGAGGGCGCGCCCCAGATGTGGGGCCGCTCTCCGAGAGCTACGCCCCCGCGCCCACCAGCCCGATCGGGCTCGTCGGCGGCTCGCTGCTTTCGCTCGCGCGCACCGACGCGGCAGCCGCCGCCCGCATCCGCTCCCGCCCCCGCAGGATCCCGCGGATCCGCCACGCCGCGTAGAGCGCCACAACGCTGATCGCGATGTGCAGCACGAGGAACGCATCCGCGAGGCCCGCACCGAGCAGCACGCCCGCCACGAGCGGGCCGGCCGCCGAGAATGCGGTCTGCAGGGCGCCGATCGTGCCGAGGGTCTGGCCGACCATGCCGCGCGGCGCCAAAGACGCCGTGAGCGGGTTGAGCACGGGGCTGTACATCGTCTCGCCCACCGCGAAGACGCCGTAGGTGGTGATGAAGATCACCGCCGCGAGCCCCGGCGCGAGGTGCGCCGCCGAGAGCAGTAGCCACGAGAACACCCAGATGCCCGACACGACCATGAGCAGTGCGGGGGCGCTGCGCTTCGCCGTGAGCTTCACCACGAGCACCTGAAGCGCCACGATCACGAGGCAGTTCACCGCCGCCGCGAGACCGATCGCCGACGCGTCGACGTCGAGCACCGTGAGCGCGTACGCCGGCAGCCCCGACTCGAACTGCGCGTAGAAGCCGAGCGCGAGCGCCGTCGTGAGCACGGCCGTCCAGCGCAGCGCCGGGTCGGCGAAGATCGTGCGCAGCGCACCGCGCTGGCTGCGGCGTCCGGAGGCGTCGACCACCGCGATCGCGCCGGTGTTCGCCTGCTGCACGGTCGACGAGACATCGACAGCAGATGCCGGGGCCTCGCCGCCGAACGACTCGTCGGAGCGGAGCACGGCATCCGTCGCTCCCCCACCTACGCGCCCGGCCGCCCAGATGATCGCCGACGACAGCACGAAGCCGCCCGCCGCGATGAGGAAGCCCACGTCGAGCCCGTCGACGCGGTCGAGGTCGACCACGAGCCCCGCGAGGAACGCGCCCGCCGCCATGCCGAGCGACTCGCCCGTGAACTTGTAGGCGAAGATCTTGCGGCGGTCGCCGCTCGACGACCACTGCAGCGCGAGCACCTGCTTCGCCGGCACGGCGGCGGCGAGCCCCAGCCCGAAGACGAGCATGCCCACGAGGAACGTCGCGGCGTCGCCCACGAACACGAGCGTGCCGACGGCGGCCGCACCCACGAGCTGCGCGATGACGGCGACCGTCACCGGGTTCCGGCGGTCGGCGAGGCGACCGCCGAGCGGCGCTGCGACGAGCGCGCCGAGCGAGAAGAGCGAGGCGGATGCCGCGGCCAGCAGCAGCCCCCACCCGCGCGTCTCGGCGGCGTACGCGAACTGGTACGGCAGCACGGCGCCCCAGCCGAGCGATCCGATCGCCGAGGCGAGCACGAGAAGCCGGGCGCGCATGAGTTCCTCCGTCGAAGTGATAGTTGTCGCTTCGACGTCGAAGCTTTCGATATCGAAATATTAGCATTCGAATCGTTCGTGGGACAATCAGCCATGGCCAGAGCCCCGCAGAGCGCCCAGGAGCAGTACCGCCGCGCCGTCGCCACCTACGTGAAGGCCGGCGGCGAGGAGTCGGTGCAGCGCGTCATCACGGCCGTGCAGAGCCTCAACCGCAAGCTCGACCAGTGGTACGCGCGGCAGCTCGCCGACCTCGACATCGCCGCCGGCGAGTGGGGCGTCGTCACGGCGCTCGCCAAGGCCGGCGAGCCGCTCACCCCCAGCCAGCTCGCCGACCTCACGAGCGTGGCCCCCTCATCCATGACCCACCGCCTCGACAAGCTCGCCGAACGCGGGCTCGTCGAGCGCACGCCCGACGCCGCCAACCGCACGCGCGTCTACGTGAGCCTCACCGACGAGGGATGGCAGCTCTTCTCCCTCGCGATCCGCGGGTCCGACGTCGTCGAGTCGGATGTGCTGCAAGACCTGAGCGACACGGAGCGCGGCGAGCTCGCGCGACTGCTCGAGGTGGTCATCGCGCGGCTCGACGAGGTCGACGCGTAGCGGCTGCGCGTCAGCCGACGAGCGCCCGTCACAGCGCGAAGCGCCGCTGCACCTCCGCGTACGGGAGCGCGCCGTCGAGGAAGCCGAGAGTGCCCGCGTCGCGCAGCTCCTCCCCCGCGCGCTCGATCGTCGAGAGCGCCGCGCGTGCGATGCTGCCGCCGAGGCTCACGCGGCGCACGCCGAGCGTGAACAGCGTCGGCACGTCGATCGCGGGTGACGCCAGGCCCGCCACGATGTTGAGCGGCACCGGCAACTCCGCGGCGAGGCGCCGGATGACATCCGCGTCGCCCACACCCGGCACGAAGACGCAGTCGGCACCCGCCTCGGCGTAGCGCTCCGCCCGCCGCACCGTCTCGGCGAACGGATCCGGGACGCCGCCCACGAAGTACGCGTCGGTGCGCGCGTTGAGCACGAAGGCGTCCCGCGGCGCCGCCGCGCGCGCGGCCGCCACCCGATCGACCGCGCGATCGAGGTCGAAGAGCTCGCCGCCCTCGGCATCCTCGAGGTTGCCGCCCACGACTCCCGACGCGAGCGCCCTGCTCACCGTGCGCGCGACATCCGCGGGGTCGGGCCCGTAGCCCGCCTCGAGGTCGGCGGAGACGGGAACCGGACACGCCGCGACGATCTCGGCAACGCGGTCGAGCATCCGCTGCGCCCCGAGCACGCCCCCGTCGGGCACCCCGCACGACCACGCGATGCCCGCGCTCGTCGTCGCGACGGCGGGGAATCCGAGCCCCGCGAGCACGCGCGCCGAGCCGGCATCCCACGCATTCGGGAGCACGAAGCCGGGCCCCTCGTGCAGTGCGCGGAAGGCCAGCGCGTCGCGATGCGACTGCGCGCTCATCGGATGCCTCGATCGAGCACGCGAGCATCGTGCGCCCGATCTGGGGCGAAGTCAAGAGACCCCGGGCGCCCGGTTCAGCCCACCGCCGACGACCCCAGCCACAGGCCGAGCGCGGCGAGCCCCGTCGCCGCCGCGAGCTGCACGAACGCGTTGAGCGCCGCCGCACCCCACGCCCGCCGCTGCAGCAGGCGCACCGTCTCGAAGCTCGCCGTCGAGAACGTCGTGTAGCCGCCGAGGAAGCCCGTGCCGAGCGCCCACAGCCACTCCCCCGCGAGCACGCCCGCGCCCACGAGCCCCACGAGCAGGCCGAGCAGGAGCGAACCCGAGAGGTTGATCGCGATCGTGCCCCACGGCATCCGCGTGACGCGGCGCGAGCGGATGGCGGTGTCGAGCACGAAGCGCGCCACCGCCCCGAGTCCCCCCGCGAGCGCCACGACGATGAAGAGCCCCGGCGTCATCGCGGCACCCCCGCGCGTCGCCGCGAGCCGAGCAGGATGCCGGCGAGCGTCGCGCCCGCACCCACGATCACGGTGCCGAGCGCGTACCCGGACGCGAGCCAGCCGTCGCCCGCGGCGAACAGCTGCGCCGTGTCGCTCGCGAGCGCGCTGTAGGTCGTGAAGCCGCCGAGGAACCCCGTGCCGACGAGCAGCCGCACGGTGCGCCGCATGCCGCGGTCGGGCCCGCGGTGCGCGAGCGCCTCGAGCAGCACGCCGAGCGCTAAGGCGCCCGCGAGGTTGGCGGTGAGCACGGCCCACGGCACCCCGGATGCGGGAACCCCGGATGCGGGCACTCCGGATGCGGACAGCGCGAGCCCGAGCGCCTCGCGCGCCGCCGTGCCGAGCGTGCCGCCCACGAAGACGACCGCGAGGTTCGCGGGGGTGACAAGCGCCACGCCGAGGGCGGCCGCCGGGGCGCCCGACCGCACCTCGACGACGTCGGTGTCCGGGTCGGCGGGCAGCTCCGGGGCGGCGTCGGGCGGCGGGGTCGGCATCGGGTCGATGCTAGCCGCGTCAGCCCCGCAGGCGCGGCGTCCAGCAGCGGACCGTGACGCCGATCCCGTTCCACACGTTGATCGTCACGATGAGCGCGATGAGCGCCGCCACCTGCGCCTCGTCGAACTCGGCGAGCGCGGCGGCGACCACGGCATCCGGAACGTGGGTCTCCGAGAGGCGCGTCACCGCCTCGGTGAGCTGCAGTGCCGCGCGCTCGGCGGCGGTGAAGAAGGGCGAGTCCTGCCAGATCACGACCGCGTGGATGCGCTGCAGGCTCACGCCGTGCTTCGCGGCGTCGCGCGTGTGCAGGTCGACGCAGTAGGCGCAGCCGTTGAGCTGCGACGCGCGGAGCTTGACCAGGTCGTAGAGCACCGCGCCGAGCGCCTCCTTGAGCCGGCCGTCGAGCGCCAGCAGGGCCTGGTAGGTCGCAGGCGACGCGTCGCGGATCGGGGTTCGGGTCATGTTCTCTTTCCTCTCGTTAACTGGATATCTAATGTCCAGATTTGGGGTGATGTCGGCGCGGAGGTGGACCCGCGCCCGGTTCAGGTA